>JBATQJ010000141.1:0-2837 GCA_049291975.1 Scrofimicrobium sp.
AGCAGTTCGCCACCGACCAGGTGAGCGGTCCTCATCCCCGCGTCATACTCGGGATAGACCACGTGGTGGGCACCGATTCGCCGCAGGATTCTTCCGTGTTCGCGGGAGGTTGCCTTCGCCCAGATCGACTTGACCCCGGCGTCGACCAGGTTCGCAGTAATAAGCACCGACGACTCGAGTGAGGTGCCGACGCCAACAACTGCCGAACTGAAGTCAGCGGCTCCCACCTGTTCCAGCGCCTCGGGGTCGGTCGCGTCACCCTCCACCAGGGGAAGCACTCCCGTGTAGTGCTGGACGGTGTTCCGATTCTTCTCCATCGCAAGCACCTCGAACCCAAGTCGCTCAAGAGTAAGAGCAACCGCAGCCCCAAATCGGCCCATGCCAACAACCAGTGTGCCCCGGTTCCTGTCCCGATCAGCCATTCGTTTCTCCTCTTCTCGACTAGGGTGTGTCTCCCAAATCCATGCTCGCTGTGGTGACCGTGAAATCCGCGCTTGCTACGTTGTCATCGTCGGCTTTGCCACCAGCAAAGCCTCCTCTTCCGCCCTGCAACCACGAATTTCCCGGGCATCCTCGCCCGAGCATGTATTTAGGAGACACACCCTAGCCCACAATCGGGCGTTCGCTCGGCATTCGAACCACTCTGTTTTCCTGACGCAATGCAAGCGCGGTGGCCAGAGTCATGGGTCCGACACGCCCCACGACCATCAGGAACGACAGTAGAACCTTCCCCGCTGCGGGCAGATGAGGGGTTATTCCCGTGCTTAGGCCAACGGTTCCGAATGCCGAAATAACCTCGAACAGCACCTCGTCCAGCGTGAAGGGAGAGATGATCAACAGCGCCGCTGCCACAGCTAAGACAAGGATTACCGAACCCAGCAGAACGGCCACCGCCTGGCGCAGGGTCTCGTGAGGAATGCGCCGGTGGAAAGCCTCAATATCCTTGCGTCCCGTCGCCTCGGCCCAGGCAGCCATCATTACCACGGCAAAGGTGGTGACCTTTATGCCGCCCGCATGCGAACCAGATCCACCTCCGATAAACATGGAGATGTCGGTGAGTAGCCATGACGCCTGGGTCATGTTCCCCACGTTAATTGCCGTCATTCCGGGAGATCTGGGGGTTATCGCCAAGACGAAAGAGTTAAGAACACGGTCCGAAACAGGAAGCGCCCCGAGAGTCTGGGAGTTGTTCCACTCAAGGACCGTAACAATCAGCCCGGTGACCGCAGCCAGCGCAAAGTATGTTGTCAGAGTCATCTTCGTGTGAAGAGACCATCCCGAGGGCTTCCTCCAGTTGCGCCGCAGGTCGGTGATCACCGGGAACCCAATCGCTCCGACAGCCGCCGCGAGCATAATCGGGACAAGAACAAACCAGTTGCCGACGTACGCGTCCAATCCCTCGTGCATCGACACGAAACCGGCGTTGTTGAACGAAGAAATGGCGATGAACGCCGCGTGCCACGTGGCGCTTGCCGGGTCGTGCCCCGTTTCTAGGAAGGAGGGGAGGATCACCAGGAACAGAACCACCTCAGCGGCCAGGGTGGTGACAATGACGCCGAGGACCAGTGTTCCTGTGTCTGACAGACGTCCCCCGGTGTCCTGAACGCTGAGCAACTTCTGAGTCAAACCAAGGCGCCTGGACACCACCAGCGCCAGCAGCGATGCCATCGTCATGACGCCCAGACCGCCGAGGGTGATTCCGGTCGCAATGATCGCCTGACCAAAGAACGTCCAGTGCATCGAAGTGTCAACGACGGTAAGCCCGGTCACGCACACGGCCGACACAGCGGTGAAGAAGGCATCTACCAGGTCGGTGCTTCCGGGAACTTTTGAGGCACCGGGAAGCATCAGTGCGCTGGTGGTCAGCAAGATGAGAATGAGGAAGATCACCATGGTCAGACGGGCCGGGTACCGGAAGGTCACCGAGTTGAGCCACATTCCAAGAGACTGAACTCTTGTGAGATTACGAGCGGCACCCGGGCGTAAGCTCGCCGGATTCACTCCACGGTGTCGGAGTTCTGGCGGTTCGGACTCTGCGAAATGGGTGACGCTTCGATGCTCTCTTGCCGCAGATGAGACAGGCTTGGGCTTGTTGGCCTTTGACGGCGGAGCAGCGGAGGGAGCGCGACGCGGTGAGCGAGCGGAACCGCCTGCCGCGCTTGCCTTATCCGCGCCGGGTTGTGCCCTTCGAACCACCGAAAAGTCTCCTTGCAAAAACAGGGCCTACAAGGTGATCTGCGTAGGCTAAGATTCAGTCTAGAGTCCAACCCGGCACAAAGCGTGAACCGGGAGCGACGAAACGTTTTATCGGTCACAGTCGAAGTTGTAGAGGGATTCAACATGAGTGCTCAACCCGCGCCAAGCTTCCTCACTGTATCTGAGGTGGCCGAGGTCATGCGGGTTTCCAAGATGACCGTTTATCGGCTTATTCACGCGGGTGAGCTACCCGCGATCAGGGTGGGCAAAAGCTTTCGTGTCCCTCAGAGCGCTCTGAGTGCGCTACTTGACTCGTCGTGGTCCGACGGTGATCAGTTGAGTGCAAACGGCTGAGAGTGACCAGTTCGTGTCGGTCCGGTTTCGGACCTCCAAAGCAGGCGGTATAAACTGAACCGTCGAAGTTTTCATCTCCGGTGTGCCATCGCTTTCCGGGGAAGCACGGAAAGACGTTGGAGGGAGGTCCCCCATGGGCTCAGTGGTTAAGAAGCGTCGCAAGCGGATGTCCAAGAAGAAGCACCGCAAGATGCTACGCAAAACCCGTCACCAGCGTCGCAACAAGAAGTGACGCCGAAGCGGCAGTGAAAAGGGAGGTTCCTGAGCAGGAACCTCCCTTTCGCATT
>JBATQJ010000142.1:0-19096 GCA_049291975.1 Scrofimicrobium sp.
GATCCCGGCGTCAAAGACCCCTCATAGGTGGCGGGGCCGTGCTCCCTGCGCGAGCAGGGATGATCCCGCGGGCACAATCGCCGCAGCCACGAAATACACGTGCTCCCTGCGCGAGCAGGGATGATCCCAGGCGAAGCCACCCTCCTCACAAGCACCAGCTGTGCTCCCTGCGCGAGCAGGGATGATCCCGGGGTGGAAGCAACCCAAATGGTGGCGGACATGTGCTCCCTGCGCGAGCAGGGATGATCCCCGCGATCCGCGAGTGGGTCAATCATAACTGGGGTGCTCCCTGCGCGAGCAGGGATGATCCCGGCACGGTGTCTGCCGATGGCCTGGTATGGACGTGCTCCCTGCGCGAGCAGGGATGATCCCGACCCTCGACTACTTGGAGTATGTCGACGGTGCTTCTTGAAGAGTCAGGTTGAGATTCAGTCACTCAGCCTCTTGATACGCTTCCTGGGCTTCATGTACGCGCCGCTGGGCGGTTGAGATTCAGTCACTCAGCCTCTTGATACGCTTCCACCACCGTCACCACTAACGAAGCGTCCGTTGAGATTCAGTCACTCAGCCTCTTGATACGCTTCTTTTGGGCAGTAGTGACCGTGAGGTGTGGTTGAGATTCAGTCACTCAGCCTCTTGATACGCTTCGTGGAGATAGCGGCTAGCGAGCGGTTGGGTTGAGATTCAGTCACTCAGCCTCTTGATACGCTTCGGGCCGCAGACGTACCGGTTGGTGAAGTGTTGAGATTCAGTCACTCAGCCTCTTGATACGCTTCGAAGACTCCACAACAATCACTAACAGCAGTTGAGATTCAGTCACTCAGCCTCTTGATACGCTTCCGTGTCAGTCGGATTATGCCGCCACGAAGTTGAGATTCAGTCACTCAGCCTCTTGATACGCTTCCTGCCGGTAAAAACAGTAGACCCTACCTGTTGAGATTCAGTCACTCAGCCTCTTGATACGCTTCTGTGGATTAGCGAGGACAATTGCCTTGCGTTGAGATTCAGTCACTCAGCCTCTTGATACGCTTCGTTATTAGTTGGCACTTATACGGCAGTGGTTGAGATTCAGTCACTCAGCCTCTTGATACGCTTCAAATGTTGGCTTTCCGTACCTGTCCTCGGTTGAGATTCAGTCACTCAGCCTCTTGATACGCTTCGCCTAGGCATCAAGGAAATCGAAGCATAGTTGAGATTCAGTCACTCAGCCTCTTGATACGCTTCCGAATTCTTCGTCTCCGCTAACCCCGACGTTGAGATTCAGTCACTCAGCCTCTTGATACGCTTCGATGTTTAGGTGAAAAGGCTCTGGCCTAGTTGAGATTCAGTCACTCAGCCTCTTGATACGCTTCGACCTCGGGGCCGGGATCTCCATCTCCTGTTGAGATTCAGTCACTCAGCCTCTTGATACGCTTCCACGAAGCAGTCACCACGCCGACGGCGAGTTGAGATTCAGTCACTCAGCCTCTTGATACGCTTCAAGGAACCCAAATGTACTACCGAATCCAGTTGAGATTCAGTCACTCAGCCTCTTGATACGCTTCCGGGGCTTGCGTGTGCGACCAAAACAGGGTTGAGATTCAGTCACTCAGCCTCTTGATACGCTTCCCATCAGCGGTGTCACTGCTTCCGTGTCGTTGAGATTCAGTCACTCAGCCTCTTGATACGCTTCATGTGGTCGCTGGTGGCAATAATCTGGCGTTGAGATTCAGTCACTCAGCCTCTTGATACGCTTCGTTTTTCTGAGCGATTGGTTAGGGCGTTGTTGAGATTCAGTCACTCAGCCTCTTGATACGCTTCCGCGTCCCGACACTCAGGACACCTACACGTTGAGATTCAGTCACTCAGCCTCTTGATACGCTTCCGAACTGGGCTCTGGAGAGTTCAGAAATGTTGAGATTCAGTCACTCAGCCTCTTGATACGCTTCCTTGCTGTCCTTTCTAAAGTTGAATGGCGTTGAGATTCAGTCACTCAGCCTCTTGATACGCTTCTCCGGGGTTAGCTCAACCTTTTTACAGGGTTGAGATTCAGTCACTCAGCCTCTTGATACGCTTCTGGCAGATGCGCGAAGACGCAGACACCAGTTGAGATTCAGTCACTCAGCCTCTTGATACGCTTCCGATCTGATGGCAATAAGCAAGGCCGGTGTTGAGATTCAGTCACTCAGCCTCTTGATACGCTTCACAACGCGGAGATTAACAGCCACTCAAAGTTGAGATTCAGTCACTCAGCCTCTTGATACGCTTCTCATGTCCTCGCGTCGCAGTCTTACCTTGTTGAGATTCAGTCACTCAGCCTCTTGATACGCTTCATTCTTACCCTCGCAGGCATCCGCCTACGTTGAGATTCAGTCACTCAGCCTCTTGATACGCTTCGTAGTCTTGTGCGCGGTCATCACGCACCGTTGAGATTCAGTCACTCAGCCTCTTGATACGCTTCCACACCATCGGGACTAGCAAATGATTTCGTTGAGATTCAGTCACTCAGCCTCTTGATACGCTTCAGGAGGCTGAGTTCTCGGCGTAATGGCAGGAAAAATGGACGTTTCAGCGTCAGAAAATCATCAGCTGCTCGGGCGCACCCTCTGGCTTTTGAGCCCGAGCATTTCGAAATCTGAGCGCTTTTGACCACTGATGGTCAGTGATTGTAATCACACGCACTTCTCCACCTGGAGGAAGCTCTCGTTTGAGCGCCGAGATGCCACCTCTGTTTCTGCCACCAGTCGGGATGTATTTCGCATAGACACTGAACTGGACCATTGTGTAACCCATGTCAATGAGGCTCTTCCGGAAGTGCGTTGCATTTCGACGTTCGTCTGGTGTTAAAACTGGAAGATCAAACATGACCAGAGACCACACAGGTTCATCAACCAACTTCAGGGCCTCGCCAAGATGGAACGTCAACTCTTGTTATGTCACCCTCAAAATACTGCCCCACAAACTGCGAGAATCTTGAGAATGATGCCGCCACACCCACTCCTGAGTCTTCAAACGGTTGACTAAATAGTGCGACAAGCCTCTGCTTAGCGATCTTGTCACCGGGCTCAGCTTGCTGAAGTTCCGTGGCGACACAAAAATCAATCATTGGGCGATAGACCTCCATTAGGTCATCGACCAAATTGAAGGGATTGGATCTTCCCCTATGGAAGACTCCGAGGGAGGGAATGAGCCCCGCAGAAGCCACCCCTCTGATGCCCAATCCACGGAGGACGGTATAACCGTAGTCGAGCGCCCAATTGATCTCACCCCCACCGCCGGGAACACGAGAGAAGTCATCATCAAACAGTGCTTTCCAGTAAACACGAGCAGCTTGTCCCTCACTGTTTGCAGGATCACCTGATCTGACATCATTCGCAATTCGACGGAGGGTCTTATAAGCGCTCTTGTCCTCCGCCTCTAGAACCATTGCCTGCCCAAGGATCTTCCCTCGTACTATTTGTCCCCAAAGCGCTTTCTTTCGAGGCAGAGAAACATTTGCTTGGGCTTCCTGTCTGGCGCCGATCCTCGTGTGAGTGGACCAGGGAATAAGTCCGCCGACGGCTACACCGGCCCAATCACACGGCACCACTGTTGTGTCTGAGTTCATTAGACGCACAAGGAGACCCGATGACAATTTGGTTTCAAGTCCAACGAGTAGAACTGCGATCTCAGCCAACGGGACTGAGACGGATGGTTGCCCCTCCGGCATTATCTTCAAGGTCCCGTGCGAACCGGAGAGCTCGCCCTTCATTGAGCTACAGTCGATAACTCTCCACGCGTCCATTAGCTCGATCTATCTCGCTGTAGACCAACTAATGGGCAACCCAGCGTTTGATGAACTTCTCGGTTCACCCAAGACGTTTCGTCGAACAACAGCTGTCCCTGAATCACCGAATACCTTGGAGATTGATGCTAACCACCCTGGGCTATCCAGAGTCTTACGAACTGCCGGTTCTGTGTCGTCTGAAAGCCCTTCCGCCGCCAAGAGAGTTGGTCTTAGGCGCAAGCGACGACTGTCATAGAATCCATCAATCTTCCAAGAGCGGACATTTGGGTATGAGTCCACAAATTCTCCCGGCAATGACCCGGATAATAGCGACGACGCAACTGTTATCTCATCACCACGTACTAACCAACCTTGATAGGTGGCCATCCCCTTCTTCAGTGCTTTTCTGAGTATTCCGCTAGCAGTACGCATTGAGATGCTCTGCTCTGGAATCGGGACATCAAATAGGTCCTGATTGTTCGCTCTACGAAGATCGGCGGCGTAAACGCGGAGCATCGCATACCTCGGAGTCTCGCCTTCAATCCTGTAGATCCGAGCATGATGCACAGAATCGCCAAGTTCGCAGTATCCTCCCCTAACCTTTATGGCTGCGGCACCAGATCCGAAGAGTTCGACCTCTTCATTTGAACTAATGACACATCCATTCACAACTAAGCGTCGTTGGGGGTTTTCAGGGAGTCCCTTCTTCTCGTCAAAGTCAGGATTCCTGGTCAAAGCACACCAGAGCGCTGGGGTTGATGCTCTATCAACCTCCGAAAGAGAAAATGCCTCACTTAGGGGCTTGCGCATCAGCTTTTGAACTTGATCCTCATGTGCGCGACCGTTTCCGAGCCTCAATCGAGTGTTCGTCATGACTGGGACTTGATCCGAATCTAAGGCCTCGTTTACTAATTCCAATGCCAACTTCATGTGGTCGAGCCAACTGCTATAGATTGACCGATTCCCGAAGTCGCTACCCTTGTATTCTCGCCATCCATTCGGCTCTCGTGTCGCCCATTCAGATTGACGCATACTTGAACGTTCCGCCAAAGTTTTCGCAACAGAATCACGCATAAGCGCAATGACTGCTGCGTCTACCGCGTGGTGGCGGCGGTCAAGTCGAGTCTTGCCTTCACCGCCAATGAGGTGAATCTGCTTCTCAAGCCCTGAGGCGTGTCGAGCATCGTGCGTAACAGAGCCCCTGTAAACACGAACGTCTGTATTTGCCGAGCCCTCACCGCCCTGAGATTTGAAGTGCCCTTCTATTCGGCTTCGGAGCTCTCGCGCCATCCACGCAACAGACTCTATTGATCGCGAGTCAATCGGATCGTCCTCGTGCGTCTGACGAAGACGAGTAATCACCTCGCGCTTGAACTTCTCAAGATCTTTCGACGACTGACCAGGGTCACGATCCCAGAGATTTACGTTTCCAATAACTTTGCTGAGTACAACACCTCGTTCATTGTTTGAACCAGCCCACTTTGAGAAGAGTTGCTTCCCCTTCGATTGATTACACGCTCGACACACAGCTGTCAGATTGTTTCGGGTGTTTGTAGATCCAGCTCCAGCTCTAGGCACAATATGGTCCATCTCGGCCGAAGCAAAGGTAATGGTTTCCCCACAATAGGCACACGAGCAATGCTGGCGTTGTATCGCTAAGTACCGCGCAAGATCTGAACGATTGCTGGTCACTATGCCCAGCTGCTTGCTCATCTCATCAAAAGTCTTCTGGTTTTGTTCGAACCGTCGATTTCCGCTTCGTTCTATATCCCGTGAAGCTGATTCTGAAAGAAAGCCTGCCCGAACATGCTCAATGTTTACGGACTTTGGTGCTCCCCACCTACGTTCGGTAGCCAGTAGCCATCTAGCAACGATCTTCAGCACCCTATCAACGGCTGGATTGCCGACGGGTTCTCCAATCCGGTCTGCTGGGGGCAGCCAATCGTCAGCAACCCCGAACTCCGTCTTTCGTGCCGTGAACAGATCAACACCACTTTCGAGCATCACATTCGTTAGTCGTTCGAGAGAGTCCTCCGAATATGCACTTCGTCCAGAAGGAAGAGTTAGCTTCTCGAGCTTCTCCATGTCCTCCTCTGAAAACCCCGAGATAAGCTCTAAGACCGACGCCTCTGCTTCCTCGTCGGCTAATTCGACGGTTACGTTGTCTAGATACTCGATAAGTGCTGATCTCTCTATATCACCCGCATTACTCCACCACTTCACGAGTGACTTGATTTTCGACTCCTGCACCCTCCGAGAGACATCGTTAATGGGTGGTCTCGCAGAGGCGCGTTCACCTTCCGGACCCAAAGATGCGGTCCCACGCAACTGGTGACGTTCGAATCCGAGGACTTCTGCAACGTCAGACCAATCGGAGTCACCCTTGGAGACCTTGTCAGATAACAAGAAGTCTGTTGCAACACGCAACTCATCTCGTGTGAGTGCCCTGGTGTTGCCATCGTCTGTAATGCGAATGTTCGTAAGCACGGATACAACGCGGAACCTCTGGAACACCAGAGATGCCCTCGAAGCACGAGGCTTGTCCCCCTGACCGGGCAGTGCGTCTTTCCCAACTCTATCTGCCGCGCTTCCAACCGGAGACTTGGCTTCAAAGACAACACGAATCATGTCTTCAACTAGGGTGTCTTCTAAGCCTTGCGCCGCACCGATTCGTCGAAGTTCATTCGCGTTGTCGGACTGCATGAGCTTCCCACCAAGAACACCTTTGGGACCTCTTATCTTCTTGTTTCTCAGTGCACCAGAGTCAACAAGTATCTCCGCTGGTGTCGCGTCTTCCGGCGCAATATAGACGGTCGAGTTCTCAACGGAATCCCGAAATCCTATGTACTGATCGGAATGCTTCGTGTCCCGGAACAGTGTCTCCACCTTCGCATACGGGCTACGCCACCCTCGATGTCGGGCCATGTGCCTGAGTGAAAGAGAAATCATCTCAGCAAATTCATCCGGGCTAACCCGCGGATCCTTGGCGAGCCTCGCTCGCGCCTCCCAGGCCGAGTATGGATTATCCAGTGTCTGAGGATCAGTAACTGGCCACCCTTGATCAGAGATCCACCTGTCAAGCTTCTTCAGTCGTTCAGTCCTACGACGATTCAGCCGTCTGGTTCTCCTTGCTACACCAGAGACTGCTCGTCGCGTCTGAGCCTCTTTCCTCTTCGACGGATCAACACCGGCGTCATGGGTAAAGACTTCCATGTTGAGAAGAGAAATCGGATTGTCAGCGTCGTCGATCTCAATGGCTGCAAGACCCACAGAATTCGTTCCGACGTCAATTCCAATTTTGTATCTCTTATGTTCAAGGTCCGAAGAAGCTTCGTTGGTTCGCATTACTGGATTATAGGACCGAACGACTACTAGAAATTGAGAACAATAAACGCGGGCGAGAAAACTGAAATGCCGGGCGCATAAGCGCCCGGCGGAGCATTCAGAACCCCCATATTCAGAGGGCCTTATTGAGATTCAGTCACTAACGATTGTCCCACAGATTCGCGGGTGCGCAACTTGAAGCATCTTCCAACGCGGGGTTCGCCACTTTCTCGGCACACAGCCTCCGGGCCCAACTACCCTTGACTCCAACAGGAGGCGGCACCATGACCGACAACCCCGTATACCGCACCATGGCGATCGGTAAGATCCATCGCGCAACGGTGACCGGCGCCGACGTTGACTACATAGGATCGATCTCGGTCGACTCCTCCCTGTTGGAGGCTGCCGACATCTACCCCGGGCAGCAGGTTGACGTCGTCAACGTGACAAGCGGTGCCCGGCTCACCACCTACACCATCGAGGCACCCGCCGGATCCGGGACCATTCAGCTAAACGGAGCCGCAGCCCATCTAACGAGCGTCGGTGACATCGTCATCATCATGGCGTACGCGCAGCTGCCCGAGGAGATCGCCCGCGACCGCCGTCCCCGCGTTGTCCTGGTCGATAAGGACAACCACCAAATCAAACTCTGCAACAATCTAGGTGAGTAGCCCCGCCGTCAACGTGACGCGGCCCGTTCAAAGGTCTCACCGCCCGGGTGCACCTCGGAAACGTCGGAGCCACCACGTACGCTTGACCTCATGCAGTTTCTCTCCTCACAGACCCACGCCCAAGACCTGACATACGACGACGTTTTCCTCGTACCATCCCACTCGGACGTCATCTCTCGGTTCGATGTCGATCTGGGAACGAGGGACGGAACGGGAACCACAATTCCCCTGGTCGTCGCCAACATGACAGCGATCTCCGGACGCCGGATGGCTGAGACAGTCGCCCGCCGCGGCGGCATGGCGGTTATCCCGCAAGATATTCCGGTCGAGGTGGTGGCCGATGTCGTCCGCACCGTCAAGAACGCGCACCCGGTCGTCGAAACTCCAATCATCGTTACCCCGGATATGCCGGTCGGCGCGGTCCTCTCCCTAATCCCAAAGCGTTCACACGACGCCGCCGTGGTGGTGGACGAGGGAAAACCGGTCGGCATCGCCACCTCCCGCGACTGTTCTGGCGTGGACCAGTACGCGCAAATCAGCCAGGTGATGACCCCGGATCCCGTCGTCGTCAAGGTCGAGCAACTTGATGATGAAGACGCCCTCGAAAATCTATACAACTTCCTCGAAAGACAACGTCTGCACATGGCACCCGTTGTCGAAAATGGGAAGCTAGTCGGACTAGTCACCTCAAAAGGACTGGTGCGTTCAAGCGTGTACCAGCCGACACTCGACCCCGCTGGTTCGTTACGAATCGCGGCGGCTGTCGGGATAAATGGGGACGTCGAGGGAAAGACAAAGGCACTACTAGATGCTGGAATAGATACCCTCGTCGTCGACACCGCGCACGGTCACCAAGTGAAGATGCTGGACGCGCTACAGCGGGTACGGTCCCTCGACCCGCAGGTGCCGGTCGTCGCCGGAAACGTGGTGACGGCGCAGGGAGCTGAGGAATTGATCGCGGCTGGCGCCGACATCATTAAGGTTGGCGTCGGGCCGGGTGCCATGTGCACAACGCGCATGCAGACTGGTGTCGGTCGACCACAGTTTTCAGCGGTGCTGGACGCGGCGGAAGCGGCACGAGCTCTGGGTAAGCACGTGTGGGCAGACGGCGGCGTACGGCACCCGCGCGACGTGGCACTGGCGATCGCGGCCGGGGCGAGTCAGGTGATGATCGGATCGTGGTTCGCGGGAACATACGAATCCCCGGGAGATCTGCACCGCGACAGTGACGGGCGCCTATATAAAGAATCGTTCGGGATGGCCTCGGCACGTGCGGTGGCGGCGCGGACCGCCCGTAGCGGGTCGTTCGACCGGGCGAGAAAGGCGTTGTACGAGGAGGGTATTTCCTCCTCCCGCATGTACCTCGATCTGGCACGACCCGGGGTTGAGGACCTGATCGACGAGATCACCTCTGGCGTGCGCTCAGCGTGCACGTACGCAGGGGCGCGGAACTTGGACGAGTTCGCCGAACGCGCCATCGTGGGAGTACAGACCGCGAGCGGCTACCAGGAAGGCCGCCCGCTGAGCACAAGCTGGTAGGACACTCGGTCCCTACTGTCCGCGATAGGTTGCGGGTGTTGCAGGGGACTTCAACCCATCAGGTTTCGTGCGACTCACACACTGATCATATCCGCGCGCGCAATACCACTCGGCAGAGTCAGCCGGGTGCTCCGAGTCCGACCCACTACCTTGACATCGAAGCACCCCTGACACGATCAAGACGACTGCGCCCCCGTCTCGATATCTTCTTGCAACACGCGCTCCCGCATCTGACCGCGCGTGCCACTCATTTGTTCTCTCATGTCCTCGGTGAATTCACGCATCTCCATGCGACCGTCTCGGCCCGGTAGCTGACCTTGTTCTTCCATGAACTCTTCGCTGATGGTCACCTCAACGCGATCATGCGTTCGCCCTCCGCTGCCTCCGTGTCCGAAGCCAGCAATACCGACGATCAGCGCAATGAAAGCCAATGAGGTTCCAACGATTCCAAGCACGAAAGCGGCGGTCAGCATCTTTCGGTGTTTGGAG
Source organism: Scrofimicrobium sp. (assembly GCA_049291975.1). Classification (GTDB taxonomy): domain Bacteria; phylum Actinomycetota; class Actinomycetes; order Actinomycetales; family Actinomycetaceae; genus Scrofimicrobium. The sequence continues at coordinate 9,769 of JBATQJ010000142.1, forward strand.
TCGGGTGTCGCTGCGGCCGTTGCCGGGCTAGCAGCGTATGTTGGAGCCGCTGGCTCGGTCACCGTCTCCGAACTTACAACCGTGTCGGCTACCTCTATTCCTTCCTGTTGTTCGTTTACGTACCTTGCGAATTCCTCCGTCGCAGCATCTTTATCGTTTGACATGTTTCTCCTAGAGAAGTTGTTCGTTTTCTTTCCGTCATCACACTAGGAATCGCTCGCCAAGAAACTGCCAAGAATCCACGCGAGGCGACGTAGCGCACAACCGACCTGGCAAAGGTCATACTGACGGAGTGAAAGAAAAGCACCTTCCGCGTCTGCTCTACGTTGAGGACGAGGACGAAATGGCCGCCATCGCAACAGAAGTGCTGTCCGAGGACTACCTCGTGACGCATGCGAGTGACGGTGAAACGGCGCTGCGCCTCGTTCTGCAAGAACCCTTCGATCTGATGTTGTTGGACCGACGGCTGCCCGGAATGTCGGGTACCGACCTTGTCGCCAAGATTCGGAGATCCGGACTTTCCACCCCAATCCTCCTTCTCACCGCACTGGGGGCGGTGCGCGACCGGGTTGACGGGCTCGACGGCGGTGCCAACGACTACCTCGTGAAGCCCTTTGATTTCGAGGAACTACGAGCTCGGCTCCGCGCTCTGCTACGCGGATACCATTCGCAGATTGTGCGCAGGGACGTAGGGGAATGGACCTTCGTCCCCTCGAACTCCCTGATGATCGGACCGTACGGCGAGCAAGTCTCGTTGACGGAAGCGGAAGCGCGGTTCCTCGATGTCCTAACCTCGAACCCGGACCACATATTCAGCCGGGCTGAGCTACTGACCTCTTGCTTCCCAGCTGGCGAATCTAGCGCGACCGTCGACTCTTATGTTCACTACATTCGCCGAAAGACCGCGAGCGAGGTCATCCGGACGGTACGAGGACGCGGCTACCAGATTGGAGGAGTTCCCCAATGAGCGAGAGAGGCGCCTCCACACAGGAGGACGCGTTACAGGAAGCACCTCAGAGAACCGGCGGCCTCGTTGCGGCACAACGTGCTCCTGTAAAGGTCGGGCTAGCTGTCGCGGCGGCCTCGTCCGTAGTAATGCTGCTACTCGCCGGAACGCTCATCTGGGTGATCTGGCGCCTGTCGCGACTTCTGCCCAACACGCCGGACGGAGGACGTGACGGTCATAGAGGACGAGGGATCGACAGATACTGGGAGGGGCGGATCGTCGACCTAGACGACGTGGTGCCGCTGATGGTGGTTCTGGCGGTGATCGCGGTCATCTTGATCAGCCTTATCGCCTGGTGGGTAACGAAGCGAGCAAATGCGCCCCTGCAACGAGCCCTGGAGATTCAGCAGGCCTTCGTTGCCGACGCGAGCCATGAGTTGCGGACTCCCCTGACAACTCTCAATGGTCGGATACAGCTAGCCCAACACCGTTTGAGCCGAGGTGGCGACGTGGAAGGAGCCCTCGTCGATGCCCGGGCAGATGCGGAAGTCATGAACGACATCTTGACCGATCTGCTCACGGCGGCCGAGACTGCTGCCGTAGGGTCACCCGTCACCTACACCAACCTTTCCGATGCGGTCGCTACCGCGATGCACCTAACTCAGACACAGGCGGACGAGGCACAGGTTGTCCTTCAACAACAGATTCCGTCCAATCTGGAGGTCCGCGGGGAAAAGACGGCGCTGACCCGGGCATTGGTCGCTCTAATTGACAATGCACTACGCCATAGTCCGCCGGGAACAACCGTGACCGTAGATGCGCTTGGTCGTAAGGACGGATTCGCCGAAGTTCGCATCATTGACCAAGGAGTCGGCATTACGGCGCAAGACCCAGAACGATTGTTCGAGCGGTTTGCCCGCGAGAGCCAGGGTTCAGATCGCCGAGGCTTCGGTTTGGGTTTAGCTCTGGTGCGCGATATCGCCGAACGATTCGGGGGAACCGTGATGGTGGAGAAGACTTCGCCAGAAGGAACTACGTTCCTGTTGCGGTTGCCGACAAACAGGTAGCTCGTTATCAATTGCCTCGTCCGGCACTTCAGCTCTCCAGCCCGGCCAGCCAGGCGTGGATCACCTCGGTGGCAACCTCGTGTAGCTGAGGCCCGAACCTCTCCGCATCGAAGCGAATCGAATCCGGATCAATCCCTGTTTCCGACAGTTCCTTAGCATTGCCCGCTAACCAGCTTTCGAGCTGCTTATGGTCCACTTCGATGTGGAACTGTAGCGCCAGTCGATTCGGGCCAAGGGAGAAGGCCTGATTCGGGAACCCATCCGTCTCAGCCAGTCGCGCCGCGCCGCAGGGTATCGCAAACTCATCGCCGTGCCAGTGCAACACGGGCATACCATTCAACGGCGCCAGCGACGAGCGCAATCCCTCATCCGTCAGCCTCAGCGGCCTGTAACCGATCTCCTTGAAACCCGTGGCTCGAACGTCCGCGCCCAGCGCCTTTGCCATGAGTTGTGCCCCTAGACAGATCCCCAAAGTGGGACGACCCTCATCCAGCCGCGCTTCAATCGCGGCGGTTTCTTGGGCGAGGAACGGATACGCCTCCTCCTCGTACACCCCCATCGGCCCACCCAGAACAACAACCAGATCTGCGGCGGTCAGCGCTTGGGGCGTTATCGCGTCAACGCCGCCCTCCAAATAGGTAACCTCGTACCCGCACTCGTCAAGAATCGGGGCGATCAGACCCAGATCCTCAAACTCAATATGTTTGAGGGCAATCGCGGTCTTCGTCATGGCTCAATCATGCTCCTGAAAGAACCCCCAGACCACAGGGGTCGAGGATGCTCTCAGCGCGTGATCCCTAGTCACAGTATGCTCGGCTTCGGGATTATCATCGTCCTTGGCATGCAATCTCCCAACACTCTCCCGAACGCCAGTGCGTCCACGAAAGACCCGACCCCGCTCAATGCTCCCACCTCAGCTAGGAGCGTCGGCTCAGAGAACGTCGCTACTGCACGCGATGCTGAGCGACCTGAGAGCCTTAGTCGCAACAAAGCGTTCAACTATCTTTGGGCCGGGGAAACTGCGAGTCAATTTGGGTTTCAGGTTGCAGGTCTAGCAATAACAACCACGGCGATCACTGTCCTCCACGCAACCTCGGGCCAGGTCGGAATCATCGGCGGTCTCCAGACCCTGGCGTTCCTCCTTATCGGCTTGCCCGCTGGCGCATGGGTTGATCGTTGGCGCAAGCGCCGCACAATGATTGTCGCGGACCTGGTTCGCCTAGTTGCCCTCATGACCGTTCCGGTCGCTTGGTGGATGGGGGCGCTCTCGATCTACCACCTGATGGTTGTGGTGCTGATCTTTGGATTCGGCACCGTGTTCTTTGATGTTGCCTACCAGTCGTTCGTCCCTTCGATCGTGCGAAACTACCAAATCGGGCAGGCGAACGGGCGACTTGAAGCCTCATTCCAGGTTGCGCGCGTCGGCGGACCCGGAATCGCTGGTTGGCTCATCGGACTGATGACCGCCCCGGTAACATTCATGCTTACCGGTGTGACACTCGGCATTTCGGCCACCGCAATCGCCTTGATACCCGGACACGAGCCCAAGCGCAGGAAGGGCGCAGATCAAAAGCTCTGGCAACAGGTCAAAGAGGGAATCGACTATGTAAGAGGAGAACCGCTCCTCGGCCCCCTCTTCCTCTGCATTGCCGCACTGGGGCTGTTCGGCCAAGGGGTGTGGGTACTCATGCCGATCCTCGCCCTGCGTGAACTGGGGATGAGTGCGCAGGTCCTCGGCTCGCTGCTTTCAATTGGTGCCATCGGCGGTCTGCTCGGCGCAATGATCAACCGCCGGGTTGTTAGGCGCTTGGGAGAGGGTCACACCATCGCCATCTTCAACACCCTTGGTGTCCTGGTGAACTTTGCGATGCCGATGTCGGTTCTGGCCGGGAACCGAGCTTGGCTGGTCCTCGTTATCACCGGATTCGTGAACTCGTTCTTCATAACGATCTACAACATCGTGCAGTTGAGTCTGCGACAGAGGATCTGTCCGCCCCAACTGCTCGGACGCCTCAATGCGACATTCCGATTCGCGGTGTGGGGAGCAATGCCAATCGGGTCGGTCTTAGCTGGCTGGCTCGCGGGCCAGATTGGGGTTGTCCCGGCTCTCTTCGTTTTCCAAGGATTCAGCCTGGTCGCCGCGATCGCCATGTGGTTCACGCCGGTGGTGAAGCAGAACAGAATAGGAAGCTATGTCTCGCGTCTTGTCTCGCCGAGTAACTCAATAGGAGAGCGGGTCGACGGTCCAGCATCAACCTCGTCCGCCAACAACTACCAGAACATCACCCTTCAAGATGATGTTCCTCCATCGATCTAAACCTGTTTGCGAAGCCTTACAACAGCTAGAACGTTAGCGGTGGAGGGCACAGGCCGGGCCTCCCCCATCCCCTCATCACCGCTAGCAATCAAGGCCCCCGGAGTTAGCTGACGAAACGTGTGTACTTGTCGATCGGCACGTGGATGGCATCAGGCTTATTCATCGGATTCGACTCATCGATTTTTCCTATGCCAATGCCGAGCACTACTCCATACTCCTCCGGAATGTCGAGTTCGCGGTGCAGAATGTCTCCGTACATGACCGTGCTGTAGGCCGGCATAGTACCCAGACCCTTATCGGTCGCCGCGATCATCAAGTTTTCACCGAAGGAACCGAGGTCGTACCAGGAATACGGGGAAAGACCCTTCTTGAGGCAGAGGAACACACAAACCGGGGCGTCGTAGAAATCGAGGACCAACTGGTCGAATACCTCATCATGTTCTTCCACGGTCACACCCATTTGCCGAGCGCGATTCTCTTTCCACTCGATGATGTTCTCGATACACTCCGGTGCTGGCACCCAGTCATCATTCGTTGGACCAGGAAAATCTGAGTCTGCGAATCCCATGCCCGGATCCTTTTCCCGCCAGAGCTCGCGAAGCTTATCGAGCTTCTCCCTTGACACCACTACGACGTACCAGGGTTGACTACTTCCCCAGGACGGAGCACGGCCAGCCGCCTCAAGAACTTCTCGGATGGTCGCCTCGTCAATCGGCTCCCGCTTGAGCGCCCTGATCGACTTGCGCTTGTAAATAGCTTCGATTGCGTCCATGGCTTCTCTGCCCTTCAAACTAGGAAAGTATCGGACTAATTCAGTATCGACTTATAGCTCTATCGTGCATACGAGGGCGCCAATCTCGGCTTTCATGAAGCGGCGAACGGGAAGAGTAACAAACACCGGCTTGGGACCTCGTACCCACCACGCCTTCTCCCGAGACGAGTAACAGCCTCTCGGTTCGAGTCGAACAGAGGACGCCAGCTATGTGAGCCTGACTTTTCCCGCTCGATATGAGCGCAGACGTATTCTGGCACTGTGGCCACGGCGTAGTATCCCAGCAAATCCTCGGTGGTCCAGCACCTGGTCCCAAGCGGAGGGGTAATAGAGCAATGAAAGCAGAAGCGATAGGTCAGACCCTTCTCGAACTCTGTAGCGTTCCGAGCATTACGGAATCCGAAGGAGAAGTGCGGATGGCTGACAAGGTATGCCAGCTTCTTCGAGAGATTGACTATTTCAAGCAAAACCCCCAACTCGTGCAGAAGTGCACGATTGAGTCGGATGAGTTTGGCCGTGCCTTTGTCTACGGCCTGTTGAAGCGCCCGGGCACCAGCAAGAAAACCATCATCTTGATGGGGCATCTGGACGTCGTAGGTCTGGACGGCTTCGGTAATGAGGCGCATCTTGCGTTCAGCCCAGATGAGTACACGCGGTATCTGCTGGATCACCCGGACGTCCAAATCGATGATGAGGCCAGAGCCGACCTCACCACAGGAGACTGGTTGTTCGGTCGCGGCGTCATGGACATGAAATTTGGGCTTGCTGCGTGTCTCGAGGTCATGCGCCAAGCGGATCTTGGCACGGATAATCTGGATGGGAATCTACTGTTCCTGGGCGTGCCCGACGAAGAAGCCAATTCCGTCGGAATGCGTGCTGCTGTGGATGCCCTGCTCCGGCTCCGAGACGAACATGATCTGGAATACGAGTGCTGTCTCGTCACAGAGCCGGAGTTTCCAGGGCCTGCTGGCGACGAGGTCCGATATCTGTACAACGGCACCATCGGAAAGCTGCTGCCCGTCTTCTATTGCGTGGGCAACGTTACGCATGTGGCGAACCCCTTCTCCGGTCTAAACCCAGACATGCTGACCTCCAAGATCGTGGAAAAAGTCGACCTCAACCCCCAGCTATGTGATGCGTCCCATGGCGAGGTCACTCCTGTGCCGATATGCCTGAAACAGGCAGACACCAAGGCGGCTTACAACGTCCAGACGCCCTACGCGTCATACGCGTACTTCAACTGGATGACCTTGACCAGGACTCCGCAACAGGTGATGGCCACGATGCGCGTAATAGCGGAGGAAGCCTTCCGTGAAACCTTGGCGCAGAATCGCACGAGGGGTCAGGAATACTTCACGATGGTCGACCAAGCGGCTGACCTACCAGAGTTCGAACCAAAGGTCGTCAGCTATCAGGAGCTGTACCAAATGTGCGTGGAGACGCACGGCGAAGAGTTCGAGGCACATATTCGTGATTTCATGGCCCAGAGCACCATCGGAGACATGCGCGAGGCGACCCTTCAGGTGTTGGCCGAAGTTCACAGATTCTGCCCGTACAAGGACCCTATTGTCATCCTCTGTTTTGCCCCACCGTTCTACCCGCATACCGACGTGCCCGACGAGAGCAGCCGAATTGCCCAACTAAGTCGGCATGTAGTCGATCATGCGCAGGCTGAGCTCGACGAGCATATGCGTATAGTTCACTTCTTCCCAGGACTCTCGGACATGAGCTACCTGGGACTCTCCGAGCAAGTTGATACTACAGAGCTAGAAAAGAACTTCCCTGTGTGGGATGCCGGATACACGGTGCCCCTAGCAAGTCTGAAGCAATTGCGAGTTCCCGTGATCAATGTCGGACCTGTTGGGAAAGACCCTCACAAGAACACTGAACGTCTCTGGATGCCCTATGCGCTTGAGAAGGCAGCCCCGCTCATCTGGGAAACGGTTCGATACGCACTCCTTGATGACGAGTCGCGAAAAGGAGTCAACGCTCCGGATGTGAACGACGCGGTCGAAAAACTCTCTGCTGATCTTGATTGAGTCCGTGGGGAAGCAGCACATAAACAAGAATAGGCCGGAGGCTAACCGCCTCTGACCTGCTTGTTTGGTGGACGCTATACGGATGGCCCGCGCTCAGAGAGGGAGTGTGAACACCCCGGATTGCTCCGAGAGACCGCGTACCTTAGTGATGACCTGCTCGTGCGCGTTCGTCAGTGAGCTGTCACGCCTGTTTTGCTGCTGCACGCTACGTCTCGATTCCGGGTGCTTTCGCAGAGACAAAAGATCGGTCCAGGGCAGTTGTGCGGATAACCTTGCATTAGTCTGCCTCGTTAGCCCACGATGAGCTACAGAGCGGCAACAATGACTCGCGTGGCTCATGGAGTTCGCTGCAAAGCGGCCACTGTAGTCCCCAGAATTCTCGGTTTGAGGCACAAGATCTGGCCGCTAAGCAGCTAACTCCAATCGCAGAGTTCCTAAGTTGGCCACTCTGTAGCGAACTCAGGAGGCGACCCCTCGGAGCCAGCGGCTCACGCGAAGCGACCCTTCCTCTGATCCCAGCGATGGCGGATGAGTTGCACGCTTGGCGGGGAGCTAGCAGCGGATAGTCCGTGTGAGTTGGTTTGAACGTGGGCCAATTGTGATCCGATCATTGAGGCTGAGGATCGTGAGCAGTGGTATGAGATTCAAGGTAAATAAAAGGTTCAGTACCCATCGGGTCGCCCCTATTCTGAGCATGAAATCAAGCACACGCCCGCAACTCTTCTTGATTCTCTGGAGGTTCCCGTTTGTGCGAAGATCGCGATTCTAGGTCACTCAACTAAGAGGTCTTCTAGGACGTATTCGCATGCATTGACGCTGACACCAGGGAAGTGTTGAACCGGTTGAGCGCGAAGATCAACTCCAGCCGCATAAGGACAGAGAGGGATCGCCAGCTGGTGGCTTGAGTCAGGATACTTTCTCGTTAATTAGTTGCCGTAGCCATTTGGACACGCTCACACCCTGTTCTTTCGCGGCAACCTGTACCCGGTCAAAGGTTTCCTCTGGTACCACGGTTCGCAGTACCGGGGAGTGCTTCTTACCGCCGGAGAGCGATTTACCTCCGGGCACGAGTCCCCGGTGTCGGCCCTCCAATGCGATTGCGTCAGCTTCTGCGTCTGCTTCCGTATAGCGTTTACCGTCCACCGTGACAACAGTTTCGTCTAGATCGACATCTTTAGCTTCAGTAATAGTTCCAGGACGCACCCGGTACCGAGTTAGATCAATATGCTTTCCCATGGTCTTAGTCCTCTCTGAACTCAGCGGGCATAACGTGGATGATGATCACTAGGTCTGGATCTTCATCTGCTATGCGTCCCGCGATCTCTAGTTCGACTCCTCGATAATCGGTTGCTGCCCATTCCAGGTAGGTCCGAGTCTCGCCTTCGTGCTCTCGTACTTCCTCAGTTGGCACCGTTCCCTTGTTCAAGGCCGCAAGAGCGTGTGACTTACCGATCTTGTGTCGGCGAGCCGACCGGGAAAAATAGAAGCGCACACCACGAGCATATAGCATATGTTCGTCACAGGAACGACAAAACTTTGACGGTGACGACAATCCGTAAGCATGAGGAAGGTTCACGTGAGCACCAGGTCGGGAAAGCCAGCGGTGTCGATAGTCCGTAAAACGAGGAAGGTTCTGACCACTCGCCAGATAGCCTCTTTTGGGAGACCGTGCCCCAATTCGCTATGATCAGGCGGTCGTGGCTACTAGAGCATCATTAGGAACAGTTTTGGCGACGATGGCGAAAACGTGAGTTCGTCGTTACTTCTGTAACTCACACTAATTGCAGTTGCGAGTACTAGGGAACTCCGGGTATCACTCGGTTAGAAATGTGCCCGAGCCTTTCCTGGAGGGACTGCCAGGGTGATCCTCTGTTTCGGGCGGGAACGGGCGACGTAAAGGTGTGTCGCCGAAGGAACCTCATGGTTACTCTTGGCCGCATCCTGGCTAGGGAGGTCGGAAAGAGAGCCTAAGTCGTCAGTAGATGCGTCATCAATCTGGAAACATAGCCGTTCCCGCCAGTCTGACCCTCAAAATCCGCATGTTTCCGGTACGAGAATGGCGGCTCATCGGATTTTGGTGGGGTGTGGCTGCGCGTGTTGGGCCTGGGGTGGAGCGGTGAAGGTGCTCCATACTTTTAGGTGTGATCCAAAAAAATAATAGAAACACCTTCACCGTTACTGATCCTA
>JBATQJ010000143.1:0-3199 GCA_049291975.1 Scrofimicrobium sp.
GTGAAAATCGATCCGGAGTACGAGGGAAGTATGTCTTCCACATGAACTCCGAGCACCCGACAGACAGCCAAGATCGTGTAGAGCGTGGGATTGATCGGCTCATCCTTGGACTTGAACCCCTTCTCAAGGCGCTGATAGGTGTGGCGAGACAAACCGGCAGCGGAAGCCACCTTCTCCTGGGACAATCCCCTGCTCTCCCGCGCCCGGGTGATGTTGTCTCCGAGCTCCTGAGCAAAGCGTTCCCAACCCTTTGTGTGTTCGCGACCTGCCATGCTCAAACACTGATGGTTACCGAGCTTAGAAACGACCGCTTGTGTGTGGCTACTTTAAAGCTCCATACGCTTTACGCTCGGATTGGAATCAACCCATGGTGAATGACATAGCTTAAGAAGCGCACAGATTCCAACGTTTTGGAGCACTCTGCGATGAAGCCGGAGGTGGCTCAGAAACCGGAGACTGGGAAGCATAGCGCGACGAATGTTTGGGTCGCGAGCCTTGGGCTTGGTTGTACGCCTTTCTTCTACTGCGAAATGTCGTCAGGGTGGATCCGCGACACTGTCGGAGTCACACCGCTATTCGACTGGCGGTGTGAGCCACACGCTTGGGACCGGGCAGCCCTGCAGTGCGCTACGTAGTGGCCAAGTTGTCAAGCTCGCCTCTGCTATGCGCTACGAAGTGGCCGGAATCGTGGGCGACACGCCGACGAGAAAAGTCTTGCGCTGGCCACTTCGTAGCACACTCGCAGAAGTGACAGCGGCTAGTGGCCATTTTGTAGCGAACTCGGCCGGGCGGGTTCTAGCGGTGAGGACAACGCCTTCGAGTTTTAGAGTGCGGTCATCGTTGAGCCGTTTACGTTTCGGTGTTTCCCTGAGCTTGTCAATGAGATTTGGGATCAGCAACGGTAAAGACGTTCATGTTCTTTTTATGGGTCACACCAGAAGATACGAAACGCCTGCACCGCCACACCACAGCCCCACGAGCCGCTTTCTCCGGTCCTGAGGTCATTTTCGAGGGTGAGTTGGCCCTTCAAACGAGTCCAAATCTAGGTGAGAAGCAGCCTCTAATGATTGGTTAAACTGGAGGAGCAACAAACTTCGTTCTCCCGGGGCCAGGGGTGATGCAGTTGTGGCTCCTGATGGGCGTCGATCCCGTGACCTTTCGATTTTCAGGTGCTCTCGGAACTTCCGCATACCCCATTTAATTCAACGCAAGAACCTCAGAACCACGCGGTTCGCAACAGTGAGTATCAGTTAGTTTCAGTTACTTTCCGCCAATTTAATGGCGGAAATATGGCACAGAACCAAAGACATCATCTGAGCCATGTAGGGCTACAAATCTTCAATCGGTATCCCGACCATCTGACTGGGCCTGGTCTGCATCCGCGTCATCTGGTTCCTGCAAACTGTGCTCCAGTAAGTGGAGGGGATCATCGGCCTCGGGGTCATTCATGTATCGAAAGTCTGGGTAGTCGTGGTATTCGCCTTGATGATCGTCTGGGTGATTCCACGTGGCTACTAAGTCGATCAGGTAGAGATAGGCAGAGCGAGTGACTTGCAGTGCGAGGATGGTGGAGTCGATGAGGTCGCGTAAGTGGATTCTGCTTCTGGAACTGTCCGTGACTCCTTCAGGTTCAAGCCAGGCAGCGTGAACAATTCGGTGCGTCCCCGCGTTCCTCAGGGCCTGGGACATTTCGTAGATTCCGCCTTTGTTCATGTCCAGTGCGAGCTCGTACAAAGCGAGATTCGGCAAACTGCGCCCTGGCCCCTTGATAAGTGCGTCGCGTAGACTGCCAGACTTGCCTTTCCAAAATTGACGGAATGAGACTTTGTTCGGTTTGTCGCCAGCGTCAAAGTACTCATTGGCGACGACTGCTGTCTTGTCGAGGACATCAAGCGCTGATCTCTGCGCCAGCAGGAGCATGGAGTATTGAAGGCCGTAGAGTGAACCATCCAGGGTCTCTGTGTAGGCGCCCGAGTCGTTCGGTGTCTGGGAAAGGTCATCTGGGATGGTGGCTAGACTGTCGTAGGCTAAGCGCCGGGAGACTAGGAAGTCAGATTTCAGTACATTCATTTCACCGAGGATGGGTGGATTCATGGCCTCAGGGGAGGCTCCATACAATCTTTCAATGGTCGCGCTATCCCAACGTAGATCGTCTGCTCCGAGGCCTTCGACAGCGGATGATAGAGCTAGCCTCAATGACGCGACCCACTGGCGATACTCGAAGTCACTCACTTCTGTGTCATCGAGTCCGTGCGACAGATGGCCGAGACTCTCAGAGGGGAGAAGCCGATCCCATCGTTCAGCCACCTTCTGGGATGTGAAGGTAAGCGTGCCTTCGTATAGGCTCTTTGCCAGTTCAGCATATTTGTCATAAACGGCCGCGATATGACCTGTCTGACCGATTCCGCTTTCTACGCGGTTCTGGAGCAGAAAAGCGAGATTCCCTGCGGCGTTGCCGTTGTCGGGATCGATATCCAGAGCTCGTAGGTAGAAGTCGTACGCTTCAGCCCAGCGTCCTGAGTGGTCCAGTGCGTTTGCAAGATTACAGAATGCAGACGAGCGGGTGTGGTCGTCGGCATTATCTGAGTTCCCAATCTCAAAGTACTCGTTTCGGACTTTCATCAACACATTGCTGGACTCGAGTCTTGATTTAATGAATATTGGTTCCCATTCTTCGCGGGAAAGGCCTACCGCCTTCTTGTGTAGGCTCAACTCCGCGAGCGCCGTTTGGGCATTTGCAATGTTGTAGCGACACTGAAAATGTAGCGGTTCCGTGGGGTTGGTTGCTCGAAGAGCTCTCTGCCAGTTCTTAACCCCTCTTTATCAGTTCGGGATCATCCGATTCACGCGCGAAGTTGAGTGCTATCGAAGAAGCTGTGAAGAACAGGGCCGTCTTCATCGGCTGGGGTAGGTCGAGTTCGCTCGCCTTGCTCGCGATTCTGTTGGCCTCGTTGACTACGTAGTCTGCTTCTGTTTCATCCAAATTGGAAAGAGCTACGATCTCCTCGTATCTTTCTTGGTATTCAGCTTGTTCATTCATGGAAGTGTTGGTTCTTGTTCCAAGTCTTATGTGCTAGCCGCGGAGTATGGATAGCATCCGGTTATTGATGAAGAGTCGTTCTCTTCCGGCCTTTATCTCTTCGAGCAAGCCGGATGCCGCAAGTTCTCGGAGCCATTTGGTGGCGGTAGGTCGAGATAC
>JBATQJ010000144.1:0-1551 GCA_049291975.1 Scrofimicrobium sp.
CTTCCAGCTCTTCGGGCGTCATCCTGCGGCCGAAGGTAAAGTCAAAGCGCAGGCGCTCAGCGGTGATGTTGCTGCCCTTCTGGTGCACCTCCTCGCCCAGCACGCGGCGAAGCGCGGCATGCAGCAGGTGGGTGGCTGTGTGCAGCTTGGTGGTCTCCTCGTCATGGTCGGCCAGGCCGCCCTTGAAGCGCTGCTCGGCGCCCGCCTGGCTCTTCAGCTGGTGCTGGCGGAAACGCTCGGCAAAATCCTCCTCGACGACCGACAGACCCTGCTCGCGCGCCAGCTCCTGGGTGATCTCCAAGGGGAAACCATAGGTATCATACAGCTTGAAGGCATCGCGCCCGTCGATGGTCTTGAGGGATTTGGCAAACTCGCTGACACGCCCGGCAAAGCCGGCCACCGTATCAACGGCCTCGGAGAACTTCTTCAGCTCCTCGATCATGCCCAGCAGCTCGGGCCGGGGCTTCAGGGTGGAGCCGACGTTGCCCGCGATCTCCCGGGCATTCTTCAGCTTCTCTTCAAAATCCGCGGGCAGAACGGCTTTCAGCTGGGATTGCAGGCCGCCAAACACCTCGCTCATCTGGTTGATGCGGCCGATGGCCTTTTCAAACTCCTTGAGGCCCTGGCTGAGGCTCTTTTGGAAGCGCTGTTCTTCCAGGATCAGCTGCTCCAGCACGAAGGCGCTGTTGTCGTGAAGCTCCGGGTAGGCGTCACGGTACTGGGCGATGATGGTCTTGGCCACTTCAGCCGTAAAGCCGTCGGGCAGCTCCAGGGCGCGGCCATAGCGCACGGCGCGCCTGATCAGGCGGCGCAGCACATAGCCCTGATCCACATTGCTGGGGCTGACGCCTCTGGGGTCGCCCAGGATGAAGGTGGAGGTGCGCATATGGTCGGCCACAATGCGGAAAGCGCGGGCGATCTCTTCATTGGCGCCGGCATACTTCTTGCCGGACAGTTCCTCAATGCGGCCGATGATGCCGGAGAACAGATCGGTCTCGTAGACGGACTTTTTGCCGGTCAGCACGCCGATGGTCCTCTCCAGGCCCATGCCGGTGTCCACATTCATGTTGGCCAGCGGGACATAGCTTCCGTCCGCCTGCTTGTTATACTGCATGAACACGTCGTTCCAGATCTCCAGATACCTGCCGCAGCTGCAGGCGGGGGAGCAATCGGGGCCGCAGGGGGCCTTGTCCGTGATGATGAACATCTCGGTATCCGGGCCGCAGGGGCCGGTCAGGCCGGCGGGGCCCCACCAGTTGTTCTCGCGCGGCAGGTAGAAGATGCGGTCTTGTGCAACGCCGCAGGCGCGCCACAGCGCGTGGCTCTCCTCATCGCGCGGGGCGGTCTCGTCGCCCGCGAACACGCTGAAGGCCAGCCTGCTGGGATCGATGCCCAGCCACTGGGGCGAGGTCAAAAACTCCCAGCTCCAGGGGATCATCTCCTTCTTGAAATAGTCGCCCAGGCTCCAGTTGCCCAGCATCTCAAAGAAGGTGAGGTGGCTCGCGTCGCCCACGTCGTCAATGTCGCCGGTGCGGATGCACTTTTGCACAT
>JBATQJ010000145.1:0-2988 GCA_049291975.1 Scrofimicrobium sp.
GTTCGGGGCAGTGGCGATCAGGTCGAGGTTGAACTCACGCTCCAGGCGCTCGCGGACAATCTCAAGGTGACGCAAGCCGAGGAAGCCGCAGCGGAAGCCGAACCCGAGAGCGACCGAGGTCTCCGGCTCGAAGGTGAGCGCCGCATCATTGAGTTGAAGCTTGGTGAGTGCCTCGCGCAGGTCGGGAAAGTCCGATCCATCAACCGGATAAACGCCAGAAAAGACCATTGGCTGCGGGTCGCGGTAGCCGGGAAGGGCTTCGGTGGCCGCGCGAGCCGTGGTGGTAACCGTGTCGCCAACGCGCGACTTACGAACGTCCTTCACCCCGGTAATCAGATATCCAACTTCGCCAGCGCCGAGGCCTTCGGCCGGGGTTGGTTCGGGCGACATCACGCCTAGTTCGAGGAGTTCATACGAGGCCCCCGACGACATCATCTTGACGCGCTCACGCTTACTCAGGTGACCGTCGACGACGCGCACGTACGTGACCACGCCGCGGTAGGAGTCGTAGACGGAATCAAAGATCTCGGCGCGAGCAGGACCATAAGGGTTACCCGAGGGTGCAGGAATCTCCCGGACAAGGCGGTCGAGGAGCTCCGGAACTCCGTCCCCGGTCTTTCCCGAAACCTTGAGAATATCCTCCGGTTCCACCCCCATCAGTGAGGCGATCTCCTCGGCAAACTTCTCGGGCTGCGCGCCGGGCAGGTCGATCTTGTTCAGAACCGGAACAACCACCAGGTCGTTCTCCATCGCCAGATAGAGGTTCGCGAGGGTCTGTGCCTCGATCCCCTGTGCAGCATCAACCAACAGGACCGCGCCTTCGCAGGCGGCAAGGGAGCGGGAGACCTCGTACGTGAAATCGACGTGGCCGGGAGTGTCGATCATGTTGAGCACGTACATTTCGCTGTCAACGGTCCACGGCATGCGAACGGCTTGACTCTTGATTGTGATCCCTCGTTCGCGCTCAATGTCCATGCGGTCGAGGTATTGCGCGCGCATTTCACGCGAGTCCACGATGCCGGTTAGTTGTAGCATGCGATCGGCAAGGGTCGATTTGCCGTGATCAATGTGCGCGATGATGCTGAAGTTACGAATGCTAGCTTCAGGCGTGTTTCCGGGTAGGTTAACTCCGGGCGTGACCTGGGATGCGGACAAGGGGACCTCCAACACGTTTCAACCTTGCAAGTTTGCCACGATTGGCGCGGCTTTTCGAAAGCTGGTTGGCGGCTTCACAGTTACCTTCGCCGCTGTTACCAGCTTGGCTGGGGGTAACACTGACGGGAAGAGGCCTGAACTGCGGTCCCTTCGGGGAGAATATGGTTGCCGTGAGTCGAAACGCACACGATTTGGGGGGTACGGCCGCCCGCCTGTCTTTGTCTCCCTGCTAGTCTTGACCATTGGACTCCACGCCCGGTCGAGCGTGGTGTCAGGCTAAAGCCGTTTGCGGGTGTCCCCACGCCTAGTCCTGGCTGAACCTAACCCCTCATCGACCCGTTATTTGCATATTTATGAGGAGAGTCTGAGTGGCGAACATTAAGTCACAGAAGAAGCGCATCAAGACGAATGAGAAGCGTCGTGTGCGCAACCAGGCGGTTAAGTCTGAGTTGAAGACCATGGTCCGCAAGACCCGCGAAGCCGTTGAGGTCGGCGATAAGGACCTGGCTGAGGAAAGTCTGAAGAAGACCTCGCGCAAGCTGGATGTCGCGGTTTCTAAGGGCGTCATCCACAGGAACCAGGCAGCCAACCGCAAGTCGAAGCTGGCTAAGCGCGTCAACGCAATGTAATGCACCGGATGCGACGGCAAAGCCGCGCATTCTGACGTGTTCAAAGGCTCCCGCACAGGACTCTAAAAACTAGAGGTGCGGGAGCCTTTGCTATCCGAACTAGCTCTTCGCAAGTGCGGACTGTAGCCTAAAGCGCGTAGTAGAGGTGTCCGGATCATTGTCTATTTTCGAGTCTCCCAGTTCGAGATCGCGGGTCATCAACCTCGATTTCGGGCCCTCACCACCGATCAACAACAACCACGCTGATCACCCTTGAAATCGGCCATCTAGTCTTGAGAGCAAGCCAGTTTATGAAGGAGGATGTAGTGGAGGATGTTCCCTGGTCTGCAGGACACTGGACTAACCCACCTGTTCACGTTGTGGAGCATGGCCGAGATCTGCTCGTTACTGCTGCAGAAGGAAGTGACGCATGGAGAACCACCTCGTACGGATTCATTCACGACAGTGAACATGCTCTACTCGCCCCTTTCAGAAACAACTCCGCCGTGGAAATCGAGTTCACCGCCGTGTTCAGCGAGCAGTTCGACCAGGCTGGCATATTCGTGCGTGTGTCCGACGAACGTTGGATCAAGGCGGGAGTCGAATACGCCGACGGTAACTGCCAACTCGGTGCTGTGGTAACTGACCAGATGTCGGATTGGTCTTTGGCTCAAGCGCCGGACTGGATCGGCAAGCGTGTCCTAATCCGCCTTTCCCGATCCGGAGACGCAATTACCGTACGCGCCAAGGCAGGAGACGGCGAACTTCGTCTTGTTCGTGTGATCCCCTTCCCACCAGAGTTGTCGGCAGAGGCGGGCCCCTTTGCTAATTCCCCCACCCGAGCGGGCTTAACCGTCCCTTTTCACACCTGGCGCATCACTGAGCCAGACGCCTCATTGCACTGAGTCATCGTGGCGCAAGCTTGACACAAAAGCATGGTTCGCTTCGAGGCAAGTCATTTCCACAATACAAAGGGGGCTCTGCCTGGCTCACATCGAACCCGGCAGAGCCCCCAGTTCTCTTTTGTCAACTCCAGCGCGACTAGTCTGTCTTATTCGTCGCGAGTGTTGCTTCGGCGTTATCTGGGTTGACCAGCAGAGTGCCTAGAATCTGTTCACGATCAAGCGTCCCACATTCGTTCAAGAGGGTATTCGCTGCCGCGATTGCTTCCTTACCCCCGGTCGGGTAAATCAGAGTTGCAGCAAGGCGGCCGTCTATTACTGCC
>JBATQJ010000146.1:0-2507 GCA_049291975.1 Scrofimicrobium sp.
CCATCTTTGACGGCCCGCTGAGGTCTTCCCGTGACGGGTCATTAACCGGTTACAGATCGGGCATTTCGGGATGTTCATTCCCCGAAGATGAACCACACCAACTTCAAACCCTGATTTCCCGCGCCATCACAAGTAAAACACGGTCTCCCAGCAACACATTATGTCCGACCTCCAAGTTGGTCCAAACCAACTTGAAACCCCCAAAATCATTGAAACCAGGCCACCAACAAGCCCTCAAAGCAACACCTAGTGTCCTATAAGCCAAGGATCAGACATACGCGAAAGGCCTCTCACCTGATTTACTTCCAGGTAAGAGGCCTTTTCACTTACTTCGACTTGGTAGCGGGGGCAGGATTTGAACCTACGACCTCCGGGTTATGAGCCCGGCGAGCTACCGAACTGCTCCACCCCGCGTCGGCTCAAACAACTCTACTCACCGCAGGTTACTTGCTCAAGGGCGGAGCCAGTGGGGTTTCTCATTACTTCGAGTCAGTGGCCTCCTTGGCGTCCTGTCCAAGTTCACCCAGACTCTCGTCTCCAGTCACCTCTTCCAAGTTCGCAGTCGCTCCATCATCGGCCGATCCACCGGCGGCACTGCTGGGAGTCTGGAGATTCTGCATGCTGACCAACTCGTCCAAAGCCTGTGCGAGCTTATCTTGAGCCTTTCCGTATGCCGCCCAATCACCGTCGGCCATCGCCTGGTTAGAGGCGACCATTGCATCTCTTGCCTCAACAAGAAGATTGTTCATCTTCTCTTCCTGAGTAAGCTCCACGCTGGAACCACCAGTGACCTCGTCCGGGGTGGTCTCATCCCCAAGGGTTGCCTGTGAGTCACCACCGAAGGTTTGGTCCAGTGCCTCCGCCAAAGTACGACCGAATCCGACCTGGTCACCAAATGCCGTCAGCACATAGCGCAGTACCGGGTACGAGGTGGACGAGGTTGACTCAACGTAGACCGGCTGCACGTACAGCAGTCCCCCACCGACAGGCAGCGTCAGTAGGTTGCCGTGACGCACCTTTGACCCCTGCTGGTTCAGCAGGTTCAACTGCTGTGCGACAGTTTGGTCAGTGTTGAAGTTGTTCTGCACCTGTCCTGGTCCAGGAACCGTGGTCGAGGATGGAAGCGCCATCATCCTTAGCTTTCCATAATCCTCGCGGATTTTGCCCGTCTCGTTCCCGGTCTCCGAGTCAACGGCTAAGAAGCCCGCCATCGCCGCGCGGCGTGTTTCACCCGCACCGGCTGGGACATACACAGAGGTTAGCGAAAACTCTGCGCTTTCCTGCGTGGGCATCTGCATCGTCAGGTAATACGGCGGCTGGAGCTTCTGTGAAGTCGAGGCAGCCGCATCATTTGCGGAAACTGTGGGATCCTCTGACAGGCGCCAGCGGTTACCGCCGGTGTAGAACTCGGACGCTTCCGTCACGTGATAGGTCTCAAGTAGCTTGCGCTGAACTTTGAACATGTCCTGCGGGTATCGCAGGTGGGACATGAGGTCGCCAGATATCTCGGACACATCAGAGATCATTCCTGGATAGACACCGGACCAGGCCTGAAGTATCGGTTCGTCGGGCTCCCACGCATAGAGGTTCACAGAACCGTCGTATGCATCGACCGTGATCTTCACCGAGTTACGCATGTAGTTGACGTTGCCGGCCGCCACTATTCCCATCTCGGAGGTTCGCGAATCAGTCGTAGCTTCAAGCAGCGACTGGTGTTCCGAATAGGGGAACATATCCGTCGTCGTGTATGCGTCGATGATCCACACCAGGCGCTTCGGTGTCGAAGGATCATCATCATCGTCCACAACTGCCGGGTAGGCGTTCTTATCGAGAGTCAAGAACGGCGCGACCTTTGAGGCACGCAATAGAGGATCGCGGTTGTAGAGGATCTGGGACTCAGAGTTCGTCTGATTCGAGAAAAGAATGTCCGTCGAACCAAACTTCACCGCGTACAGAAGCTTGTTCCAGGGGTTGCCCACATTGGGACCCCCGTCGCCGGTGAAGGTCGTCATCACCTGACCAGATGCGGCGTTCTCATCCGGGTAATCGAGCTCTTGCGGTTCCGATCCTTCGGGAGCGCCGACGATCGAGTACTCGGGGGATCTGGGAGAGAAGTAAACCCGAGGTTCATAGTCACCCAGGTCGCCCTGAGATGGAATCGACTGCTCCCAAAAGGCGGGGGTGCCGTCAGACTGGACGGTATTACCGAAGGCTGCCACAACGCCAAATCCATGAGTGAAGACTGTCCGCTCATTCACCCACGTCTGCTGCTGGGTCTGCAGCCCGTCCAGGTTGATATCGCGAACCGCGATAACAGTATCCCGGCGCTCATCTTCGATGGTGTAGCGGTCGACCGATAGCTCGTTAGCGAATGTGTAATACGGGCGGGATTGCTGCAGCTGCCGGAAAGTCGGCGAAACGATTCCCGGATCAAGCAGACGGATCTGCGACGTTGATTGAGAGTCCTGACGGAGTTGACCAGGGGCAGCATCGGTGCTGGCAGAGTA
>JBATQJ010000147.1:0-5384 GCA_049291975.1 Scrofimicrobium sp.
GAAAAAGACTTCCGCTAAAGAGTATGAAGACGCTGAAATGCCGGTGGTTCTTGGCATTACGGAAGACGGTAACGATCTGATTTTGGACCTCGCAGATCAGGCCCACTACGGGATTCAGGGTCAAACCAGGTCAGGCAAATCAGTCCTGACCTATGTCTGGCTCTCCAGGGTTTCACAGGAACCGACTGTTCGCGTGGTCGGTTGTGATCCTACCGGGGTTTTGTTGGGACCGTTCTCGGAAAAGCTGGAACCCTGGATTGCGCTTGGCACTAAAAACATGTCCGATCATGCCGAGGCTTTAGAAGCTGTGGTTGCTGAAATGGACAATCGGATCGCTTCCCTGGGTCACCTCGGACTAGACAAGCTTCCTCGATCCACTGTCGATAAGCCGAAGTTGTTCGTGGTTTTAGAAGAGTTTCCCGGCATTTTGAACGCGGCATCAGCAGAAGACTCCCGGGAAGCTCGTAAACCCAACGAAAGAGTCAAAAATCGCATCCTCGCCGCACGCTCGCGTTTGTTGAATGAGGGAGCCAAAGTAAACATTTCGGTCCTGACCCTGGCTCAACGCTTCGACGCAGAAATCGGGGGAGGGGCCGAACGCGCTCAAATCTCCTACCGCTTCACCCTGCGAGTCGACAATTCCGACGC
The DNA here is from genome assembly GCA_049291975.1 of Scrofimicrobium sp. Classification (GTDB taxonomy): domain Bacteria; phylum Actinomycetota; class Actinomycetes; order Actinomycetales; family Actinomycetaceae; genus Scrofimicrobium. The sequence goes on from JBATQJ010000147.1 coordinate 649, forward strand.
GGTGAGAATGTTGCATCCTAACGCGGGGTCTGAGGTGGCCGAACAGGTCGCCTTGTTCAAGCCCGGACATGGCCTAGTAGACAGGCCTGGTTACCCGCTATCCCGGTTTCGTGGGGACTACATCGATTATCAGACCTACCGCAGTCGCGTATTAGGTAGCTGACCATGTGGAGACTACTGATTCAAACTGTTGCGTCCCTGGCTTTGACTGCTTCCTCAGCTTTGGCGGCGGCAGCACTTCCCCTGGTTGATCCTAATCCTCAGCCTTTGAATGATTTCCCGAACGTGGCAGACCTGGAGATCACTGATCCCGGTTGCTGGGGTATATGTCATCCAGACTTTCCCGACTGCCACTGGTTCATGCAGGTCGGATGCAATACCTAGGACAAAACATGACTAACCAAGACGTTGAAAAAGAAACCGACATTTCAGTTTGGGATGATCCCGAAATCTGGGGTATCCAACTCGAACTTTTCTAGTTCCGCATACAAGAAGTTAACACCGTTACCGAAGGAAGGAGGAAGGTTATGAACGTCAAAACAGCCGCTAACAAATGGCTTGAATACCGCCGCGACGCTGTGGCCGCTTCAACCGTTGCCCGTGACAGCCAGATTTTCCACAATCTTCCTCCAGACTTCCTTAGCCTGGAACTAACTGATCTTGCTACTAAAGACCTAACCGCTGTGGTTACCAAATGGCCCGGAAGTTTAGGAACCAAAAAGCGCGTTCGGATTTCACTTAAGGCCTTTTCCCGTTGGCTCGCCGATGAAGAACTAACCTCCGGTAACCTTGGCGACCGGTTGCCTCAACCGGTTGTTGGTACTCCCCCGCGTTCACCTCGGCCTCTGGCCTGGTCAGAAGTTCCCCTGATTCTCGAAGAAATGCATCCTAAATATCGGCCATTAGTTGAATTCGCTGTTCAGACCGGTATGAGGTGGGGAGAACTTGCCGCGCTAACTGCCGGTGACGTGGTGCTAGATGCGAAAACTCCTCACGTTGTTGTGAGTAAATCTCGGTCAAAAAACTATCCCGTGAAAACACCCAAATCGGGAAAAATGCGCCGCATTCCCCTAAACCGGATCGCTCAAAAAATCGCGGTTGAACAAGCCCAAGACCTAGACTCGGATGATCTTCTTTTTACGACTCCAGCAGGATCGCCTTTGGATCATGGCCGCTTTTACCGAGATAGCCATTTCAAAAAGGCCGCACCCGGTCACCGCTTCCACGACCTCCGCCATACTGCCGCTGTCCACTGGCTTTCTATTCCCAACGTGGATGGAGCGGACATCCAGCGCTGGCTCGGCCACAAGGACTTATCTCAAACACAGATTTATCTGGAAGGCCTTGGGATAAGTGCCCGTGACCAGGCATTACTAGGAGAGCTAGACAATGCAGCCTCATACTAGCAATGTGGCGCGTATCACAAATAACCTCGTGCCCCCGAGACGATTCGAACGTCCGACACCCGCTTTAGGAGAGCGGTGCTCTATCCCCTGAGCTACGAGGGCAGGGATTGATCCGGCACCCAGATTACCACCCGCTCGTCGACGCCCAGAAGTGGGGACGCCCAGACGGCGGTGTCATTCACCACGCCAAACCGCCGGCCGCCGTTAGTTGACCTCAGTGAGTGGGAGCACGATCAAAGCTCGGCCTCCTGGCCATGACTTAGTCCGCGCACGACGACTCATAGTAATAGGTTCGACCAAACGGAAATACCTCAGCCAACAATGCTTCCGAAATCACGCCAGACAGCGTCGCCAACCAACTCATCGGGGCAAACCCGTTATGGTCTCAGCGGCGCTCCCATGACTGGCTCGGCCCGCGTCGCTTATCCCGATGCCGCGACGGCACTGTCATCACTGGACAGGTCGAGTGGTGCAGAACTGCCTGCGAAGTCGATCCCAGCAGCATTCCGGCGAAGCCGCCTCGTCCCCTAGTCCCCACAACGACCAGGTCAACCGCCGTTGAGAACTCGGTCAGGAGCGCAGCAGGGCTACCATCCAGCGCATGACGCGATGTTCGAACCTCCCGGTCGCCCTTCGCCTTAGCGATACTCACGTCCATGGAGGCGCGGATGTCATCAACCAGCTCCTCATGGTTGACCGGCGCAGGAATCCAAGACAGCCCCGACGCGCCTGGCGACGCGATTGGGATTGCGGCAACGACAGTCAGGTCAGCGTCCCAAATAACCGCCTCGTCAACAGCCTTTTCAAGGGCAGTCGAAGCGACTTCAGACCCGTCAACACCCACCACGATCCGGTGAACCGGAGTGAACGGCTGACCAGAGGTGTGCTGAGGCACCACCACCACCGGACACCGCGAGTACGCGGGTAGCGCCGATGACACCGAACCCAGAAGACGGTCAGTGAACCCGCTCCCGCCCCGGGACCCAATTACGATCAGGTCACACTCGTTTGAAAGTTCCGTCAGGACACTCGCGGGATCGCCGACCTCCACCTGGGTGAATACTTCGACGCCTCTTCCCGCCAGGGCGTCCGCCGCTTCGTCAACAACGCGTTGCGCACTGTCCTGTAGCGCTCGATCATCGAGTACGGAAAGTCCTCCGTCGAGCGCGACCGACGTGTAGGACGCAATCGCATATGCGCAGACGAGGGTGAGGTTTCCGCCGCTCTTCTCGATGCGGTCAGCTGCCCAACGCGCGGCATTGGTCGATTCCTCAGAACCGTCCACGCCTACTAAGACTCTTGGTGCATGTTCCATTTCGACCCCCTATGGCCATCGACACCTTACCTAACTCCATTTTGCACCAAGTGGCGCGAGTCACAAAGACGAATGACCAAGGGTTTGTCTGCGGCTAGGCGATTTCTTGGTTTTCCTCGCGTCGATCCACCTTGAGGCCCATGTACTTAGCCAAAGCGTTCTGGGCAACAGAGTCGATCATCAGAATTGATCCGACGACCGTTCCGATCTTCCCCGCCGTCGAACGCGACCCATTCCTCTTCCGACCCAGAACCAGCAATGCGAGTCCTCCCGCTGCCTCAAGGGCAGTAGCTGCAGGGATCAGCCAGCTCTTAGAAGTGACAAGGTTCGTGTACCCGTCCCAGAAGCGTGAACCCTCTTGACGCTCATCAATGAGAATGTCAACGCTCCTACCAATAGCATTCGAGATACCGCGAGCGCGGTGGACTGTCGCCCCGGAGATCTGCTCGATGCCGCGGGTGCCGAGCAGGAAGTCCGCAACGTCAGACGACAGACCAAGTGCCGCAACTAGCTTGCGCACCGCCGCAGCTCCCCGGACCTGGGTCGCCTCGAATGCCGCTTCAGCATCAATCCCTGGAACAGCGTCGTGGATGGCCTGGATCTCTGGTCGGGCTCCAACCAGGTCCTGTGCTGATTCTGGGATCTTCTCCCATCCCTGAGCGCCTGCAACAATCAGTTCCTTCATTCCCCAGTTGTAGGTTATGACGCTCTCCGGATCGTCCTCTGGTACGAGGAACGCCTGAAACTCGTCCCCATCCATCGTCAGGGTCACGACTGGCACATCACCGAAGTACCATCCACCTCGATGGCTGGGAACAACGGATGCAAGGAGGCGCTTGTCATCAGGTAGATCGAGTTCTGCAATGTCGACACCCTCGAAGGCCGCCATCAGGGGAACAGCGGAGGCGGGTGTGTGCCCTATTTCGACGATCCGCGTCGGTACTTTTCCTTCGGCAGCCGCTTCGTCTGGCGCATCATCAACGTTTCCTTCGGGAGTAGCGTCCACGGTGACTCCACCGATCATTACTTCGGCCTTCAGATCATTTGCCAACTCATCGACCAGGTTCTCGAGCGCCAATCCCGCGTGGAACACGCGACCACGCTTGGTCAGCGTCGCCACCTTCTTGCCATCACTCGCAACTCGAATCCCCACCAGCTGCGGGGTCTTCTCATACCATTCGAGTTCAGCGACCACCGAACGGTCAGCCAGCAACTGCGCCAGCCTCATCGGATCAAGATCCGATCCGATTACCATTCCTTCAACCCTGGTCCATTCGACGTCGGTCATTGGTTTCCCCTCTCGGCCACACCGCCACAACTCGCTTGCTTCAATTGAACTACGTCCAGTCTGCATTGGAAACCGGAAAATGTCCCGCTTCCGCGCAAAACAGAATTGCGAAGCGCCGCCCCGCTCCCCGATGAGTACTGATACCAATCACCGAAAGGGCCGGCCGGCGCCTGCCTGATTCAGAACCTGCGCTCACGGACCACGTCCGACCACGCTAGTCCCTTCGTTACATCTTCTGGCCAGCGGAACCCAGTTGCTGTGCAGCTTCGAGGATACGAGCGGCCATGCCAGCCTCCGCAGCCTTGCCCCATGCGCGTGGGTCATACATCTTCTTGTTGCCGACCTCGCCATCAACCTTCAGGACACCCTCGTAGTTCTCAAACATCCATGCGGCAACCGGACGGGTGAATGCGTACTGGGTGTCAGTATCAATGTTCATCTTGATGACACCGTTCGCTACTGCAGTAGCGATCTCTTCAGCGGTCGAGCCGGAGCCACCGTGCATAACCAGATCGAAGGGGCGATCGCCAGCATCGAACTTAGCGCCAACCTCTACCTGGATCTCCCCGAGCAGTTCTGGGCGAAGCTTCACGTGTCCCGGCTTGTAAACGCCGTGAACGTTGCCGAAGGTCAGGGCGGTCATGTAGCGGCCGTTCTCGCCAAGGCCAAGAGCCTCAACAGTCTTGATCCCGTCTTCACTGGTGGTGTACAGCTTCTCATTGATCTC
>JBATQJ010000148.1:0-3419 GCA_049291975.1 Scrofimicrobium sp.
GACATCGGGCTCCTGCCGGTCGGGGCCGACGCCGCCGAAGGGCTGTACAGGCTCGTCGATGCCGCCTACGAGAAACGCTCCATCGCCGTGTCCAGCAACCTGCACCCGGCCGGGTTCGACGAGCTGATGCCCAAAACCCTGGCCACCGCGACCGTCGACCGGCTGCTGCACCACGCCCACGTATGTCAGACCAGCGGTGACAGCGTCCGACTCACCCAAGCACTCACCGGCAAGGGGGTGAACCCCTTGCAGTAACCCGAGCCCGGCCGTCGGTGGCCACCCTTGGGCAGATCCCATGGCCACCACCGGGCAACTCTCGTGACCGCCACCGGGCAGGTTTCATGACCGTCTCCGGGCAGAAACCAATGTCCCTTGACAGCCCTTCGACCAAGCAGCCAAGCGGTCGCCTTCCACTTCCTTGAGCGTGTAGATCCGCGTCTTGTTGGCGTTGTCGCCCAAGGCACACAGTGGGCAGTGAAAATTCTGTACGAACTACGGGAAGGTCGCACGGCCCGCCATCCCGTCTGGCTAGAGTGAGCCGCAGTCCTCGCCCGAGGGCTGCTACCCCTAGGAGTTGCCTATGTCCAAATCTCTACGGGCTGCGCTTGCAGCTTTCGTCGTAGTGCTCGCCAGCATCTTGAGTCCATCGAGCGCGCACGCCGCGGCAGCGAAGGTGGTGAGGGTTACGATCGTGTCGGCGGCAGCCGCGTCTAGAGACTCGTCCGTCAACACCAACGGACACTCGTTCCTGATGTTCACGAATATCAGCTCGACCCCCAAAACAATGATCATCGGCGTTCTGGGTATCAGCAAAGGTAAAACCGTTACGGTGGGCACCTGGGGTAACAGACGCGACGGTCAGGGTATCTACTACAATCTCGAAAGCTACTTCGGTGCCTCAGGGTTTGCTGGCCGAGTGTCAGCTTCAGTCGATATCACCGAAGATCAACTCGGGCCGATCAACAACTACATCCGGAAGAACAACGCGTGGAGCGAGCTCAACAACTGTGCAACGTTCGCCGAGATGACATGGTTTCAGTCGATTCGACCCTCACCATCGGCAGGGACTCCGAGAACCCCTGAGGGACTTATGAATGGGATTAAAAAGCTGTCCATCGGATACACCACGAACGTGAGCATTCCGTCTGCGACACTCTCTCAAGTCTACCGCCAGGATGGCACTTCCTCGTACCACACGGCCAATATCTAGCTCGACCCTTTGCGCTCTGTCGAACAGAAGTACGACAGAGCGCAAAGAAGAACCTTAATGGCCGTCGCTACACAAGGCTCCCAGCGAACCAGACGACGCCGGTGCCGAGAATCGCCACACATAGAAGGAGATTAAGCCAACTCGTAGGCAAGGACCGCGATCTGCGTGATTTCATCTGAAAGGCGCCGGCCCCGATCGACATTACCGCAGCAACCAGCGGCAGGAATGCCCACACGGGATTGGTGTCCGGCACTATCCCATGAGCCCATTCGCCCAGTCTGCTGAGAGCCGACATCAGCATCACACCTGCGCCAGCGATCGAACACAGCCAGACCGACAGGTCAAGCGCGACAGGGACTGCCTGCGTCGATGTGGTCACAACTTTCCGATCTTCATTGCTAGTGGGCATCGCGGTGTCTCCGGATCTGGCGTTTCAACTATCCTCGCACGGAAGCCCGGGCGAGATCGACTACCTCAGATGGTAGGTCGGGTCCGTACCAGTAGATGTCATTGTGTTCTGCTCCCGCTACTTCGATCTCCCTGAACAGGGAGGGCGCTGCCGCGGCAACGGCACGAGACTGATCGGGTGGGACCAGCCTGTCCCCGGTACCGTACATGATAGTCATGGGTGCAGCGACCTTTGAAAGGTCACCCATGGTGTCAAAACGATCTTTCAGGAGAAGGCCCACCGGCACGAATGGGAAGCTATTCTGAGCGACGTCTACCATGCTCGTGTACGGCGAACGCAGCAGTAAGGCGGCGGGCGGGTCAAGAGTGGCCAAGTGCACAGCCACCCCAGTGCCCAATGACTCGCCGACGTAAATAGTGCGACTTCCCGGAAAGCCAGCTTCGCGCAGCCACTTCGCGGCCGCCCGCGCATCCAGGGCAAGACCTTGCTCTGTAGGAGAGCCCGGATTCCCTCCGTAGCCGCGATAATCAACAAGTAGGACCGTGTACCCTAGGTCAGCCAGACGCTGGCCGATTCCAGCCCGAGAGCCCCGGTTCCCTGCATTTCCCGGAAAGAATGCCACGGCAATGCGTTCATCATTCTGGCTGGGTTCAAACAGCCAAGCGCTCAGATCCAAACCATCTTCTGTTCGGAGCGCTACTGTCTTTGTGTTTGGCTCCCACTCCGACTGTGGGGGCTCAACGTCGGGTTGATACATGAGTGATCGTTGAAACATGTAGAGCCCTCCGATGGAGGCGATGAGCAGCGCCGAGATGATGATCAGGGCCGCAATGGCGCGGCGAGGCTTCCGTTGGCGGCTCACGGTTGGTATTTCCTCATCGCTTCGAGGGCGTAACCCCTAGCTGGTCGATAGGCATCAGCATACACGCGAAGCAACGAGAGGCAGAGTTGCCTGAGGCCCCGCTGAGTGAGGCCTCTCTCCCACGTGCCTGAACAGTTCGACCAGCCGTCAGTTCATGGATTTCCGAATGGGTACGAGAGCGCAAGCCACGCGTCGCCAGCAAACCCACAGAGTCAAAGACACAAGCAACAGTTGGACGCTGCCTGCCCGTCCCCAGCCGACGTGTTACCGGCCATCCGCACAGCCAAGTTCAGCGGCCCATCGGCGTGCTTGAGCCAAATGCTCGGGCTGCAACCCGATGTCCGGGTTCACAGTGATCAGCAGGTGCTCCGACGGCAGAGTCGCGAGCAGGTTGTGATCGACAGGCCACACATCGTCATCGAGCCAGCAGAACGGTGAGCCTGCCGTGAACCGGCCAATGCCTGGGACCTTCGTAGAACCATCGGCGGCGAAGTCGAACTCGACAACCGGCAGCTCCGGCAGGCCGAGTCGCTCGCGGATCGTACCGTTAGCGTCATGCTGCCAGGTGGTGCACCAGGCCAGTCGGAACACGTCGGTCATGCCGAGAAGCAACTTGCCGTGCTCAGGGTTCAGCAGCACACGGTAGCGGCGTCCGCCCGAAGTCGCATGCCAAACCCGGACACCGTGCCGTTTCGCCTGACTGTTCGACCAGTCCGGGTTCAGAACTCCGTCGATGTCGATCAGCAGCCACGGACGGATGTCGTCGTTCACCAGTCCCCTCCGGTGTTCGGAATGCCACGAATGCTCGCAACGACCGACTCCTCGTCGATTGAGCCGTTCTTGCTCAGTCGGTTCGGGTCGTTGCGTAGCACTTCGAGTTCGCCGCCCATGGACGCCAGCATCAGCGTTCGCGGCCAGATTGCCGCAAGCCGTTTGAG
>JBATQJ010000149.1:0-21921 GCA_049291975.1 Scrofimicrobium sp.
ATCATCCCGGCCGGAACCGGCCTAAAGAAAGTAAGCTAACCCCCGCCCCGGCCCCCTGCGCTACGCGGGCATTCTTACGTGAGGCACCGAACCACATTACGCGGGCAATTTGATTTGAGGCATTACGGGCATGACTGAGTCTCCCCTGCGCGGAATAACTCCGCAACCGCCGTGCATTGACGCTGTGGATAAGCGCATTAGTCACGATCTGTGCACTAGTGGGACGCAACCTAAGTGGGACGTAACCTAACCAGAGTCGCGACAGCTAGCCTCCGGCCGATTCCAAGGCCTTCTCCGGAGTTCCGAACCAAGCGTTGAAGAACGCGTAGAAGTTCTGGTTCCCCCAGGTTGTGCAAGCATCGCTCTTCCCTAACAGCGCCGCCTCATTCGGCTGGTACGGGGTGTAGTTATAAAGGTTCGAGGTCGCGAGGTTCGCTACTGTGACCACGGGACCCTCGCACCCCGCCCCCGGAGCGTAGGGAATCGCAACGGGAACTCCCGGCTGAACCATGTAGTCATAGGGATTAGCCTCGTACTTCCGCATCTGGCGCGCGGCATAGTAAACCTGGGTGGTGAAACCGAAATAGGTGGGATCGCAAACCGACGCATCTGGACAGGCAAACCCAGTCGCAATGTTGTAGCGTGACTCGTCCAGCCGGTAACCGGATGCCGTGAATAATCCCTGCTCTTTCTGGATCAGTGTCAGAAGCACCTGGGGATTAATCCCGCAACTCTGCGACGCCTTCCAAATGATCGAGGCGGCAGTGTCTCCCTCTTGACCGGCAAATCCAAGCGGACAGTATTGGTCTGCCTCAAAGCTCGGGGAGGCCTCTCTGAACTCGGAGACGCACGGCGTCCCATCGATTCCGGTCCGGCATCCCTCGTTCCACTTAGCGATGAAAGACTCAATCTGCGCCTCGGTATATGCCTGACTGTTGAAGAACGCCTCGTCCGAAATAATGAACGTCGGATCGAAGCCCTCGTACGACGGGGCTGGACCCTTCGGTTCCGGAACGAAAGACTCCAGGTTGGTCTCTGTCTCTGATGACGTTCTCTCCGGCTGACTCGTCCACGGGTTCCCAAGTCCCAGCAGACCAGAAACCGCCCACAAGATCAGGGCAAGAAGAACTGCAACAACCACCAGCGTTGTCATGACCCGACGAAGATAATGGGTTCCGCCGGGGCGATTCGAGGAAGTCACGAAGGTGCGTACTACGAGTTCTCGCGGACGAACTCCGCTATCTCCGGGACGGCCTGTTCGATAATCTCCAAAGTCTCGTCGAAGTCTGACTGATCGCCGTACCAGGGGTCGGGCACATCTGCCTCGTCATCGGGGACGAAGTCACGGAAGAGCCGAATGTCAGCGCCAAGATCACCGGTCCCGAAGCGCTCAGCAAAGCGTTCGAGTGCTCGTGCGTGCGAGCGGGTCATCGGTAGCATCAAATCAAAACTCTCGAAGTCCTCAGCGTTGACCTGGCGCGCACGCCTGTCAGGAACCTGATAGCCGGCACCCCGGAGGGTACGGGCGGCCCGATGATCAATGGCGTGTCCCAGTGCCTCAGTTGTGACTGCGGCTGACTCGACCTCTACGTCGAGGCCCACCTCAGCAAGCTTCTTCGCCAGGACAACCTCTGCCATGGGCGAGCGGCAGATATTTCCCGTACAAATGGTCAGGATTCGATAGCTCACTGGGTGTCCCTTCCCGCAAAGGTTTTCTCTCCAGCTTCAACCCGGGCCGGAATGCGGTTGGCCTCCGGTGGTTTCGGACAGGTTCCGTAAGGACTCAGGTGTGCCGGAAAAATCTGCGCTCGGTTGAGGTCGAGCACGACGGTTCCCCCATCAACGACTACGGGTGCCGAGCGCCATCCCGGCGTGGTATCACCGTTCGTGTCATCGTGGAACATTACGTTCGAGGAATCAGGGCCGTCGCCGGTAACGATCAGTGTCAGTGTCTCTCCGTTCGGCAGAGCCACTTCCGCATCGGCCCATGCACTGACCGTTTGAGTTCCGCCCTCGATCGCTGAATCAACGGTTAGCTCCTTGACCTGGTCGTAGGGAAGGATGACACCGCGTAGGACCCAAAGCGGTTCAAAGTCGTAACGATCAAGCCCTTGGAACTCTGCGAGACGCTTTGCTTGAGGGTCACGGACTCTGATCGCCGGACCCCAGAAGCGATACATAACTTCAATCTCGCGTCCCCGCTCATCGCGTAGCGAACGGTCTGAGACGCCCGGACCAACCCGAATTTCAAAAGAATGCGCGATCTCCTGACCTTCCCGGTAAACCTTCGGCTCTGCCTCTACCGGAGCGAACCTAACAGTGTTATCACTGTGGTTCCAAAGGCCGGGGAATGTCTTGAGCGGAGACGGGTCTTCCTCTAGCCAGGTAAGTTCAACCAGCGAAAGCCACCCGTAGGGGTCGCGGAGTTTCTCATCTCGCTCTGCCTTCCACTGCTCCCAGCCTTCGCGGGTGCCAACTGAATCAGTCACTGGTCTTCCTCCTAGATTCGTAACTCCTCAGCGATTCTAGCGGGTGGGGCGAAGGACCTAAATTGCTGGGTAAGGCTAAGTCGCCGAGCCAACACAAAGCGGCCCCAGCCCACAGGTCGGGACCGCTTCGGCGCACTCAAACTAGTGGACGCTCACCGCACAGGACAATCCATCTGCTAGCGCATGAAGGTTCATGTGCATAACCGTCAAGAAATCATGCTCAGGGTCGACCTGAATCTCCATGGGATCGAGGATCAGCGCGGGGATTCCCAGTGCCTGCGAGATGGCCGTTGTCTGCTCCTCGCTTAAGTGAACGTGGTCGTGCCCCTCTTCCTCGTGAGCCGTCTCATCACCAGACTCAGCATCGTGATCGTGGTCGGCCTCATCCTCGCTGTGTGAATGAGCGGTTGTCGGCTCAATGAAGAGCGTGGTGATCCCGTGCTCCCCAATCAGCGTCAGGACTTCGTTGATGCGTGCGGGCGAGGGTTCCGCATCCGGATCAACCCCCAGAACACCGACCTGCTCAAGACCGTATCGTGCAGCCAGGTAGCCGAATGCCTCGTGCGAGGTTAAGAGGGTCTCGCCGCCACAGTTCGCCAAAACAGTCTGGTATTCCGCGTCTTGTTCCTCAAGGGCCGCGCGCAGAGCCGCAGCATTCGCCTGATATTCATCTGCGCCAGAGGGATTCGCCTGCGCCAACTTCTCCGCGATCGCATCCGCGATGTCAGCCGCGATTGTCGGATCTAGCCAAACGTGCGGGTCGCCCGAGATGAGTTCGTCCGCGGGAACCGCGGTGAGCACATCCATGCTCGGGACGCCGGAGACCTGAATCGCCTGTTCCATCGCGGACTGGAATCCATCACCTATGTATAGCGCCAAGTTCGCCTTCGATATTTCGTTCACTTGGGCCGGGGAGAGTTCCAGGTGGTGCGCATCCCCAGCGTTTGCAGACATGTCCTCGACAACGGCACCATCCCCGGCAACCGCCCCGGCTAAGAACGCGAGTGGGTACGAGGAAACAACGACCACCGGCAGAGCCGTCTCCACCCCAGTCTCACTCGACTGCCCTCCGGCCGAGTCCTCAGATTGTGCGGATGCCCCCGAAGAACAGCCCGCAACTAAGGCCAACGCGGCGATCGAACCGGCCGCCAGAGCCAAGGGGTGTCTTACGTTTCGACGAAGAGTTGAAACGGATTTGGTCACTATCAAACCTCCAACAATGGGCTCCAGATTCCGAGCCAATACTTTCTGAACTTTGCCAGAAGCAACAATAGCCTTATTGCAAACGCTAATCAATACGATTCGCAATAAGGGTGTTCAAGACTATATTTCTGAACGTTCTGTCAGGTAAGCAAGGACGGCCCGAACCCGACGGTTATCCTCTCCCGGGCCCAGATTGAGTTTTGCGAACACGTTTGCGACGTGTTTTGCCACGGCTCCTGAAGAAAGAAAAAGTCTGTCGGAAATCTGCTGGTTTGAAAGCCCCGAAGCCATCAGTTCCAGAACCTCCAACTCGCGCGGCGTTAGGGCGTCAAGCGCGGAGCGTTTGTTCTGCATCAGGTGTGCGGCAACCTCCGGGTCGACCACAATTCCACCAGCCGCAACGACCCCGAGCGAATGCATGAAGTCGGCGACTCGCGAGATTCGATCCTTCAGTAGGTAGCCGACACCGCCTGTGGGCGAGTCGGTGGAGGAGGGAGCCGCGAAGAGCGCCGCCGCATAGGCCGGCGCCACGTACTGGGAAAGCACCAGAACCCCGAGTCGAGGGTACCGCTCTCGCAGAGTCATCGCCGCCTTCAGCCCATCGTCTTTCATCTCTGGCGGCATCCGCACGTCGGTGAGCACAACGTCAGGGCCGTCTTCTTGCATTTGCCTATCGACCAGGGCTTCGAGCTCACTTGCACTGGAAGCCTCTGCGAGCACCTGGTGTCCGCTACGCTCCAATAGCCCCACTAGCCCCTCGCGCAACAGTGCGGAATCGTCCGCCACAACAAGTCTCATTTACTCTCTCCAGACTGCGGATCGGCCTCGTGAGGAAAAACAATTGACGGCTCACCCTCGTACAACAGCAGCGGCAAGCGGGTGGCGATGGTCGTCGGCCCTCCCGCAGGACTTGACACCTGAAGGGTGCCGCCGAAGGCGAGTAGGCGCTCCCTCATCCCCGCCAAACCGTGGCCCGAACGTAACTCAGCGCCACCCGGACCGGTGTCCACCACGCTCACCTGAAGATACTGATCTGCGGCGAGCAGGACAGTGACCGAAGCGTCGGGCGCATGCTTCGCAACGTTGGTGAGCGCTTCAGAAACCAGGAAGTACGCGGCGGCCACCACCCCTTCAGGCATATCAGGAAGAGGATGCGGAACGCGCACCGCCACGTCTAGGCCGGAGCGAGACGCGATGTCACGCACCGCTGCCTCAAGACCAATGTCACTCAGTACTTTCGGGTGAATCCCGGCGACAGTACGACGTAGCTCAGTGAGCGCCTCATCCACTGTGTCCTGGGCTCTCGAGAGGAGCGAGGAGGCTTCATCGAGGATCCTGCGGGATTCCTCGTCCAGTCTGGCGGCATCTGCGCCACGCACGTCGTCCAACAGCAAACTCGCCTCCCCCACTTGCATCGAAGCGGCAACAATGTACTGTTGGGCCCCGTCGTGAAGGTCCCGCTCGATGCGCCGGCGTTCAATCTCGAAGGCCTGCACGATGTCGCGCCGACTGCGGGTCAGTTCGCGGAGCTCGTTACCGTACGTTTGCGGGTCCGCTAGGTCTTGCAGCCGAGGTGTTGGTTTCGTTCGTAATAGTGGGGCCAGCAACAGGCAGAGCAAGGTCCAGGCGACAAGAAAGGCGATGGCTCCCGCGCTCCCCGGATCCCACGCAAGAATTCTAAGTAGAGTCACCAAGGCGATGACGGGAAGTGAAACTAGGGCAACAACCCGCCATGCCGACCGACCCTGACGCTGCGTGGACACGGTTCAAGTCTAGAGGCTGGCGTTGCGACGCGAGGTGGTGCTGGCACCACCCTGATTGTGGTGCGAGCGCCGTGGCGACGACCCCTCACAGCGAGTGAAATGGAAGCATGAACACGATGAATGACACTGAGATCTCTCGCGCCGCAACGCCAAGCGGCGAACGAGGCGACCTTGCGGGCTTCAACCTAACCAAAAACTACGGGACTGTCCGCGCTCTGGCCGGAGTCACACTTGTGGTGCCTAAGGGGCAGAGCGTTGCGATCATGGGCCCTTCTGGCTCTGGTAAGTCGACACTGCTACATGTGCTCTCCGGAATCCTGAAGCCAGACTCTGGCGAAGTGGTTCTTTCGGGACGCTCAATCTCCAATCTTTCCGATTCTGACCGTTCCCGCCTTCGTCGCGAACAGTTCGGGTTCGTATTTCAAGATGGGCAGCTGCTGCCAGAGCTTCCGGCTCGCGAGAACGTCGCGCTCCCCCTAATGATTAACGGAGTTGGACGCAGGGAAGCCCTCAAATCAGCCGACACATGGCTGGAACGACTGGGTCTCGCGGGAATGGGTGACCGGCGTCCGGGAGAGATGTCCGGCGGTCAGGCTCAGAGGGTCGCAATTGCTCGCTCGCTGGTACACAACCCCGCCGTGGTCTTTGCAGACGAGCCAACCGGCGCCCTCGACCAAGCCACCGGGCACGAGGTGATGCAGATCCTGACAACCGCCACCAAGATGGCGGGAGCCAGCCTCATCCTAGTAACCCACGACCCGAAGGTAGCTGCCTGGTGTGAACGGCTCGTTGAGATTCGCGACGCACACATCCACGATGATCGCGCGATTGGGGGTGAGGGGCGATGAGGAACGCGATTGCTCTCGCGCCTCGTTTGGCCGTCGAACGTCTCCGGGGCCGCCAGGGCGGTGCAATCTTGGACGTGTTTGCAGTTGTCGCCTTCACTGTCGCCACCCTGCTCGCTCTGACGGTTGCAGGAGGTACGTGGATGTTTGTTAACTGGCACATCAACGGCAATCCCGAAATGGTGGCGAACTTCGGTGAAGCCCCCGGGACGAACGCAGCAGACTTCACCAGCACCTATGTCCTTCTTGCCGTCATTGCGTGCGCCCTTGTTGTTGTCCCAATCCTCTCCCTCGGCGGAGCTGCGGCTCGACTGGGCGCGCGAGGCCGTGCGTCACGCCTTGCCTCACTGCGCCTAATCGGAATGACCGGCTCAGAGGTCGTTGCGATGTCTGTCATCGAGACCTTGTTTCAGGCTTTGGTCGGAATGTTCCTAGGAACACTGCTTTGGCTCGTTTCACTGCCGCTTTGGAGCCTGGTCAGTTTCCAGACCGTACATCTCAATCCTGCTAATATGCGGGGTCCCTGGTGGATGTGGCTGGCCGTGTGGGGGATACTCCTGGTCCTGGCCGTGGCGTCAACGATCATCGGGTTGCGCCGCGTACGTATCTCGCCACTGGGTGTAGCGAACCGTCAGACTCCGCCAGCCATGAGGTCCTGGCGTTTCTGGGTGTTTCTGATCGCAGTGGTTGCGGCGATCCTGCTGGTAGCGAGCGGCAATGCGATGGCACAGGGTCTGGTCGTCGGTGTATCGGCCATCGGTGGCTTCATTGCAGTCCTGATGCTGGTAATCAATCTGATGGGGCCGTGGCTTATCCAGATGATCGCGCGGGTCGGCGCGAGGTCGAACTCAGTTCCGACGCTACTCGCGTCGCGCCGAGTTGTGGACGATCCGAAGGCGGCGTGGAGGAATGTTTCTGCGCTCGCCCTGATCGGCTTCGTCGCCGCCTTCACAATGATGATGCCCGCGGAAGAAACGTTGGCGGTCGACGATCTGCCATTCAGGACCATGCTGATCGACCTAAGAACGGGAGTCCTTATCACCGTCGGGATCGGCCTGGTGGTCGCCGCGGTATCGACATTGATTGCCCAGTCATCCGCCGTGATTGACCGTGCAGAAGAGGCCAGGTCCATGGATCGCATGGGCGTGCCCCGTTCCGTGTTCTCCAAGATGCGCAGACGTCAGGTGTTACTGCCACTTCTGGTGACTCTGACGCTCTCGGTCGGTCTGGGCCTGTTGATGTCTTCACCGTTCATGTCCCTGGTCGACCCCACTAATCCCACAATGCTCGCTGGCGTGGTTGTCGCCGGAATCTTGCTATCACTGCTGGCAGCCGAAGCCTGTCGACCAGTCCTGAACACAGTGTTGGGACAGACGAAGAGACGGAACGACTAAACCGCTCCGCACCGCCATCACCGCGATTCAGAAAAGGGTTAACGGAGGGGCTAGACGGACGGGTTACCTCGTTCCAGCCCCTATCTCGCAGGGCCGCCTAGCCGGGGATCTAGGCAACTAAGCATCCGGTGCATCCTCAGCTCCCCGGTAGATTCCCGGGACGAACATTCACTCAAATCAGGCCTTCTTTGGCCGAGCATTCGCCCGGATCAGCCTGCGGAATCAGTCTTCATTCCGACCAGCCGGTGAAACAGTCTCTGTACCGGCCCACTCGCAAGCAGAATCAACAGTGAGTAGTAACCAACATGTGGAAAAATTAGCGTGATCGCGAGCGCGAGCACGAAGAGGCAGGCAAGCGACAGGTCCACCGCCATTCCAGAACGTTGACTTTGGACCGTAAGGTCACCAAGGCCCAGGTGCCGAAGCAGATACGCATGCAAAGCAACGGACAAAAGGGCCGTCACCGTCATGCCGCCAATGTATAGCATCTTCGCCACCGGGTCAGTCGATGACATTTGACCCGTCAGAGCCGTCGCAACCGGGAGCCACACAATGGAAAGCATCCACGCGACCAGCAGCCATATCAGCCGGGCAGTAACGCGCCGCACGGGATCGAGCATCCGATGCTGACTAATCCAGAACATCGCGATGATAACGAAACTCAGAACAAAACTCACCAATTGAGAGCTGTTCTGCGACAGCCACGCGGCCCCGTTCTCCCCACCCGATGCAGAATCGCCAGCGCTGTCCATTAGCGGCAAGATCAGTAGCGTCATCGCGATTGCGACAACGGCGTCAACAAACGCCTTCGTTCGTTCAGCCGGATATGTACGAGGGGATTCCTCCGTCGTAAGACTCACGAGTCAGACAATATCAGCCGGGATAACATGTTCCGATCAGCCACACCAGCACCAATAGTGGGTCCCAACATCGAAATGAGGGAATACCTTGTCGAGACGCGCCCTCTCCCCACTCACGCTAATCATTGCGGCAGTTGTTGCTCTGGGTGGCTGCAGTAACCCCGCCGAAGATCAGACAGACATGGCCGACTTCTACGCCCAACCATCCGAGGTCCTAGATGACGCACCCGGTTCAGTAATCAAGAGTGAGCCGATCACCGGTCATACGTTCGAGGCGAAGGCTTGGCGCGTAATGTATCGCACCACCGACTTGAACGGTGAGGCAGCTATCGCTACGGCTGTCGTGGTCACACCCAAAGGGAAACCACCCGAGAACGGCAGAACAGTCCTGGCTTGGGGACATCCAACGACGGGCACTGCGCTCGATTGTGCCCCCTCATTGGATACAAATCCTCTCGGCGGTATCGAGGGCCTGACCATGATGCTGGACCGGGGCTACACCGTGGTGGCAACGGACTATGTCGGCATGGGGACGGAGGGACCGGGCTCATACCTCGTCGGCGTTACCGAAGGTAACAGTGTGCTTGACGCAGTGCGTGCCGCCCACGAACTTGATGGAACTGAGGCTGGAGACTCGGTGATCCTCTGGGGACATTCCCAGGGCGGACAGGCGGTTTTGTTCGCCGCCGAGCGAGCCCGAGATTATGCCCCTGAACTGGACATACGCGCGGTTGCGGTGGCAGCACCCGCAGCGGATCTGAGCGCACTCATGCAGAACCACTTGCACGACATCTCGGGCGTCACGATCGGCTCCTACGCATTCCAGGCGTATTCGGAGGTGTACAAGGATCGCGGTGCCGAACTCGATGGCGTACTCACCTCGGTCGCACAGCAGATCCTCCCTAAGGTCAACGACCTCTGCCTCTTGAAGAGCCTGAAGGAGATCCACGCAATCGGGGAGCCGGTCGTTGGTGACTTCTTCGCTGAAGATCCGACAACCAAAGAACCGTGGGCAACCTTGCTGCGTGAAAACTCGGCTGGAGCACATGCCTTCGATGCCCCGCTGTTCATCGCGCAGGGATTGCGTGATGAACTCGTTGTCCCAGCGGATACCGAAGCATTCGCAGACCATGAGCGGGCCTCGGGAATGGACGTCACATTCCATCCCATCAAACTCGCTGATCACAGCACCATTGCCTACCTAGCGCTTCCGAGCCTGTGGGAGTGGCTCGATTCGAAGGACCTCTGACGCCAAGTCCCTACACCCACCCGCAACACAATCACGGGACCTGTAACCATGGAGTGGTCAGACGATTGATCGCGGATTGCAGAGGGCGGTAAGCTACAGATTCCCGAGCTGTCGCACACTTTTCAAGTCGGCACCCTCAGACACGGGAGCCTAGGTCCTCTGGGCAACACGGCATTACGAAGGAGATTCCATGGCTCACTCACCAAGCATTCATCCGTTCTCAGCGGACCCCGACTTCGACTACGAGATCCGTTGCGCTATTGGCAATACGTCCGAGGGCGGCGGTGTCCCCGGTGAAATCCTCACCGCTGTTTCATCGGTTCGAAAAGGTGACCACGAGGGCTGGTACTCGGCCTGGTGGGAACTCGCCCAACGCACGCTGGCAGCGGCTCATTCCTGCGCCGCAGCCAACCACAGGGTGAGCGCATCGGAAGCGTTTCTTTGCGCGTCCACTTATTACGGCGTTGCAGTCAACGCCGTGAGCGCACTGGCCGACGACTCAAAACTCGCCTCCACCTTCAAGTTGCAGGAAGAGGCATGGAACGGCTTCATCGCCAACACCGATACTCAGGTGGAAGAAGTGGCAATCCCCTACGAAGATTCCAAGCTACCCGGCTGGTTCTTCCGGTCAACATCTCCGAACGGAGCGACCCTCGTTGCGGTCAACGGCAGTGATGGCTCTAGGGCATCAATGATCGCGAGCTGTGTCGCACCTGCTCTACGACGGGGCTACAACGTCCTAGTCTTCGATGGACCCGGACAGCAGTCGCAACTGTTCGAGCAGGGAGTGCCTTTCCGATACGACTGGGAACACGTGCTGACGCCCGTATATGAATTCGTGTCAGGTCTGGAAGCGGTGGACCCGGCGAAGATTGCTGTATACGGAATCAGTCAGGGAAGCTACTGGACCACGCGAGCACTAGCCTTCGAACACCGCTTCGTTGCTGCGGTCGTGGACCCGGGCATCGTCGACGTCTCAACCTCTTGGACATCGCATCTGCCGTCCAGCTTGCTCAAGCTTCTGGACGAGGGCAAACTCGAAAAGTTCGACAAGGAAATGGACTTCGGCATGAAGTTCTCACCTAGTACTGCCAGGACTTGGAACTTCCGGGCCAGGCCTTACGGGACTAAAGGCTACGCGGAGACCATTGAGGAGGTTCGGAAGTACACGGTTGCGGATATCGCCGATCAGGTCACCACGCCGCTCCTCATACTCTCCCCAGAAGGGGAGCAGTTCTGGCCCGGTCAGTCCGAAAAGCTTGCTGAACTAACAGGAGAAGTGTCCACTGTCGTTCCGTTCACCGCCGCCGAGGGCGCATCAGAGCACTGTGAACCGCTCGCACGATCGCTGGTAGCGCAGCGGATGTTCGATTGGTTAGACGAGAAGATTAGCTAGAACCTCGGCGACGACTGATGGCCTAATGAGCAAGAGTTCATGCTTGCCAGGGAACGAAGGCTCACCGAAGTGAAAGCTGCTGGCGAAAACTCATGACCGTCCGAGCCACGAACATGAGGAAGATGTGACGCCGCGACATCTAGAGAAGTCCCAGTTCCATCGCCCGGGTGACCGCTCGGGTGCGATCCGAGACTTCGAGCTTCTCAAAGACATGGAGCAAGTGGGTCTTCACGGTCGACTCCCCGATCTGCAGCCGCGTCGCAATCTGGAAATTCGACAGGCCCGCAGCAACGAGGCTCAAGACCTCCCTCTCACGAGGAGTCAGCATCGGAGTCGGATCACGTTTCGCCATCCGCGCTAACTGCATCGCAAGTCCGGGGGCGAGGACAATCTGACCTTGTGCCACTGCCTTGACTCCTGCGACCATCTCTTCCGCCGGAGCCGCCTTCACCAAGTAGCCGCTCGCTCCTGCCTCGATGGCGGCAAAAATCTCGTCGTCGTCCTCGTAAGTAGTAAAGACGAGGACGCGAGGGATCCACGGACTGATTACCTCCTGCTGCACGATGCGTCGAGTTGCCTCAACCCCACCAATGCCAGGCATCCGGAGATCCATGAGGACGACGTCAGGCATCTTAGCCTGCGCGAGCGAAACCGCCTCTTCGCCCGAAGACGCTTCTGCAACGACATCGATTTCCGTCTCAGTTTCGAGCAGCCCCACAATGCCCGCGCGCACAATCGGGTGATCATCAACAACGACTACGCGAATCAAAGACTCACCTCCAACCTAGAACCTGAAACCAGTCCCGGCCCGAACGACACCTTTCCGCCGACCAGACGAACACGATCCGCTAATCCCGAAAGACCGAACCCACCAGGGGCGCCGTCACCAATCGGTCCAACTCCATCATCCTCGACCGTAAGCACTGCCCCACCCCCATCTGCCGGTGCAATCGAAACACGCACTCTGGTTGCCCGCGCGTGTCGCCGAGCGTTCGCCAGTCCCTCTTGCACAGCTCGAAGCAGAACAGTTTCGCGCTCGCGGTCAAGGGTGACTTGTTCGAGGTCGCATTCCACGTTGAGTCCGGTGTCCTCCCGCATGCGGGCAGCAACCCTCGCAATCGAAGTGAGCAGGCCGCCCGCGGCCAGAGGTTGGGTGGTGGCAACGAGAGCACGCGCCTCAGCAACCGCCTCTCGCGCTGCCGAGGTTGACCGAGCTATCCGATCCCGCGCCCTGAGAGTGTCACCGGAATCGAAGGCGCGTCCAGCTTGCTCGTTGAGCATAACCAGTCCGGTAAGGGTCTGGGTGAGCGTGTCGTGAAGTTCCCGAGAGAGCCTCTCTCGCTCTGCCGACGCACCTGCCGCTTCTGAAAGCGCTGCAACCTCTGCCTGAGTCTGCCTCAATAACTCAGCCGTTTCCCTGTATCGCTCGCCCTTCTCCGTAACTTGAGTCATCCAAGTCCCCATTGCCACAGCGAAAAGAAAGGACATGGGTGCAGTGATGAGCGCGGGAGCGATTGCAGCATTCACGTCAACAATCGCAATCCCAACGAAGATCCCGAGACCTACGGACACGGCAACTGCGAGGCTCCAAACGACTGAGGCGCGATACTCTCTGACCACAACCCACACCATGGGATAGGCAATGGCCTGTAGCACTGCATACATGGGGCTACAGAACGTTCCGAGCGCCACTGCGGCGATGGCCAATACCAGGAACATGTGGGAATTCCTGCCGGGCGAATTTCCGAGCATTGCCCAAACCAGCACCTTGCGACCCAGGAAAAGGTACAGCACCCCGAATGCGACCAGCGGGAAGAACACGGCCACGGCCCTGATCACAGGACTAAGACTGGCACCCCAACCCGGAGCTCCCGCCGCTATTTCGAAGACGAGTATCACCGCGACGACCAGTACGGCGCTGATCACGCCGAGATCCCACCATCGAAGTGGTCGAGCTGAGGACGATTCGCTCATGGAGCTAAGCCTATTCGCGTCGTTGCCATCTGAAGGTGAGCAGTGAGATAGCTAGGCCCACAAGAAGCCAAATGCTCAGCATTAGGGCGATCATGCCCAGGTCCCACGCTCCTGAAGCCTCCGCCGAAGCGAATGATTCTGGGAGGAAGACTGAGCGCATACCCTGCGCCAACCATTTCAAGGGGAAGACCGAGGCGATGTTCTGTAGCCACGTCGGCAGCATTGTGAACTGAAGGTATACACCCGAGATGAACTGCAACAGAAGCACGATCGGTAGTACCACCGCCGTCGCGCTCCTTGCCGACCGTGGCAACGAGGAAAGCGCCACGCCAACAAGAGTCATCGTGATGATTCCAAGTAAGAACAGCCAGGCGAAGCGAGCCCAGCTTGCGGCTGAAGTCGGGAGGGAGACACCTAGCGCAAAGTGCGCGAACAGTAACAGCAACGCGGTTTGAGCAAGTGATGTCAGCAGGATCATCCCGGCCTTGCCGATGAAGTACGAAACTGGTGAGATCGGGGTGTTTCCTAGTCTGCCCAACCAGCCGCCGCTCTTTTCACGAACAATATCGACCGCTAGATTCTGCACACCGCTCAGCAAGAGCCCTGCAGCGATCATGCCCGGCAGGTAGTAGTCGGCCATGGTCACGCCCGGCGCCACCTCTCCCATCGACTGAAATGCCACTCCGAATATGCCGAGCATGAGAATCGGAAACAAGAAGGTGAAGAAGACCGTGTCAGGAGTACGAAAGTATCCTCGGAGTTCAAGCCGTACCGAGTTCAAACCATCTCGGAGGACATGAGACTCCGAAGTCTCCTTTTCGCTCACGCCGTTCATGCCGCTTCTCCCTCATCCCTAGCAGTCTCTTTGCTTGACTTCTCTTCGATTAGGTCCAGATAGACATCCTCAAGACTTGGACGGCGAACTTCGAGTTCATCGGGTTCACCTCCGGCGGCTTGGACGCTCAGCTTCGCGACAAGATCGGCGGGTTCGTGCGTCCGTTCCGCTCGGTAGGCGCCGCTTTCGTCGCGCCACTGGACAATCGGGGTTCGAGCCTCAACTCCACCCAACAGTTCCGGCGGTGCTTCCGCGACGATGCGGCCGCCGCTCAGAACTCCGACACGATCTGCTAAATGGGAGGCCTCGTCGAGGTAGTGGGTGGTCAGTAGGATCGCTGTGCCCTCGTTCGTAAGTCCCTTAAGCATGCTCCAGAACTGGCGTCTCGCTTCGGGATCGAAGCCAGTCGTCGGTTCGTCCAGGAAAAGCAGTTCGGGACGCCCGACAATTCCGAGAGCCACGTCAAGGCGACGCTGTTGGCCCCCAGAAAGCCTCGATGCCCGCTTGTCAGCGTTCTCGGTGAGTTCCACAAGTGACAGAACCTCATCAACGCTTCGTGACCGCCGGTAGAGCTTGCCGAAGTGAGTGATCAGCTCGCGCGCGGTGTATGGGCCAAGGTCACCAGTCGATTGATGAACAACACCGATCCTCGTCCGCCATGAACGTGGGGCATGCAACGGGTCCTCACCTAGCACCCGCACTTCACCGGAACTAGGGCGCCGCAATCCCTCAAGTGTTTCAATCGTGGTGCTCTTACCAGCCCCGTTCGGACCAAGCAGAGCGTAGGTCTCTCCGGAGGCGAGGTCGAGGTCAACCCCGGCGAGAACAGTGTGGTTGCCGTAGTGCTTTGTGAGTCCGCGAACCCTTATGGGAACGTTGGTCTGAGTTGTATTTACGTCCATAGCTCAAGCATGATGATGGGTCGGTTGTGCTACCAGCGGTCACCCGACTGACCTGAGCATCCACCAACCGGTGGATGAAGATGATGCACCAAGTTTGTAGCCGCGACGCTATTGAGTCAGGAAGGTAGAACCTACAGATTCATCGGGTGCTAACCGTTTCGTCTCTTTCCGGGTAATTTCACTTCGGCTGGATTAGTCCCTCTGTCCTTGCCATTCCTTGAACTTCGCGGAAGCCTTTCTGACACCCTTGATGCCCGCGTCGCGCACCTTGCCTGCGGTCTCGAATTCTGTTGAGAGAATTCCGAGTCCACCCAGAGCAATGAGCGCTCCCGGTCCCGGAAGCGGCATCATGATCACGCCAAGCGCGGTTGTACCTCCACCGATGACTCCAACTGAGGTTCGGTAGGCCCGATCCATCTTAGGGCTCTTCCGGATCGCTTCGCGCGCGGACCTGGCGGCACGCATCCCGAGACCAGGAGTCTTTGGAGCAGCAGGTCCGTTGTTCAAACCCGTAGCTTCCGATGCATCAGGATGCACGTACGCGCTCTGCGCGGGCTTTCGGGTTTCGCTCATGATACGAACCTACACAGATTCAGGATTGAATTGAATGGCCGCGGGTTCCGCCTACGGATGAGAACGAGGATGTACCCGACCCTCTCATATATCAGGCCTCAGTCTCGTTCCGAGCAACAGCACCCTCGAAGCGCGAGGGAGCCACTTCATGCGTGCTACTGCACTGCTAGTCTTCGGGGACCGGACCATGCATCGTAGATGATCCAAAGGAAAGGGCAACGCTATGAGGCCACTCCGCTACTCGATCAACACCACTCTCGACGGTTGCTGCGACCACGAAGCCGGAACGCCTCCCACCGAGGAATCGATGCTCCACTGGGCCGACGAGATGGCCCGTGCCGATGCCATTCTTCTTGGCCGCGTCACCTACCAGATGATGGAATCGGCCTGGCGAAAGCCCGAGACGGGCGTGTGGCCGGAATGGATGGAAGAGTGGGAGATCCCTTTCGCTGAGAGCATCGACAACGCCAAGAAGTACGTCATCTCTAGCACGCTGGATCAAGTCGACTGGAACGCTGAGTTGATTCAGGGCAACCTTGAACAAGCGGTTCGCCAACTCAAGGAGCAACCTGGTACGGGCATCTGGGTCGGCGGCGTTACTCTGCCCCTGGCTTTGGCAAACATGGGACTTATTGACGAGTACGAGTTCCTCGTACAACCAACCATCGCCGGCCACGGCCCGACGTTGCTGGCGGGTCTTCGCGAGCGCGTCCCTCTGGAGTTGGTGCACCGCCAGGAGTTCAAGTCGGGAACCCTGGCCCTGCGCTACCGCCCAACCCCAACTACAGATGGAGGGGAGAAACAGCAATGAGTTCTTCCGCCTGCAAGGTGAGGCGTCGAATCCGTGTGATGGGATCACATGGCGGGAATCGGTAAGCCGGTCGCCTAAGGTTGGTATGTGCAGTTTGATGACATCGTTCTGAGCAAGCCGACTTTGGATGACGTACCGGCGATGTATGCGATCTACAGTGATCCGCGCGTCTGGGGGCATCTTCCGACCGGGCGCCACACTGAGATCTCGCAGACCCGGGAAATGGTTCAGAACTGGATTGACTGGTGGGATCGTGATGGTCTGTCCACCTGGGTGATTCGCGATGCCGACACCAACGAGGTTCTTGGTCACGTCGGCTGCTACGTGAAGCATGACGCCTTCTGGAACCTGGGATACCGCCTGGCTTTCGAAGCGCAGGGACGAGGAATCGCAAGCCGAGTTTCCGAAGTTGCCGTCCGCGAGGCGCGTCGGCTGAAACCCCAGCTGCCCGTCGTTGCGTACCTGCTGGAGCACAACCTGGCGTCAGCGCGGGTCGCGGAGAAGACGGGGCTGACTCTGCAGCACCGAGGTCCGGATGCAGGCAACCCCAACCCCGATGCAATTCGCTTGATCTACGCAGACCGCCCACTGACGAACGATCAGCTGGAGAAGGCCCTTATCTAGACGGGGCTGTCAGCGCCTCTACTATCCCATTCGCGGCGCTTCTACTGTCTCAAACGCCGGACTTCTATTCCGCAAAACGCCGGATTCGCACCGACCTGTCTGCGGTAGCCAGTTTCACTCAGCATTCCGAATGCCCAAGGCTTTCGAGGGTCGATCCTGCTGTTAGCTCGTCCTCGAATGTGGAGTTTTGCGCCGGCCAGTCGGCCAACATGGCATTGCCCATTTCTAGCGGGTAGAGGTGGATGCCTTGGCCCGCGTTGTCTAGCGCGGCATAGGAAAGATAGCCATTCTCGCCATTTCCTCAGGACTCATTTGGACAAGATAGCCCAAGTCACCGCTTCCACACCGAAAGCATGCGGATTACGAAGCCGAAAGTGACGATCGCGGCTCTCTTTCTTCTCGTGCCACTTCGTGAGTGGCAACTTTGGCTATCTTTCGGGCCTTCTGCAGGCTGCTGACCCGGCTATCACAGGCGGACGCTTCAGTTACAAACGAGATGACGGAACGAGGATCCGAACTCGCGAGAATCACTCCGGCCGAGGTGATCGCCACATCGGCGCTTGCGGCCAGAGCAAGGGCCCAGTATCCGAGAATCATCGCGCACTGCGGCGAGGATGCAACCGACGGGATACTGATAACCAGGTCTATCCACGCTAGGCGGGCGAGCTGGCCCGCATGCTCACCGTGTCCGGTGGGTCTCTCACTGGATCCTGCCCTGTGCGCCAACCTGAACTGGGCGAATCGGGTATCCAGCCTCAGGTTCTGAGTCACTCTCCGCGAGCGCAGCAGACCCTAAACTAACTTTGCTTTCTGACCGCGGATGCCCAATCCACGTTGCTAAGCGAGATGTCTTCGACCATTTCTCTCAAGAACCTGATCACAGTCTCGCGGTCACTCTGGGACAGCCGGAGCGCTGAGTGCACACGCTTAGAATTCTGCTTTCCAAGGGTCATTTTTGCTGATTCTTCCGTATCTGGAGCTATCTCAATCACAAAGGCACGACGGTCGTTGGGATGCATCAGTCGTGTGATGTGTCCGCCGGCCTCCAAGCGATTCAGGAGTTTTGTGGTGGATGCCGGCGAGATCTTCAAATGGGCAGAGATCATGCTGGGAGTAACCAGGACCCCGCCGTTCTTAGCAACAATCAAGTAGTGAAGGGCACGCATGTCCTGGGAACTCAGCTTCATGTATGCCTCCGCCGCGTCCAGCATTGCCTGATCTGCGTCACGCAGCTGTGCTAACGCCTGCATAAGTCGGCCAACCTGAGCCATATCCTCGTCCGAAACTCCCGACCTATCGAATAGCTCGCCAGCAGGGTCACCAAGAGCCAAGTCATAGAGCTTTGTATCTAGAGGGTCTGATCTCAAATGCTCACGGGCCTCATCCATGAAAGACATAATACGGGTATCCGAAGAGTTGATGATCTATTTTTCCTGTAGTTATTGTATCCTACTAGATATTATCTTTACTCGTTTGTTGCCTCAACTGCCGGAGGTGGAGACCATGAACTCGTTCAAGTCTGACTTCGTTTCGACCAGCAAGTATCCTGATACCAAGAGAAGCGCTACTCGACTATTGCGCATTCTTTTGCCGACCCTCATCATCTTGACTTGGTTCGTCTTAGCTGGAGTTGGTGGGCCGTACTTCGGTAGAATCGACGAGGTTTCGTCAAACGATCAAACGGCTTACCTTCCCGAATCAGCCGACGCAACGCAAGTACGGCGACAACTCGACTACTTTCGCGATTCAGACACCATCCCCGCAGTAGTGGTAATAGTTTCAGACGACGTCCTAACCACCCAGCAGACTGAAATGCTGCAAGAACGGGCGACTGGGCTTGCAGAAGTCGAAGGCGTCGCCGATGGGGTTTCACCGCCGATTCCCTCAAACGACGGGCTTGCACTCGAAGTGTTCGTTCCGATCGAGTCCGGAGCTGACGTAGGAAGCGCTGTGGCCCAGATAGGGGAGTATTTTCGCGACCAGCTCCCCGAGTCGATTGCGGTCTATGTTACCGGTCCGGCAGGCTTCCCCGCAGATCTTCTGCAGGCCTTCTCGGGGATTGACGGCTTGCTGTTGGCGGTAGCACTCCTGACTGTTTTCCTCATCCTGATCATCGTCTATCGTTCACTACTGCTTCCAGTCGCAGTTCTCTCGACAAGCCTTTTTGCTTTGAGTGCGGCCCTGCTAGTCGTTTGGTGGCTAGCCAATGCAGGGATCGTTCTTCTGAGCGGGCAGACCCAGGGCATCCTATTCATCCTCGTCATCGGAGCAGCGACAGACTATTCACTCTTGTACATTGCCCGCTACCGGGAAGCACTTCGCGTGGAACAGGACCACTGGGTCGCAACGAAGAGTGCCCTGGGCGGTTCCTTTGAACCCATTCTCGCTTCCGGAGGAACCGTGATCACCGGTCTGCTTTGCCTGTTGCTGAGCGACCTCAAGTCCAATAGTGCTTTGGGGCCTGTCGCCTCGATCGGCATCATATTCGCGATTCTTGCCGCTCTGACTCTTCTTCCTGCGATTCTGTTTGCTTTGGGTCGGAAAGCGTTTTGGCCCCGACAGCCCAATTACGAAGACTTAGCGACTGCTGATAAGCAAGCACTTCCCACCACAGGCATCTGGACAAGAATATGTTCCCTGATCCAAAATCATCACCGGCAGGCATGGGCTTTGTCTACTGTATTTCTGGTAATTGGTGCCGTCGGTGTGACGCAGTTTCGGGCGGGCGGCGTTTCTCAATCTGACCTAGTTCTCACCAGTTCCGAAGCGCGTGACGGACAGGTAGCCCTCGGGAAACACTTCCCAGCTGGGTCAGGAAGTCCGTTATACGTTCTGACACCTGAATACCGGCTACTGCCCACAGCCGCAACGCTACTGGGCAACACTGATATTGACAGTGTTTCGGTCATGAGCGTGGACAGTGTTTCTGGTTCCCTTCCAGTAACAACGGAAGGTATCGGAACCGTTGGTCCACCGGGAACAGCCGTCTCTGATCCCACTGTTGTGGACGGCAACGTCATGCTTCAAGCAACCTTGATGCAGCCGGCAGACTCAGCCGAGGCAGAGCAGATAGTTCGAGACTTGCGGACTGAACTGGCAAAAGATGGTCCGGAGACTCTAGTTGGCGGAGTCACCGCGACAGCAGTCGACACGAAGGACACGGCCATTCATGATCGCAACTTGATTATTCCTATCGTTCTGGCCGTAATTCTGCTGATCCTGATCCTTTTGCTCCGTTCAGTTGTGGCACCTGTTCTACTCATCTCTACCACAGTCCTGTCCTTCGCAACTGCATTGGGGGTGTCCGCGCTGGTCTTTAACAGCTTGCTCAAGCTTCCCGGCGCCGATCCAAGTGTCCCGCTCTACGGATTCGTTTTCTTGGTCGCACTGGGTATCGACTACAACATTTTCTTGTCGACTCGCGTGCGCGAGGAGTCCAAGAAATATGGAACACGGGAAGGAACACTTCGTGGTCTTTCCGTTACAGGCGGGGTGATCACCTCAGCAGGTCTGGTTCTCGCCGCTACGTTCGCATCACTTGCGGTTCTCCCAATTCTCTTCTTGCTGCAATTGGCATTTATCGTCTCCTTTGGCGTATTACTCGATACTTTCTTGGTCCGCGCTCTATTAGTACCCGCGCTGTTCTACGACATTGGACCGAAGATCTGGTGGCCGTCAAAGCTGAGCAGGTGGAAAGCTACGGCAGGCGGCAAGCCATAGCGTCTCGCTTATTTCCTGGAACCCAGCAAACAGTCCGACAGGAAATGAGGTGTAGCGGCCACTCAGCTTCATGCCCGACCGCTTCCGTGCCGAGTTGCTGATGCCTACTCGGCAACACCCAGACCAAAATACCGTTCGAAGAACATCTGGAGCCAATCAATCACGCGTTGCTTCTTTCGGCCCGGTTACCCTCGGCAGCTTCGAAGTACGTCGAGACGAGCTCGCTAAGCCTCTTGATTTCCTTCTCATTAAGGCAATTCTTGGCGACGGAGACATCGGCTTTGCGCGGCTTTGCTCCCGAAAATGGCGTGAGTGCCAAGCCTATTTTCAACGCTTCGGCTCATTCAAGAATGACCTCTGCGGCGGATTGACCATGAGCTGCATAGTGCAGCTTGTTCTGGATAGTTTTGAAGAAGGCAACCGATTCTTCTGCTTTGGGGTCGTAACCAATGCTGGTTGCGTGGAGGTAGAGGTTGTAGAAGGGCATTTCACGTGAAACCTGTCGGGATTTCCGACACGTTGCAGCAACGAACGTCCGATACTCAGCGGAGGACGACGTTGTGATCTTTTTTGTCTGTTGACGCGGGTCTCCCCATCAACCGCGATTCTGGCCAGGACCTCAGAGACCTCTAGTGGCGTGTAGTACTCACCTCCAGACTTCCCCGCTTGGGAGGCGTACATCTGCATCAAGTACTCGTATGCATCACCGAAAAGGTCGATCGTCTTATCTCCGAAGTCACCGAGCGGCAGATCGCCGATAGCGTCCAGCAACTTAACGAGCTTTTCGTTGCGCTTAGCAACAGTGCTTCCAAGCTTCGAGCTGTTGACGCCAAGATCATCGAACGGACCCTTCAGATCATCTTGAAGTCCCAGCCATCCACGCTGCCCCGAAGATCATTTGCGATCCGCCAGATTGTCTTATGTAACTCTGCGCGCTGCTGCTCTGAAGTATCGGGGGTCATCCATCCACACCAATCATCTCGCACAACTCCGACAGATCAGGTTGTCGAATAGATGATGACTCATGACGCTCCAGGTGATGATCGCGGTTCGCAAAACCTGCACTCTTGGGACAACATAGACACGTGGTTGAACAGGTTGTGGAATCAAACGTCAAGGACACGGCACTCATCTTTGAGGGCGGCGGTATGCGCGCCGCATACACCGCTGCGGCCGTGGCGGAACTGGTGAAGCAACAGGTCTTCATCGACTGGGTCGCCGGTATTTCTGCTGGCTGCACCAACATGGCGAACTACATCGCAAGGGATCCGGCCCGGTCCCAG
>JBATQJ010000150.1:0-3887 GCA_049291975.1 Scrofimicrobium sp.
ACTTCTGATCGCCCTCCTTGTTTCCAAAGCGACGGGCGATCCGACCAAAGAAGCCCGGAGCTTTGACGGGTTCCGGCCTAGCGTCCCAGCCCGGAAGCGGTCCTTCGATGGGAGGGTCTCGGTGGTAAAGCGCATTGAACACAGCCCAGACAACACCAATAATCGGAATCGCAATAATCGCACCGAACAGCCCAGCAAGCAAGGTTCCACTGATCACCCCAAGGCCAACCACGACGGGGTTCAAAGCCACCTGCTTGCCCATGATCAGGGGTTCAAGTACGTGCCCTTCAAGCTGGCCAATTCCAGCAATTCCAATACCGACGATCACCGCAGTTCCTACGCCGTCAGTCGCAAGCGCCACAACCATCGCCAGGGCCATAGCTGCGGGCGCGCCGATCAAAGGGATAAGTGCACCAATGCCGACCAGAACTGCCAAGGCAGGCGCCAGTGGCACTTTCAAAATCTCAAGGAACACCCACGCCATCAGCCCGTCTGTAAAAGCGATGATCACGGTGCCTCGCGCATAGCCCTCGAACGCCCACCAACCCGCCTGTGCGGCGTGATTCCACTTACCGCGCTTTGCGGTTGGAAGCATGTTCAAAAACCAGCGCCACATGTCTGAGCCCTGAAGCAGGAAGAAAATCGTCACAAAGACTGCCAACGCGACGATAGTAAAGAATATTGCTATCCCTCCGGCATTCGACATGACTGTCGAAGCGAGGTGTTGCCAGTTCTCGGTCAGATATTGCTCTCCCTGAGCAATCATGTCTTGGATCCACCTGAGGACGCCCTCCGTCGTGAACTGGAACCTGAGCGGAAGACTGTTCAGGAAGTCAACGATCTTTTCAAGGCCATGTGCTAGCTGGTCATAGAGCTTCGGCCATTGCCCGGCGACGGATGTGACAACAAATGTGATCAGTCCGGCAAATGCTGCGACCGCTCCGACAACGGCCACGACCACTGCCAGCCCCCTGGGCATGTACCTGTCAAGCCGGTTGACAAACGGGTTCAGCAATGCTGTGAAGACGAAAGCGATAAACACGGCCACGAAGACTGCGGAGATCTTGCTGGTCGCGAAAATGACTCCAACGAGGACCAGTGCCACGCCGACCAGGGACCAGGACCCAACACCTGCGTTCTTTAGCCACTGAGGAACCTGAGCCTGTTGATAGACAGCTACCGCACCGGCGCTTCTCGTCTCTACGGGTTGAGTGAAGTCCGACCCGGGCTTCACTACCCGGTCTACAGGCTGTGCCTTCGTCTCAGAGGCGGACTGATTCACTGCGTCCGAGTCACCCGGTGAGACCTGGGATTGCTCTTGGTCTTCCATTTCGGACCTCCCTGAACTTAGGTCTCAAGCATAGTTGTATGAGCTTACAGAAGTACGATGTCCATGGTGGCGTTGAAGAAGCGAGGTGTGACTGTCCCGCGCGGAATTCCGCGGCTTGGATAGCCCATCCCGGTAACATTGGATGGAACGAGCACCGGGCAGCATATAGTAATTGGGTCGTGAGAGTGGAGAAGACGTGGCAAATCCTGCCATGAATGGCATTGGGGATCGGGACAACCGTCGCTCTCTTGCTTGGCGCGTCTTCTTTGAGGCAAGTACCAGACTCCAGGGAATTCTTGAATCCCGCATGAAAGCGGAGAGCGGCATTTCACTTTCTGACTACAACATCCTTCTAACTCTGTATGAGGCTCCAAATCGGCAGATGAGGATGGGTGAGCTTTCGGAACACCTTGGATATTCACCGTCTCGACTAACCTATCTGGTGAATCAGCTCAGCCGTCAGGGATGGGTCGAAAGGGTTCCCAGCGATGACGACCGCCGAGGCTATGTAGCCCGTTTGACGGACCCCGGGGCAGAAACCACGGACCTGGCAAGCCACATCCACCAGGAGGCAGTGCGTGAACTGCTACTCGACGATATGACCGATGCGCATATAGACATGATCGTCGAGGCGTTTGGCTTTTCTGACGGTCTGGACTCGGAACAAACCGAGTAGGAGCAAATCAGGGATTACGCCGGATTTTCGCCGTCTTCCTCTGACTCCAGGGTAGTGGGCTCGTCTGATTCTTCCGGTGCCGCCCGGACCGCCTCGTGTTTCTCTGCTGCCTCGTGTTTCTCTTCCAGCGGCGCCGTGTCTTCTGATTTTTCGTCTTCGACGACAATCTCCGCGACGGATCCAAGCTTCGAACGGCGTCCTCTTCGTACCAGTGCGCGTATCAACCAGACGATCAGCCCCACAATGATCAGCCAGGGAACGAGGACAACCAGCGCGTATGCCACGAATTTCAGCGAACCGATAAGCAGATCCCAGGCGCGATCCCACGAGAATCCCGATCCAGCCGACGAGTCCTCGGTAAACGTCACGTAAATCGATGACATATCCACCTGATTGGTAAGCCATTCGAGCTGCGAGTTCAGTGAATCGAGTTCAGCTTGTCGCTGCGTCAGCATATCTTCGGCCTGAAGTAGCTCCTCCGTTGTGGTTGCCTGCTCCATCAGTTCCTGAAGTCTGATCAGGGAGGTCTCAAGCGCCTCTTTACGAGCATTAAGATCTGTGACCTGAAGGCCAACGTCTTGACGCGAGGTGTTCTGATCGACGATCTTTCCAAAGTCAGAGAGGGAAGCAACCAGTTCTTGGTACCTGTCGGCGGGTACCTGAGCGTCAACGGTCGCGGATACGGATCCATCCCACTCGGATTGCCAGGTGCTGGTGATGATTCCGTCCATGTCCGTGATCTTCGCAGCGAAGTCCTTGGCGGCACTTTCCGGAGTGTTGGTTCTTATGGTTGCACTACCGGTGGTGATCACGGATTCGCCGCTGGGGACCGGGGCTGCGGCGTCGGCCATCTCGACCATCGCCATGTCGGACTGGTCTAGGCCGGTGGATGACGGTGCCTTGTCTTCGCGGTACTCGATTGCACCACCGTCACTCGTACTACAAGCAGTCAGAGACAGGAGTGCCATTGATGTGCCCGCGATAACTAACGCGCTGGGGAGATATCCGATCTTGCTCATATTCGAAAGACTAGTTGCGAAGTAGCGCGCAGAATAGGCACTTGAGGTGTTGTTATGGATTTGACGCGTGTTCGTGACTGGAGAGTTTCGACGTACTCGACCTTCGTTCGGAGCGTGGGCCGATAGCGCGCAGGGCGCCGAGAATCGCGACAAGGTCAACAACTTCTTGGAGCCACGCACCGAGGAGCGCAGGCAGGAATCCAAAAGCAGCCACGATCATCAAGACCACGCTGATGATGATGCCCAGCCAAATGCTCTGAAGCGCAATGCGTACCGTATCTTTCCCAATCCGGATTGCGAGTGGCAGTGAAGCGAGCGTGTCGTACCGATTGACAATGTCAGAGGACTCGCTAGCTGCGGTCGCTCCTCGTGCCCCCATCGCAAACCCAATGTCTGCCGCCGCAAGTACCGGCGCATCGTTCAGACCATCGCCGACCATGATTAGTGGTCGCGGCTGTACTTCGGCGACAATTCGGACCTTATCCGCAGGTCGACACTCCGCATGAACCTCGTGAATATCAAGTTGCTGGGCGACGATGTCGGCGGTTGCCCTAGTATCACCGGTAACCATCAGCGTGCGTTCAATGCCCAGGTCCGCTAGCTCCCGGATGACCTCCACAGACTCTTCCCGAACCATGTCTCGCATAATGATTGATCCCGCGAAACGATCATCCAGCGCGACGTAGATTGCAACTTCTCCTGGATCGAGTTCTGGTTCCGACACATCTTGGGCATGTTCACGTACCCAAGAGGCCCTGCCAACTCGCACAACAACCGTTGCCTGTGTCGTCTCAGGGTCACGTACGGTAGCGGAAACACCGTTGGCTGCGAACTCTTCCGCTTGTTCTGCATCGAGTAGCGG
>JBATQJ010000151.1:0-6316 GCA_049291975.1 Scrofimicrobium sp.
GGACTCAGCTAGCGCGTCTGGTGGGCTTCGGCGCGGTGGCGTTGTCCCTGCCGTGATCATAACGATTCCAAAAGCCCTTGATGACCCGAGAATCCCCGATAACCCAGCCTGCGGCGCGGTGGTTGCAGCACTGATCTGGAGAGGTCGCGGGGGCTGTGTATGTCGGTAAGGATTCGCGGGAGTTGTCGGTCCTGGGTGGTCGCGCGGCAGCGGCCTCGAAGTGAGTACCATTGCAGAGTACGTTTTCACCGGGATCTTCATTCCCAGGGAGGCACTTCAATGGCAAGACTGTTCGGAACCGACGGCGTTCGAGGGCTCGCTAACCGCGACATCACCGCAGATTTGGCTCTGCAACTTGGGGAGGCTGCGGCTCGCCGCATCAGCCCCGCAGTGGGGGTTTCCGACCGTAAGCCGCGTTGCGTTATCGGCCGCGACACCCGCATGTCGGGTGAGTTCCTCGACCACGCCATTGCTGCGGGCCTTGCCGCGTCGGGCGTGGACGCAGTCCGCATTGGAGTTGTCCCGACTCCCGCAGTTGCCCACCTGACCGCGACCGAGGACGAGGTCGACTTTGGAGTCATGATCTCCGCTTCTCACAACCCGATGCCCGATAACGGAATCAAGTTCTTCGCGCATGGCGGGTACAAACTCGACGACCAGATTGAGGATGAGATTGCCGAGCTCCTGGGCCAGGAATGGGAACGCCCCATCGCCGACGCGGTCGGTGAGGTTTGGTATGACGACGACATGGCCGAGAAGTCTTACGTCGAACACCTCGTGACGTCTTGCGGCGTCAACCTAAAAGGACTCCGCATTGCCGTGGACTGCGCGAACGGCGCGGCATCGGTACTGGGCCCGGAGGCCCTCCGAGCAGCCGGTGCCGACGTGGTCGTAATAAATGCCTTCCCAGATGGCCGCAATATCAACGATGACTGTGGCTCCACTCACCCGGGTCAGTTGCAGGCCGTAACCGTGGCTTCGGGAGCAGACTTTGGTGTTGCTTACGACGGGGATGCCGACCGCTGCATCGCAGTAGACCACCGGGGCAACCTGGTTGATGGCGACAAGATTATGGGCGTCCTAGCGCTACAAATGAAGGCCGAGGGGCGCCTTGCTAAAGACACTCTGGTTGTAACCGTTATGTCCAACCTGGGTCTACTTAACGCGATGCGCCAAAACGGAATTGAGGTTGTCCAGAGCGCTGTCGGGGACCGGTACGTGCTGGAAGCAATGCGCGAGAACGGTTTCTCCCTTGGCGGAGAGCAATCAGGCCACGTCATTGCCAGCGAGTACGCGACCACCGGCGACGGGGTTCTCACCTCCATGCTCGTGGCCCGCACACTCAAAGAGTCGGGCAGGAGTCTGGCTGACCTGGCCGAACAGATCCCCCGACTTCCCCAAACGCTGATCAACGTTAAGGGTGTTGACCGCAACGGTCTTGATCATGAGGGTGTCCGGGAAGCCGTGAAGTACGTTGAGGACCTTTTAGGGGACCAGGGAAGGGTTCTGATGAGGCCTTCGGGCACAGAGCCCCTCGTCCGCGTGATGGTCGAAGCACCAACACAGCAGCAGGCGGATGGAATGGCAGAGACGGTCGCAACCGCGGTGAGGAAGTTCCTGTCAGTTGATGCGTAGTTGGCACCCAGTTAGTTAGAAAGGCACTATCTGCATGGATGCGGTCATCTTCGATATGGATGGCGTATTGGTCGATACCGAAGCGGCCCACGAAACGTTGGGCGAGGAGTACTTTCGGTCAAAGGGATTGGACATGCCCCCGGAAGTCACCAGAACTCTGATTGGCGCAACGGGAGAACAGTTCTGGGGAACGTTCGAAGCTCGCAACCCCGGAGTCGACTCTAGCTCCGTGCGGCGGGATTACGACGAGTTTATGGACTCCCAACTCACTGACTACGCGGCCATTATAAACCCCGGAGTTGTCGAGCTGATCGCGTCAATCAAGAACGCTGGCATTCGGATTGCCCTCGCCACTTCCTCTGGTCGCGACAACGCGGAACGCGTCCTTCGCCAGTGTGGACTTCAGGAGTTCTTTGACGTGGTCGTCTGCGGTGCAGACGTCGCCGAGTCGAAGCCATCCCCACAGATCTTTCTCAGGGCCGCTGAACTGCTTGGTGTGGAACCCTCTTCCTGCGTCGTTGTAGAGGACTCTCATAACGGTGTGCGGGCAGGTAAAGCCTCTGGAGCCGTGGTCCTCGGCAAGGAGGATAAGAGGTTCTTCCAGGACATCTCTACTGCTGACCGAATTGTCACGACACTTTCCGGTGTTTCAGTCCGCGACCTCAAAGAACTATGGAACGAAGCCAGCTAGATCTTCCTTAGGAAGACGTCCTCAATCAGATGATCTGCGTCCTTTTTTAGAACGAGGGTCGCGCGGGGCCTCGTTGGAGCAATGTTCTCCACCAGGTTCGGAAGGTTAATGCTCCGCCAGATACCCTTGGCGGTCTCAATAGCCTCGGTGTCCGTAAGGGATGCGTAATTCCTGAAATACGAATCCGGATTGGTGAACGCGGTTTGGCGTAGTTGAAGGAAACGGTCAACGTACCAGCGCTCGATATCCCTTGGATCGGCGTCAACATAGATCCTGAAGTCGAAGTAGTCCGCCAGGCTCACGCCCAGGCTCCCCGGACCCGTACGCGCAGGCAGCAGGACGTTCAAGCCCTCAACTATGAGGATGTCCGGGTGGTTCACCGTAAGGCGTTTACCCGGGACGATGTCATAGATGACGTGAGAGTAGACGGGAGCCTCAACGTTGCTCTCGCCCGCCTTCACCCGGGCGACAAACTCAAGGAGTGCGCGGCGGTCGTACGACTCCGGAAAACCTTTGCGTCCGAGGATTCCGCGACGCTTCAGTTCCTCGTTCGGTAACAGGAATCCGTCCGTGGTGATCAGATCGACGCGGGGAGTACGAGGCCAGCGCGACAGCAGCAACTGCAACAACCTCGCCACCGTCGACTTACCCACCGCGACGGACCCGGCGATCCCGATCACGAAGGGAGTGGGACGCTGGTATGGCTCGCCCAGCAGGGTCTGACGGCCAGCGGCGTTGCGCCGGGTCGAGTCCATGTATAGCTGTAGCAGGGCGGATAATGGCCGGTAGATGGCGTCAACCTCGGCCAGATCAATCGGGTCACCTAACGAGGCGAGCTTCTCGATGTCTTGCGGGGTTAGCGGAAGAGGGGTCTGCGGGGCTGCGGCAGACCACCGCTCACGTGAGAAGTGAGTGAACGGACCCACGTCGGTTGCTGTCGGCTCAACTGAGAACACTCCATGATTATCCACCAACCTCTACGCTTGAGGGGACACAGGGACGGAGAGAAAATGTCACAGGGGAACCGATACAGTACCGCCGCGAATGCTAAGGACGAGGGTGCCCGACCTCGCCTGGGCTCCGAAGGGGTCGTTGAGATCTCGACCGACTGGGTATCACGACGTCTGACAACACCCGGCTCTGCTGACAACAAGTACACGCGAGGCGCGGTCCTAATGGCTACCGGTTCGCCCACGTATCCGGGAGCGGCGGTGCTCGGATGCCTCGGAGCGGCGAAGGCGGGAGCTGGATACGTTCGCTACCTTGGCCCGAGTCGGTGCGAGGATCTGGTTCTCGCCAGACTTCCCGAGGCCGTGATGGGGGGAGGTCGCTGCGATGCGGCCGTCATTGGTAGTGGTTGGGACGCGTCAATGGCCTCGATCGCGGACACGGTCGCTAGGGATTACGGGCAGAATCAAGCACCGCTGGTGGTGGATGCTGGAGCGCTCGCGGGGGCGAAAGAGTGGGCTGACCGCGGCGTACAGGTCGTTGCAACGCCCCATCCAGGTGAAGCTGTTTCGCTGATGCGGCAACTTATGCCCGATCTGGTTCTGACTAGAGAACAGGTCGAGGAAAACCCGGCGCATGCTGCCGCACTCCTTGCCGAAGCCGCGGGAGCAGTTGTCGTAGTCAAGGCAGCAAAAACCGCCGTTGCGGATCCGGGTGGTCGTGTCTTTGTCTTCACGGCACCCGCCGGTTGGGGCGCAGTCGCCGGAGCAGGGGATGTCCTCGCAGGGGTGATTGCGACATGCCTGGCGGCAACTCGTGGTGGCCTAGAGCGGTCGGCAGATGCGCGACTGTCTGAGCAAGATGGCGTTGCCGAGTGGTCTTTGGCTGAGATAGCGGCAGTCGGCGTTGGGATCCATGGTTTGGCGGCTGGCCTTGCCTCAGGTGCGCTGGATGAGGACTTAGTGCCCAGCGGCAGGCCGGGCCGACCGATCATGGCGACAGATATCGCCGAGGCAATCCCAGTGACAATCGGAGCGTTAAACACGAGACTGGCTCGGTGATCACTGCGGGTCGGATGAGTGTGGGTCACTTTCGAGGCAGTATCCTGAATCCTCGTCGGCGACTAAATCCCGCTGATTGAAAAAATAACGAAATTGAGGCCCCTTGTACCTTCTCCTAGCTCTCTTGCCCTCGATTCTCTGGGGTTCCATGGGAATACTCCTGATGAAGTTCGGGGGGAACAGTCGGCAACAGACAATGGGGCAGATCCTCGGTGGCTTGATCGTGGGTATCCTCTTCGCTGTAATCTTTGGGACTGATCCGAGTCTGGCCGACAACCTGGTGGCCTTCATCTCGGGACTGATCATGTCCACCGGAATCCTGTTCCAAATGAAGGCCTACCACAACATCGGTGTCTCGCGAGTGATGCCATTAACTACGGGCCTGCAACTACTTGGTTTTGCACTGATCGGCGTTCTCGGATTCGGAGAATGGCTTGGCACCCCTGCGCTTCCAGTCGGGGTCACAGGTGTAGTGGCAATAACGGGCGGGGTCCTACTCACTGCTTGGACCGAGAAGCAAGACGTCGGTTCTCCAATCCCTGCCCCGGTGATCGAACCGGGTGAGAGCGCCACGCTTGGGTATGCTCCTGGCGATCCAGTCGCAACGAGCCCCGCAAATAGTGGTGAGGCGCCAACGCCCAACCGGCTCAGAGTCGGAATCATCCAAACCGTACTGTGTAGCGCGTTCTACATCGCTGCACCGCTCCCGATCCGAGTTTTCGACGTTGACCCGGTGACCACGTTCCTGCCGCAATCCCTCGGCTGGGTGGTGATGGGAATACTGGTGACCTTCCCTTTGGTTGCAGGAGACCGTGGGGCCAAGGACGATCGCCTCAGCAAGTACACCCTGCGCGCCATGATCCCAGGGGCGATGTGGGCGCTGGGAGTGGTGGTCATGCAGTTCTCCCAGGCAACGGTTGGCGTGGCGATCGGGTTTTCACTGTCGCAGATGGGCGTCATCATCTCGACATTCGGTGGGATTTGGCTGCTTGGCGAGACCAGAACCAAGAAAGAAATGAGGGTGATAACCCTCGGCGTCGCCTTCCTGGTGCTGGGCGCGCTACTACTGGGCCTTGCTAAGTCGCTTGACGCCCCGATTTAGCCGCGAGCGACTAGCGCAACTCCTGAGAAGCTGCCGTGTCCACTATCCAGAGGGTCTCATCCACGCCGTGCACGTGACCCGCTGGAGTTTGTTCTGCAGACGCCCCTGACCAGGCAGAAGCCACCGCCACGGCCTTTTCCTCGCCCGCAACAACGAGCCACACATTGCGGGCGTTGTTGATGGCACCAAACGTCAGCGACACCCGTTGCGGTGGGGGCTTCGGCGAGTCATACACCCCGACAGTCGTCCCGCTGGCCCTGAGTGCAGAGTTGCCCGGAAAGAGCGACGCGACGTGTCCATCAGGGCCGACTCCCAATAGAAGTACGTCGAACGAGGGGACTTCCTCGCCCTCGTCCGCGAACTCCGCCAACTCAGCCGCATACGCCCGTGCCGCGTCATCGGGTGTCTCAATTCCCGATTGACCGGGACGAGGGACGTAGTGCACGTTCGCGACGGGCAACGCGTCACCGAGCCGGGAAAGGAGCGCCTCGCGTGCCTGGGTTTCGTTCCGCTCAGGATCGCCCTCGGGGAGGAAACGCTCATCGCCCCACCAGATGTGGACCCCGTTCCAATCGATGGCGCTGGCCGCCGCGCTCGCGGCCACCCGCTCCAAGATCTTGATCCCGACAGTGCCGCCGGTCAAAACCAGATGAACCTGGGAAGTACGGGATTGCCGGTCAATCACCTCGGTCACCAACTGCGCTGCCGCGGCGGCCGCGACGGCGTCTGCGTCCGGGTGGATGTCGATTCTGGTGCTCACTGGGTTGCCTCCGTCCGCTTACTTGCCCTCGACCAGGAAGAGGCCCTCACGAAGGGCATCGCCATAAACCTCGTCCGAGTCCAATCGGCGCAGGTCCTCCGCCAGCGCATCTCCCAGAG
>JBATQJ010000152.1:0-66067 GCA_049291975.1 Scrofimicrobium sp.
GGCGCAACCTGCCATTCGTCGAACAGAATCGGGGTGGCACGATTGAACAGATAGTCAGGGTTCAGCTCGATTGAAGCTCTAGCTGTGGCATCCTCATCCATCTGGAATGTTGTGGCGGAGACTCGCGAAGCGGTCGCGGTCTTCCCACATGCCTTCGGGCCCTCTATGAGCACTGCGCCCACTGCCCGCATGAGGTTTGCGAGTTCAGAATCAGCAACACGCGGGAGATAATCTGCCATGGCCAAAGCATACACTTTGCGGTTTGTAAAATGAACACTTTGCGGAACCAACATTGAACAGTTTCCTGCTGTGATGCCTCTCTTAAAGCTGTACCAGCACCCCTACAGTTTTGAGGTCACATACTGACCATCGTCAGGTCCGTGACTGTCGCCTCATCGACTCCACCGCCGCAACAATCGAAGCATCAGAGACTTCTCTCTCATTCCAATCTGTCCAGAAGTTCATTGTTGCGCTGGCAGGCTTGACCCTGGGTGCATCCAACTTGATACGCGTCGGAAGAATGATTGAATTCAGAAGAACAGGGCGTCTGCCGCGGAAGCTCCGAGGGTAATTGAATCGCTGGATTCCAGATCGACGTAACTAACCTCCAACAGTCGCTGACTGACCGAATTAAGCGGACTGGCTACCGCTCGGACTGAGATCTGCTGCGTTCTCGTCCGGTGTCGCCACCACCTTCTTCAGCACCCTCCTGCTCACTGCAACAATTAGGCTGCCGCGCGACTGCGCTGCCGCAAATTGAAGCAACACATGAGGCCCTACTCCGTCGGACTACTCTTGCGGTTCCGCGTCCCAGAGCTCCTCGTACTCTGCGGCCACCGTGTCCCAGGCCATACGGGCGGCCTCGGACACGGCGGGCAAGTCACCGCTGCTCGCACGGATCACGAAGTCATGCGAGATAACCCGACGAGCGTGGTCTTGGCGACCTTTGGGGTCCGGGAATCGGAGCACCAATTTATCCCCGACACGTTTGGAGACCTTGCGCTGATCGGCAACTCCAGCGAAGGCAGCTTCGTAGACGGGGAGCGGATCTGAGTAGCCGCCGTCACGTAGAAACCGGAACCCCCACAACTTGCCTCGGGTCGCCCAGATGTATGATCCGGCCTCAAGCGTCACTTGAGGCTCCGCAGGAAAATCTGGTCTTCCTCTCCCTGATCCAGATCCATCTGGAATCGAGTCAGCGTGGCCGTCACGTAGTTCTGCTTTGCGAGCGCTTCCTCGTTTACCTCTCGCAACTTGTCCCCTGCGAGCTGAGCCGCCTGATCCACAACGTCGGGGCTGATGAGCGCAAGGATCAGGCCGAGTGGACCGGGTTTGGCCTTGCCAAGGAGCGCAGCGGCAAGCAGCTTGGCACCACCGTTGATGATGCTCTCCGTAACCTTCGCGGGGAGCTGCTGAAGCTTGGCCCACTTTGCATGCCGCTCCAACGGCAGAATTGCGGCGATCGGTAGCACGAGATCGAGCCCAACGCGCTTTGATACCTCGATCTTTTCGGGCTCAAACTTCGCCGAAGACAGAAGTAGAAAGTCCTCAGCGACTGACATTGCGGCCGGATCTTGCACGAACCCGGCGAGCACCTTGCGGAGTTCATTGAGGTCGTCGGCAGCCTTGAGGTCGAGGAGGTCCCTGAACTTGAAGGCATCCATATCCGGGAAGAGGTCAGCCTTGGAGAGAACCATGATCCAGATCCGAGGAAACTGGACGAGAGGTGCTCCATCCTCAAGGAGCTCGTCCTTGAGGCTTACAAGGCCGTTTGCGAAGTTACTAAAGAGCGACTTGAGGTACCGTTCTTCCTCCCCCGCGTGATCCTGCAGCCGCTGGCCGTCAACGAGAAGCAGGGCGATGTCTGAGCCTAGAAGTGAGCGGAACGTGTCGACACGCCGCAGTGCTTCTTCCTCGCCGCTTACACCCTGCTCAAACCATTCGCCCGGGTAGTCGTGCCACACGAGCCGCAGGGCATCAAACGGAGCCGCCTTGGCAGTCTTCGGGCGCGGAGGGTCCTTAAGCTTGATTGAGAAGGCATAGGAAGTCGCATCAGCGATTGTGGGGAGCGGAGCAACACCTTCGTCTCGCATGCCGAGGTAGTTGCGATTGAGTCGAGACCCTTGACCAATATCGTCAGCGACCACGCGGTAAAGACTCTGCTTGAGAAAGAACGCCTCTTGTGCCGCACCATAGAACGACGACACGAGCACGGTCTTGCCGCTTCCACTCTCGCCAAACACTGCAATGTGCTGCTCAAGCACGGACTTTTTCTCCTGCATGTTTCTACTATAGAGGTCAGGGTCAGGCACCGCCCCGAGTTAGGAGATGCGATCCGCGTCGCCAACCCGAACAACAAGGCCAGGCCGTGACCTCGTGAATGCCCGCGCGTTTCATGTGCTCACTCATGTGCTACCGGCGCTGTTAGGTTGTGAATCGCAGTGCAGTTTTCACAGGTAGGCTCCACAGAAATGGTGGAATCATGCGGTAGAACACCGATTCACGATTTCGTGTGCAAGGGGGAACGGTTCAGTTCGACTCCGCGCTCCCACTCAGAGCCGCAGGACGAGGGTGCCTTCTGATAGCTCGGCACCAGCAAGGAAACCCACTCGTTCATACAGCTTGCGGGCCGGGTTGCTTGCCTCAACACTGAGGCTGATTCCGTCGAGTTCACGGACATGGGCCTCGCGAATCGCCTCCTGCATCAGCGCCAGACCGACACCTTGTCCTCGATGCGGAGCATCCACCCAGATACTGAGTTCTGGGATGCTCTCTTGAACAAACCCATAGCCAGGGTCAGTTTCAGTGAAGAATCTCAACCAAACAACCCCAACAGGGCAACCTTCTACGCTCTCTGCGACGAATCCGAAGTCCTGTCCCGTCGGCCAGCACTCAAAGTAATGGCGAAACTCTTGCCTCTGAAGTTCGTCCGGCGTGAATCGTTCGCCATTCCAGTTCAGATTCGCCAAGGTGGCCCGCATCAGCAAAGATTGATCTTCTATCGTTGCTCTGCGCGTCAGTGGACTCACGATGCCCCTACCCAGCGCGTCCGCGACGGCCTGGCGGGAGCAACCCTCGGCCTCGGGCCTTGGCGATCCAGCCCTGCGCGGTACTGAGCGCGACGCCGTTGATGTCGGCCATCGTTGCCGAGGGGTTCCCGTCGCCCTGACCCGAGAGCTTGCCGTGCTGCAACGCGACAAGCTCGTAGAAATCAGGCACCTGCTTCGGGTTGCCGAGCGGCTTCAAGAGGTCTCGGTCGCTCACCTTGCGACCGCTCGGGAGCACGATCTTGTTGCCGGTAACGGTGGCGACGCGCTTCATGGCGAATAGGCGCTTGTTGATCGCGGCCTCGATCTTCGCAGTCGGCAGTTCGCGCAGCAGGTGGCTGGTGATGGGGTCACCCGGTCGCCACGGCAGATAGATCACCCCAGTGATGCGCACTTCCTCGGGAGTTGCGTAGAGCTGCCGCTGCAAACGGATCATCACCCGCGTCGCCGTGCCCTCATGCTCGATGTAGCGCCAGCGACCGTCCGCGGTCTCGTTCTGCTCAGAATCGGCGCTCTCGCCCGTCGTTTGGTCGTCATAGCCGAGCACGCGGTCGATCTCGTCGCTCGCATCGTCAGGGCGCTCGCCGGGAAAGCGAGAAGCGAGGTGCCAGCCCGCAGGCAGGTCAGCCTGCGTGAGCAGCCCGTCTGCGCTCTGATCCCCTGCGCGGGGCGTGGGTAGTGCCATGCGCACGAGTCTATCGGAAACACGCGCTTATCTCATGTAGTTGCGGTTACACGTTGTTTATGTTCTAATATCAGGTACTCGCAAGAACACTAGTTATTGGTGGCGTTCACGCGCACCCGATGAGAGGAAGGGCATGACCGAGGCGACGACCCAGACGGACTACCTCACGCGCTCCGAGGCCGCCGCCCGGTGCCGGGTGCCATTGCCGACGTTCGATAAGCTGCGCCGCGAGGGTCTGATCCCCGAACCGGATGCCGAGGTGGGCAAGCACAAGCTCTGGCGCGCTGACACCATCGACGAGTTCCTCGAAGTCGGCGGAACGAGACGCTGATGGCCGGCCGACCGTCGAACACCTCCCCGTGGCGTATCGACCCGAAGACGGGTCGACCGCTGCCTGAGAGGATACGGTGGCGGGCAGATCGCAACCGCTATCAGATTCGAGTGACGGTCACCGATCTAGCGGGGAACAAGCAGCATCGCTCGCGCATGTTCCTCACGCTCGCCGAGGCGAAGCGGGAGCTGGCGAAAGAGGTTGCTGGCCGTAACCCGAACGCGGGCATGACGCTCACCCAGTGGCACGAGCGCTACTGGCCTGCCGTCGTGGCGTCGGTGCGGGTCGGAACGGCGCGCGGGTACGACGTGTCGTGGCGCAAGCGGGTGCAGCCGACCCTCGGCGATAAGAAGCTCGAAGACATCACCTCGCCGCTCATCGAGTCGGCGATGGTGTCGTGGGCGGGTTCACCTTCGATCAAGGTCGATTCGCTCGCGGTGCTCAGCCGCTTGCTCGACGGCGCACGCCGGGCGAGGATCATCGACTACAACCCCGCA
Source organism: Scrofimicrobium sp. (assembly GCA_049291975.1). Classification (GTDB taxonomy): domain Bacteria; phylum Actinomycetota; class Actinomycetes; order Actinomycetales; family Actinomycetaceae; genus Scrofimicrobium. The sequence goes on from JBATQJ010000152.1 coordinate 4,561, forward strand.
CGCGAGGTGAAGCGCCCGAGCCAGGACACCTCCGTGTCGCCGACCTCTCGGGCGCTCACCGTGCGACAGATCACGAAGATGCTCGAACTCATCGAGCCGGGCGTGTACCGTCGCTACGCGGCGGCGCTCGTATTCACGGGGATGCGGGCGGGCGAGGCGACCGCGATGCGGGTGCGCGATGCCGATTTGCGGCAGGGCATCCTCCGCGTCAGCCGAAGCTTCTCACCCGGCAAACACGGCGAACTGATCGAGCAGAGCCCGAAGAGCCACAAGGAACGAGAGGTGCCGATCACGAAGCAGCTCGGCCCATACGTTCTCGAAGCGGCGAAGGGTAAGGAGCCCGACGACCTGCTGTGGGCCGGGCCGAACGGGGGCAGGCTCACCGCCCGGAACTTCCGCCGCGCGGTCGAGTGGGAGAAGATCAAGACCGCACTGCGCCGCCCCGACCTGCGCGTGCACGACCTCCGGCACACCTTCGCCACGATCCTCTTCGACGCGGGAGCATCCGCACCCGACGTTCAGGCAGTGCTCCGACACTCCAGCCTGCAAGTCACCGAACGCTACTCACGAGCCCGCGAGGGCGTCGCGCGGCGCGGTGGCGCGGTGCTCGACGGACTCTTCGAGTCCGACAAGCCGAAGCCCAAGAAGAACGGCAAGACTCCCGATGGGAAGAAACCGCGCCGCAACCATGCGATCCCGAACCCCAACGACCCGTTCGCCAATCCGTTCGGCAGCAACTCCGGCCGCCGCAATGGCCCAAATTTGGCCCAAGGCCATCAAGGGGTCGGTCTCTAGACCTCAAAATGGATCCTGCGACTACGCGCAGGATGACGGCGGCGAGATCCTGCGACTGCGCGCAGGATGACAGTAAGGCCACCTGACCAGGGAAAATAAAAGAGCCCCCACGAGTAGAAGCCTCGTGAGGGCTCAGCAGCGGTGTAATACTCCGCTACGTGGCTCCGACCGGCATCGATCCGGTGACCTTTCGATTTTCAGTCCAACGCTCCACCAACTGAGCTACAGTGCCGAAAGGTCGCCATGACAGGACAACCCCCACAAGAGTGCCCCAAACAGGATTCGAACCTGCGACCTTTCGCTCCGGAGGCGAACGCTCTATCCACTGAGCTATTGGGGCTCTCTCCACGAAGCCGTCGAATGACAGCCACATAGAAGCAGAAAAACTCTACCAGGCTTCCTGGGCTATCCCATCTCGGGGTCCCACAGCCCCTCTTCCTGAAAGGTCTTTTTTGCCAGTTCGGGAACGTCGGTGACGATGCCGTCAACTCCCATATTCACCAGCTTGATCATCTGCTCAGGATCGTCGACGGTCCAGACATGAACCGCCAGGCCCGCCGTGTGTGCCGTGGCGACAAACCGTGGGCTAACAACCCTGATTCCCCGTGTCTTCTCGGGAACCTGAGCTGCTCTCGCGTGATGCCTGGGACCCGGGACACGCCACGTCTCAGCGTTTGAAACGGTCTCTGATGCGAGCAACAGGTTCACTATTGCCTTCACGCCCAGAGAGGTCGAGACCTCCGGACCACCGATGAGGCGAATGTGTTCAAGCCTACGTTCCGAGAACGAGGCAATCATGGTCCGTCCGATCGCGTCGTGCTCCTTGAGCTCTTGGACGAGGGGCTCCGCGACCTCGTTCGTCTTGGCATCAATGTTCAAGTACAGCTCTGGGAACTCGGTGAGGACCTCAGAAAGCAGAGGCATCTTCTCGCCCGCATCGTTTCGAAGCTCAGAGATCTCTTCGTACGTGTGCTCGAAGATCTTGCCCTCACCGCCGTAACTCCGGTCGAGGGTCTCATCGTGGCAGACCACAACCTGGCCGTCGGCGGTCAGCTGCACGTCTGTTTCGAGGTACCTGATTCCGATCTCTGAAAGCCGATGGAACGCGGCCATCGTGTTCTCGGGGGCCTCAAGACCTCCGCCGCGATGCGCAAAGATTATGGGATACGGGCTGGCCGCTACGGGTATCACGAGCACTCCTGGCCGAGGAACACCGCGTCGTGAGCTTGAAGCCAAGGGCTGGGGTCTATCGTTTCGGTACCACCCATAGGGTGTAGCTCTAGGTGCAGGTGGGGACCAGTTGAGTTTCCAGTACTTCCGACAGAGCCGATCTGCTCACCGGCTTTCACGCTCTGACCAACGGCAACTACTTGTGTTCCCTCAGCCTGGTGCAGGTACCAGGACTGGATCATGCTTCCATCGGTGTCGACGTGATCGATAATCGTCAGGTAGCCGTACGAGTCGCGGAATCCAGCAAATGATACGGTCCCATCCGCGACAGCATTAATGGGTGTTCCAAAAGGTGCGGCGTAGTCGTCGCCCTGGTGAAGTTCATATGCCCCGGTAAACGGACTGAAACGGTATCCGTAGGGTGAGGAAGTCGTGTAAGTACCTTCACGAAGAGGAAAATAGACTCTCTGTGCTTCGGTGAAGCTACGTGAGCCGTTTGCTGCTGTGGGAAGAGCAAGACAACTGTCCACAACAACGGAGGCTCGAACACGGGCCCTGGATGCCGCAGTCGTCGTACTCGCGAAGTCTCCCGTGTCCTGCAGACCCTCCGATGCGAGCCCGGCCCACGACCCTTCGCCTGGTAACGGAACGCTTCCGGTCGTCGTCGAGGGTTCATTTGAGGACTCGGCTACTGCCGTGGCAGTGGTCGCGGGGCTTACCAGCAGGGTTGCGAGCACTCCGGTTAGCGCAACAACTCCACCAACCCTGGCCCATTGAACGTGGCTATCCGTACTTGGCGTTAGGACTTGAGTCTTAGAGGACGAACCATGAAGCTCCGTCCGACTAGGGAACGGCACACCCACGTTCTCCCGCGACATCCATCCCAACTTTCCTGCTTGACTGCCTTTTAGTGCGCTCTACCACCGGCGTAGAAACACGCTCCGAAAATGATTGTACGCGTCAGAGGAGGATTGACCAGTGCCCTTGGTCACGGCATCCGCCTGTTTCACAGCCAAATATGTCACTGAATGCCTCGTTGCAACGAATCCTTAACCTGACCGACCAGCTCTTCGAGCAGGTCCTCAAGAAAGAGCACACCTATTACTGATTCTTTCCCCGCAGACGAGTCAAACCTGGTAACAGCTTCCATATGTTTCGCACCCTTTTGCATGGAGCGAAGCACGGACTCTGCCTCAGCGTTTTCGTCCACCGACTCCAGTTCCCGAATACGCCAAGATTCAAGCGGCTCGCCCCGCTGATCACCGGTCGCATACAGCACATCCTTCAGGTGGACGTAACCGACCAGATTTCCTTCGTCGTCCGCGACGGGGAATCTCGAGAACCCAGTCTTCGTAACCAGCGCTTCAACCGAATCGGGAGTAACCGGCTCAGTCAGAACAGTGAGTTGGCCCAGCGGAACCATCAGGGAACCGGCCGTCTCCTCAGTGAACTCAAGGGTTCCAGTCAGCAATCCCAAGTCATCAACAAGTTTGCCCTCCTCGCGAGAGAGCTCGACAATCGAGGCAACTTCCTCCACCGTAAAAGTCGCGGAGATCTCTGACTTCGGCTCCATCCCAAAGACCCGCAGGAACCAGTTCGCGGTGTGGTCAAGTCCGACAACGATGGGACGCAGTACTTTTCCAAACGCGACAAGAATTGGGGCAAGCAGCAGCAGGGCCTTTTCGGGCGAGGAAATTGAAATGTTCTTCGGAACCATCTCCCCGAAGACAACATGAAGGAACAGGACTAGCAGCAGGGCAATAACGAATGCCACACCGTGTGCTGCCCCCGCCGGAGCACCGATTGCAACAAGTGGGCCTTCAATCAGGTGGGCAATCGCGGGTTCTGCGATAACGCCCAGCGAGGTCGACATCACGGTGATTCCCAGCTGACAGATTGCCAGCATCACAGAGACGTGTTCAAGCGCGTAGAAAGCCTGCTTCGCACCGCGACGCTGCTCGTGAACCAGCGGCTCAACCGCTGACCGCCGGGAAGAGGTAACCGCAAACTCCGAAGCCACAAAGAATGCATTGACCAGCAGCAGTATGACGGTGATTCCTAGTCCGAGCACGGGATTCATAGCTACTCCCCCGCCCCTGACTCTGAGATCGACTCATCGTCGCTCAGCGACTCGACATGTAGTCGCGTAATCCGCCGACCCCGCATGGCGACAACACCAATTCGCGCGTCGTCTGTGACAACCTCATCCCCGACCTCTGGAATACTCCCGAGTTCGTCCATGACGAAGCCCGCCAGCGTCTCGTACGGGCCGTCGTCGCCCACATCGATTCCGGTCTGCGCTAGTAACTCATCGGGGCGCAGCGTCCCAGGAACCATGTAACCACCACCGGGTGTGGACTTGATTCCCATCCGTCTGCGGTCATGCTCGTCGGAAACCTCCCCCACCAGTTCCTCGACCACGTCTTCAAGGGTGACGATACCCGCCGTGGATCCGTATTCGTCCACGACCACCGCCATCTGTAGTCCCCCGCGCAGGTCAACCAGCAGTGGCGCCAGCCCCACCGTCTCGGGAACAAACACTGGTTCGACGCTCAGCGAACTTGAGGTCGCGGGGACTTCGCTACGCCGTTCGTAGGGAATCGCAACCGCTTTACGAAGTGACGCGATCGCGGTGACCGCTTCGCCACTTGGGTCAAGGATCGGGAACCGAGAGTGTCCCGTCTCCCTCGCCAGATCAATCAGATCAGTGGCCGTCGCGTCGCTAGGAAGCGCGCGCACCCGCCCGCGGTCGGTCATCACATCCACCGCCGTCAACTCACCCATAAGGATTGAGCGAGTGAATAGATCTGCCGTCTCCTCGGCCAGAGTTCCCTCTTCCGCGGAGTGTCGGACGAGGAATGCCAGTTCGGAGGCAGATCTGGCGGAGGAAATCTCTTCCTTCGGCTCTATTCCGAAGAGGCGCAGAATCCAGTTCGCCGTTCCGTTCAACACTGCGATGATCGGCCGGAACAGCCAGGTGAATCCCATCTGAAACGGGGCGGTCAGTTTCGCCGTCGCCATCGGATCTGACAGCGCCATGTTCTTTGGAACCAGTTCACCAAAAAGCATCGAAAACGCGTTTACAACGATCAGCGCAACAATCACGCCGACGGTCGTAGAAAGAGCGACCCTCACTCCGGCGTTCGTCAGAAGGTTTGTGAACAGCTCAGATAGTGCAACCTGGGTCGTGTAACCGAGCAGGATAGTCGTGAGCGTGATGCCCACTTGAGCCCCGGAAAGTTGGGTAGAAAGATGTTTTAGTGCTTTCAGCACTCCGGTGGCCCCGCGCTGACCCTCTTGAGCCTTCCGTTCAACGGAGGCCTGATCGAGTGCAACAAAAGAGAACTCCGCCGCGACGAACACCGCCGTACCGAAGGTTAAGACTACTCCCAACAGGATCATCAGGACGTCACCCATGGCGATACCAGCCCCTCGTGACTGAGTCAACGGATCCTCTGTATCTGGGTCTATTTACCGCTGTTGAAACGTGCCAAATGCAACGTTCTACAACTACCTGATTCTGCCTCCCGCTGCGCCAGACGCAACGGGAGCCGAAATGTGGAGGTTCATCCTGTGCGCGAGCCATAGTGAGCCAACTATACCGAGACTTATATCCACCTCGCCCGGAGCGTTCAGTCTCGATTACCACCGATCTCTGATGCGGCGGAATCCGCTTGGTAAACACTGGGATAACAGCAGGTAAAACCCGGCGTTTCTGGTGGAACAAACTAAGACTTAGGGCCCGGATGTCCCTAGACTGAGTCGGGATTGATGGCCGCCTGGCTATCTTGGAGTCGAGGGAGCTTCCGTGAGCGAAGAAGGTCAAGCTGCATACGCAGAGCTTGGGCCAAACGACTGGTACATCGCGCATATGTTCGAGATGTTCACTGCCGATCCGCGCAGTGTGGATGACTCGTGGCGTGGATATTTCGAAGCGAACCCGGAGGTCGGACCCAAGTCGCTTGAATCGTTAGATTCCGGGTCTGAGGGCCCAATCATGGAGAGTGAGACCGTTCCTTCAACGGAACTCGCCTTCGACGCCTCAGACCGTGATCCTTCGACCCCCGTTCCTAGGGCGACTCCGGCGACCAGACCGCATGATGAGCTGGTCACGCGCTCTGATCTGCCTCCGGCCCCCACACCGCAGATCAACGAGGCGACCTCTCCTTACGTTCGCGCTCACCAGCAGAGTCTTCGAGTCTCTATGCGTACCAACTCGAACGAAGAAGACGAAACGATGGTTCTTCGCGGTGCCAGCCGGGCGGTCGCGAAAAACATGGAAGCTTCGCTGACGGTGCCCACCGCAACATCAGCGCGCGATATCCCCGCGAAACTGATGATCGAAAACCGCTACGTCATCAACAGCCACCTCGCACACACAGTTGGCGGCAAGGTGTCGTTCACGCACCTGCTGGGCTACGCCCTGGTCGAAGCCCTCGCGGAGCTCCCCAAGCTGAACGTCCGCTATACGGAGAAGGACGGCAAGCCCGCGGTCGAAGAGCTTGGTCACATTGGCCTAGGTATCGCGGTTGACATCCCCAAGGACGACGGAAGCCGCTCACTGCTGGTGCCCGTAGTTCGGGGTGCGGACACTCTGACATTCCTTGAGTTCGTTGCGGCAATGAACGACCTAATTTCCCGTGCTCGGCAAGGCAAGCTCACCGCCGAGGACTTCCAGGGGGCAACCGTGTCCCTAACGAACCCTGGGACCCTGGGAACCACCCATTCAGTTCCTCGTCTGATGTCAGGACAGGGCGTCATCATCGGTATCGGTGCCACTGATTATCCAGCAGAATGGGCCGGCGTATCCCCTAAGCGCCTAGCGGAACTTGGGATCGGCAAAACCATGTACGCGACTTCGACGTACGATCACCGGGTCATTCAGGGCGCAGACTCCGGAACCCTTCTGAGGAAATTTGCCGACAAGCTAAGTGGTAAGGACGACTTCTACGACCGGGTCTTCGATGCCCTAGAGATCCCGTATCCGCCGTACAGGTGGGAAGCAGACCGCGTCTATGACATCTCTCAAGAAAAGGGCAAGCAGTCCCGGACCACGGAGTTGATCCACGCTTACCGCTCCCGCGGCCACTTGGCAGCGGATACAGATCCACTCGCCTACCGAGTGCGACGCCACCCGGACCTGGAACTGGGTCGCTACGGCCTCACGGTGTGGGATCTGGATCGAACGTTCCCGACCGGCGGCTTCGGCGGTTCATCCCAGATGGTCTTGCGTGACCTACTACAGCGCCTTCGCGACACGTACACACGTAGCATCGGGATCGAATACATGCACATTCAGGATCCGGCGCAACGACTCTGGGTTCAAGAACAGGTTGAGGCTCCCTACCAAAAGCCCAGTTCAGAAGAGCAAAAGCAGATCCTCACCACCCTGATCCACGCCGAGGCGTTCGAGGAGTTCCTCCAAACCAAGTTCGTCGGGCAGAAGCGTTTCTCGCTTGAGGGCGGCGAATCGCTGATTCCCCTCCTGGACGCGGTCATGTACGACGCGGCCGAGGCGGGGCTTGCCGAGGTAACGATCGGGATGGCGCACCGCGGCAGGCTCAACGTTTTGGCGAACATCGCCGGAAAGTCTTACTCCCAGATCTTCTCCGAGTTCGAGGGCAGCGAGCACATGCGCGGTACCCGGGGCTCCGGCGACGTCAAGTACCACCTGGGAACAGAGGGCGTGTACTCAGCAGGTGACGGCCTTGCAACAAAGGTGTATCTGGCGGCAAACCCCTCACACCTTGAGGCCGTTGACGGCGTTCTACTCGGCATCACCCGAGCCAAGGACGATCTGCTGGACGATCCGACCTGGCCCGTTCTCCCAGTGCTGGTCCACGGCGACGCCGCCTTCATCGGCCAGGGCGTGGTTTATGAGTGTCTGAACATGAGTCAGCTTGAGGGGTTCCGTACCGGCGGCACCCTTCACGTGATTATCAACAACCAGATCGGTTTCACTACCGGCCCCACGGCCGGGAGGTCAACCCGGTATCCAACCGATTTAGCGAAGGGCCTGCAGGTTCCGATATTCCACGTCAACGCGGATGATCCCGAAGCCGTGGTCCGAGTCGCCCGACTCGCTTTCCGCTACCGCGAGGAGTTCAACAAGGACGTCATCATCGACCTAGTTTGCTATCGGCGTCGTGGACACAACGAGGGCGACGACCCGTCGATGACTCAGCCTCTGATGTACAGGCTCATCGACGATCTTCCTTCGACCCGAGCCGTTTACACAAGCAACCTGATCGGTCGTGGTGACATCAGCCAAGAGGAGGCGAACCAGTTCCTTCAGGAGTACGAGGTGCAGCTGGCGAAGATTCTCGATGAGACCCGCGAACGAGGAGGCATACCTGATCGCCAAACCGCGGCAAGTCAAACTCCTGGCGCTGACCCCCACTACCCCGTGGCGGAACGGCACGGCCTTGAGGTTCCTGAGTCACAACTTCCCGGCTCGGGCATGATGATTGGTTGGACCTCTGCTGTCTCAGCGCAGGAACTGGAACGAATCGGCGAGGCCTACACTTCTCTTCCCGAAGGGTTCACGCCCCACAAGAAGCTCGAGCAACTCTCCGAGCGGCGACTTGCGATGTCCCGCGGTGAGGTTCCCATCGATTGGGGATTCGCTGAGCTCCTGGCCTGGGGAACCATGCTGATGGACGGCACGCCGGTCCGCGTCAGTGGTCAAGATGCCCGACGCGCTACGTTCGTTCAGCGTCACGCGGTGCTCCATGATCAAAATGATGGCAGGGAGTTCACTCCGCTCAATTTCCTCACCGAGGATCAGGCTAGCTTCCAGATCTACGACTCTCCCCTGTCTGAATATGCCCCGCTCGCCTTCGAGTACGGTTACTCGGTTGAGCGTCCCGACATGTTCGTTGCCTGGGAGGCGCAGTTTGGTGACTTCGTGAATGGAGCTCAAACGGTCGTCGACGAGTTCATTTCATCCGCCCAGCAGAAGTGGGGCCAGGCAACCTCGATGGTGATGATGCTGCCGCATGGGTACGAGGGGCAGGGTCCCGACCACAGTTCCAGCCGCATGGAGCGCTATCTGCAACTGGCGGCCGAGGACAACTTCTGGGTGGCCCAGCCTTCGACTCCCGCGAACCACTTCCATCTGCTCCGCACACAGGCATATCGCAGGCCTAGGAGTCCTCTCATCGAGATCACTCCGAAGCAGCTTCTGCGACTCTCGGCGGCAAACTCGTCCCGGGAAGAGTTTGTCCAGGGTGAGTTCCTCCCCGTGATCGGCGAGGCGGACCCGGAGATCACGGCAAATGCCAACGCGGTACGTAAAGTCCTGATCTGCACTGGTCGGGTCTACTACGACCTGGCAAAGCAGCGGGAAAAGCTGGGAGCCAAGGACGTGGCGATCATCCGTATGGAACGTCTCTACCCTCTGCCGGTAGAAGAACTCAGTGTGGCGCTTCAACCATTTGGCGACGCTGAGTTGGTGTGGGTGCAGGATGAACCCGAGAATCAGGGTGCGTGGCCGTTTATGGCCCTGAACCTGTTCCCGCTATTGGGCAGAGTGCCTCTGACCTCGGCGGCTATCACTAGCGGAACGATCCCGAGGTGTCCGACGGTCTCAGTCATATCGCGCGAGGCTGCTGCCTCACCGGCAACGGGCCTGGGCTGGCGTCACCGCGAGCAAGTGGCATCAATCCTCGACCGTTCCTTCGAGTAGATCCAGGTTTGCTATCCAAGCGCGGAAGAGCCCCCGACCTATCGGTCCTACGACCGTGGTCTGGGGCTCTTACTATTTGGCCTTGCGGCCCATCTAGTCCTGCGCGGATTGTCCGCGCGGCTTAGGTGTTGGGGCGCTTGCCGTGATTCGCCTTGTTCTTACGACGTGCCCGCTTCTTGCGTCCGCGTGTGCTCATTACTGCCTCCGTATCGCCCGCAATCCGCGAGTCCTCGTACTGCTACCAGTGAAAACTATCAGGATCACGGCCCTAAGCGGAACCTGAGGCCGTGTGAGATTCGAAAAAGATTCGCGTATCCGGCGCCCAACAGGGCAGCCACGCGCTAGTTGTCGTCGGGCTCCTCGTTCAATTCCCTGAAGGTCAGGGCGACGAACCGTACCTCGCGCACAATTCTTGCCTTGAGGGTTGGCGGGCAGGCCGTCGGCATGCATGCACGCAGTAGTGCCCGCATCTGCACCACTTCCCAGGGGGCGTGATCCGAACAGACAGGGCAGTCTTTGCCGTGGTCCTCCGGCGCGTTTTCCCCACGATCCGTGGAGTCATCAATCGAGTCTGCTTCCAGCATCAGTCCACCTCCCATCCTCGTGCTTCGGCTTCTGTCCGCAACGACCTTCTCAGTTTCTCGCGGCCCCTATGGATCCGACTAGTCACAGTACCCATTGGAACTTCAAGTAGCTCTGCGATTTCCTTGTAGCTGAACCCCATAACGTCAGACAGATACACAGCCCGGCGCTGGTCACTCGGTAGTTCTTCAAGCATCCGAAGCACCTCAGCACTCTCAAGCTGAACTATGGCTTCGCTTTCGGCAGATGGAGAAACAGGAGCATTCGCAATCATCGACTGCTCGGGGCCGTTCGAGTCTTGGGCGGCGCTGCTCAGTTGCCAGTCGGCTGGGAGCGGATCACCGATCCGTCCCAAGTCCCTTCTCTTGCTGCGGTAGTCCGATATGAATGTGTTGGTCAGAATCCGGTAGAGCCACGCCCGGACGTTCGTTCCCTCCTCAAACGACGCAAAATTGGAGAAGGCACGCAGGTAAACATCCTGGACCAAGTCCTCCGCATCGCTTGGGTTTCGCGTCAGGCCGAGCGCAGCGGCATACATCTGGTCAAGGAAAGGCAGTGCCTCCGCCTCAAACCTGGCCTCAAGTTCTTCGAGTCGCAACGTCTCCGCCGCACTTGGTGGTGCATTCATCCCCTCAAGGCTACAGCCACCCGCATTCACAATCCTCTGCGAATGAAATAGGGCCCGAAGTTGGCGAGCACTGTGGACGTAATTTGGACCAGGTCCCACAATGGGAGGGTGACTATCAACTGGCCCGCCCCGACGCCCCTGGCGCCTCTCAGCGCTGAGGTTGTGCTGCCCGGATCCAAGTCCCAGACCAGTCGCGCATTGGTCATTGGAACTATCGCTCAGCACCCAACGATTATTCGAGGGGCATTGGCTTCGCGAGACAGCTACCTTGCCTCGAAGGCTATGGAGCAGTTTGGTGCCCGATTCGAGTACAGCCAGTCGTCGAATGAGGTCACCGTGTATCCTCCGGTAGAACTCAAGGGCGGAGGCACCATCGACTGCGGACTCGCGGGAACGGTGATGCGTTTTGCTCCTGCTCTCGCGGCATTCGCGAATGGAAAGACCCAGTTCATCGGCGACCAGGCCGCTCAGAAACGCCCGCTCGCCCCCCTGATGAACGCCCTCATCTCCCTCGGTGCCAAGGTGAAGTATCAGGGGGAAGAGGGCTATCTCCCCCTGCGCGTTCGGGGGCGCGCAACTCGGCCTACCTCCGCGTTCGAGGAACTGGGCCACGGCAGGTGGGACGCACCCTCCGCTCCGGACGTTGCCGTCGATACCACCAGCTCATCGCAGTATCTTTCTGCCCTCCTCTTGGCTTCTCCGCTGTTCCCGGTGCCGACGGTGCTGAGGGCTGAGGGACGCATCCCCTCGTGGCCCTACGTGCAGATGAGCATTGACATGCTGGCCGATCAGGGAGTGGACATCAAGAGAACCTCATCGTCCAGCTGGCTCACCGAATCGATTCGTCCCTGTGGGAATCCGATTAGCATCGAACCGGACCTTTCAAATGCCGGGCCCTTCCTGGCGGCGGCCTTACTGAGCGGCGGGAACGTCACCGTCCGTGACTGGCCACAAGACACTGACCAGGTCGGCAAGTACTGGCTGGATCTTCTACCCCGTTTCGGCGCGACCGTGGCGCTTTCCCGACTCGGGTTGACCGTCCACGCCCCCCGCGGCCTCGAATGGTCGGGGATGGAGTTTGATCTGGCTCCGTGCGGAGAACTCGCCCCTACTGTTGCGGCGCTTTGCCTGTTCGCCACATCACCCTCGACCATTATCGGTATCGGCCACCTCCGCGGACACGAAACGGACCGGCTGGCTGCTCTTGCTGAGCAGATCAGCAAACTAGGCGGCAAAGCAAAGATTCTGCGAGACGGGATCCGGATCATTCCCGCTCCTTTGAGCCCAACTCTGATCAATACCTATGACGACCACCGCATGGCCACCTTCGCGGCACTGGTGGGGCTGCGAGTTCCCGGATGCATCGTCGAGAACATTGAGACCACTGCGAAGACCCTCCCGGCGTTTCCGGCCAGGTGGGGGTCGATGCTTGACGGCGCCGCCTCGCCCGAGCCGCTTTGGCTCTCGCAGGTCGTCGCTGATCCCTCTATCGTTGGAAGCAAGCACTAGACGGGAAGCAAAAGGCATCGAGAGGCACTCTTGGCGAAGTATGACACCGGAACGGATGACGGGCGGGTACGTGTAAGACCCCCCAAATCCTCGCGTCCCCGCACAAAGCGTCGCCCAGACTATTCGGACCGACCATCGGGGCGCGTTGTGGCTGTGGATCGCGGCCGCTTTGCCGTCGCCCTCGACTCTGACCAGGACCTAGTCGTATCGGCCGTCAAGGCGCGGGAGCTTCCTCGTGCCTCAGTGGTCATCGGCGACCGGGTGCGACTGACAGGGGACCTCACCGGAGCCGAAGGCACGCTCGCCCGCATCGCTCAGGTCGAGGAACGCAAGAACGTTCTGCGCAGAAGTCTGGAAGAAGCCGCAGAGGGCCGAGGCGAGAAAATAATCGTCTCGAATGCAGACCTGATGATGATTGTGGTCGCGGCGGCGACTCCGCCACCGCGTGTGCGAATGGTTGACCGTTGCCTGGTTGCGGCGCACGAGGCGGGAATTCCGGCGGTCCTGTGCCTGACCAAAACGGACCTGGCTGACACGGACGAGTTTGCCGGACACTTTGACGGCTTCGGCCTCACCATCGCCCAAACCAAAGTGGTGGACGGCAAGATGGTGGGGGTCGATGAGGTCGAAGACCTGGTTACAGACCGCTTCTCCGTGCTGATTGGCCACTCTGGTGTTGGAAAGTCAACGCTAATCAATGCCTTGGCACCCAATGCCGACCGAGCCGTGGGCGAGGTTAACCAGCACACCGGCAAGGGTCGTCACACCTCAACCAGCGCCGTCGCGCTTCCGCTGCAAGACGGAGGCTGGATGGTTGATACGCCCGGGGTGCGATCATTCGGTCTGGGTCACGTCAGTGAAGCCGACGTGCTTGAGGTTTTCCCCGGGATTGCGGAGGCAGCTGAACTGTGTCTACCAAACTGTAGTCACGCGGCTACGGAACCCTCGTGCGCAATTGATGCCTGGGTTCAGGAAGCTCCAAATGATGGGGCGGTACCGCGAAAGGAACGCGCCGAACGGGCAAGGAGCCTGCTGGAAGCACTCCCAAGCAGCCACTGGGAGTAGTTCTATTCCTGAGCCAGGATCTTAAGTACGGGCTCAGCCAACCTACCGTTGGTGACGACTGCGCCCGGACCCCAGGGCCCGGGATCACCGTGCAGGTTGGTGAATGTGCCGCCTGCTTCCGTGACGATTGGCACCAGGGCCGCCATATCGTGAAGGGCCAGTTCGGGTTCGGCGGCGAGGTCGACCACTCCTTCGGCAACCAACATGTAGCTCCAGAAGTCCCCGAATCCACGGGATCGCCAGCATTCGCCTACCAGCCGCTGGAACTGGGCTCCGCGGCCCGTCGTGACCCATCCCTCGTACGAGGAGTACGAAATGAAAGCATGATCCAGTGCAGCGACATCCGAAACACGGATCGGCCTGGGTACCGATGAGTCGTACGAGGCCGAGGTGAACGCCCCACCCCCCTTGGTTGCCCACCAGCGCCGCCCCAGCGCCGGGGCGGAAACAACACCGAGAACTGGAGACCCATTCTCGATCAAGCCAATGAGCGTCGCCCAAACCGGGACGCCCCTGACATAGTTGTGAGTTCCGTCAATCGGATCGATGACCCACTGACGAGCGTTAGATCCCTCCTCCAAGCCCTCTTCTTCACCGAGAATCGCATCGTCTGGCCGCCGTCGTCGCAGGATTTCGCGAATCTCCGCCTCACAAGCCTTGTCAGCATCTGACACAAGGGTCATGTCCGCCTTGGTTTGGACATTCAAGTCAAGCGCTCTGAATCGGGTCACTGAGACCAGATCGGCTGCGTCCGCCAGGGACAGGGCCAGTAGTAGGTCATCGTCGAGTAGGCGGCCGGGAGGATTCTGGGAAGGACTCATAGTGCCAGGCTACTTTGATCCGTCACAGTGTGAGTCGTCAGACCAATCCCACAACTTGGTTGACTGTGCTTTTGGTACCTGCACTACCATCAGTCATATGCCCGGGCGTTTCCTAATGATGACCACGCGAACGATCGAAACAGTTGCCGAATCGGAACGCGAAGCGATGCTTAGGCTGACTGGGCTGGGTGAGGATGATCTGGTGAACGTCCGGCTTGAGCGTGAGTTGTTCCCGCAGGTCGACTTCCGCCACTGGGACGGAGTGATTCTCTGTGGCTCCTCTTACGATGTCTCAGCGCGCGAAGATGACAAATCTCTGCGTCAACTCGACATCGAGAGGAACATGCGTGAGTTGACCACGCGTGCGATTAAGCAGGATTTCCCTATTCTGGGAATCTGTTACGGGCTGGGCATAGTCGCTCAGAATCTTGGCGGCACTGTCGGACATGACATCCATGAGGACATCTCCGCCCCCGTCTTGCAGGTGACCGCAGAGGGACGTCGAGATCCCCTTCTCGATGGCGTCCCGGAGCGGTTCCACGCCTATGTTGGACACCATGAGTCGGTCGTCATCCCACCGCCGCAGATGGTTCCGCTTGTGACTGGGGCAGTCGCTCCGCTACAAATGGCACGGGTAGGCCGGAACGTCTACCTGACCCAGTTCCACCCGGAGCTTGATTTTGAGGGAATAAGCGTTCGGATCGAGAGTTTTGCGGACTATGGCTACTATCCTCCGGAGGAGCGGGCACTGGTCGAGGCCCGGGTTGCCGGAGTCGATGTCAGCCACGCGCACAAGATTCTGAGCAACTTCGTGGAGCGTTTTTCCTCAGATCGGTATGCCGCTTAAATCGAGCCATTTTCTTCTCGCGGTTGGGCATTGGTGTGCTCGGTCGGTCACCACTTCCCTGAACCGGGCCGCTCTGTAATGTCGAACCACTCAAGTGGCACATCGAACAGTGCTTCTACCAGCACATTCGCCTCGTCTTCATCCTCGGAAACCAGAATCTGACGCACAATCTCGGCTCCCTCGCGTCCGTCTGCCATTAGGGAATCAATCTGATCCCATGACTCGAAGAACTCGCCGTCACCAGGCAAATCGCCCACAGCAACGACGCGGCGACCCTCACCGCCAATCTCCTGTGCCAGTTCGAGCGATAGAAACGAGGCCTCATCCAGGGCTTCCTCTAGCTCAGCCTCGCGGTCATCGGGCGTGGCGCCTGCGGGGACTACAGCATTGATGACCTGGCGTTTCGGCGGATTGGTATCCGAAAGTTCGGCCGGGGTTAGGGGAAGGTAGGCGCGCATGAAACCAGTGTGCCACGTCAGATCCGAGCTTCAAGGAGACCCTCTCTGTGTGAACCCCGGTTAGGTCCTTTTTCCACAGGCTCGCAGATTGAATCTCTCCCCCTGGGGGCACTGCTAATGTCACTTTTCATCCAGAAAGTACGGCACGCTCAGGGAAGCGGAAACGCCCAATCGAATGCCCGATCAGGTGGCCAGTGACAGGAGTGAGTCGTGAGTGTAAAGGTTGAAAGAGCGGTCGTTGTTCGGTCCGATGGTTTGGGCTCAAAGGCGGTCCAGCCTTCGGCTAGTTCAAGAAAGCCGCCATCGCATCGAAGAGGTAGTCGACATCTTCGAGCTACCGGGGTCTTGTTGGTTCCGGCTTTAGTTCTGGGCCTGACAGTACTGGCAGGACAGCACCTGATTCCTCTGGTTACAGCACGAGGCTTCCATGGCCCCGAAGCCCTAGCACTGATTCTTGTAGTCATGATTGAAGCGGCCGCCCTCTGGTTCCTGGTATGGGCTGCATTGGCGTTGCTTTCGACCGTTCGGTTACTCCCCGCTAGGTTCCGTTCGCGGTTAGCCACTTCGGTCATTTCCTACGCGCCGACTGCTGCGAAGACCATTGCCTCCCGCGCACTCGTCTCGACTGCAATCGCGGGCTCAGCTCTGGTCGGTCCAGCAGCGTTTGCGGAGGACCTGGACTCCGGCGTTGACGATCTGCTCTGGGATACCGCCACTGCTACGACCGACGTTCTGGACACAGCAGCTAGCGGGGCGCAAGAGGTCTGGCTCCCGGGCGCCACAACCGAAGCACTACCAGGCGAAAACTCCGAATCCTGGTCCGCGACCGCGCATGACCCAACAGGGGCTCAGGCCTCTCCGCAGACTCAGGTGCAGGCAGAGACCCCCGTACCATCGACCACTCCGGCCGGAGCCGAAATGGGTGAACCTGAACGCGCCGATGCCGCGCCCACCCACGCTTCCGCGGCGACCTCCAGCGCTACAGGCATCACCCCGAAGACTGACGAGGTCACCCGTAGCGGGGCAAGCAAATACGCCGCACGGCACCAACTCCGCGATCATGAACTGACATCAGGGTCGATCGGTAACAACGCCAATCGGCCGGTTCAGTCCGCTATGACTGAACCAGAGGCCATAGATGAAGCACGCGTTGCAGAAACCCTCAGCTACACCGTAGAACCGGGTGATTGCCTCTGGAACATTGCTAAGGCTCAGCTCCCGCAAAGTGCCGGGGACCAGGAAATTGAAGAGGCTTGGAAGCAGATCTACCAGGACAACCAGGACATCATCGGATCGGACCCAAATCTCATTGAGCCGGGACAGGTTTTCTCACTCCGAGGGTGATCGGACCACGGATCCAGGTGAAGTTGACTATGAGGAGTAGAGCCAAATGACCGCACAGACCCTGGTCTCGACGCAGAGCCACGCGGCACGAAAGAAGCATCCGATTCGCTCGTACTCTCCGCTCTACCCACCTCATCGCGCCAGCACCCCCTCAACAGATGTCGACTCGGAGGAACATGGCTTACTGGAGGCAAACAAGCCGTGTCCCTCTGATGACAACCCCGAGATGTGGGCCCTGGCTCTTGCAAGTGCAATTTTCGATGCGATGGCGGGAAGAAGAGATCTCCGGAGTCTGGACCGATGGATCACCAGAGAACTGTTCACTCAGCTTGCAAAGTCATGCCTGCCATATCAAAGGGGCGATCAGAAGCCGCTTCGCTCCCAGCCGTGTTCGACTCGGACCTGGTACGTCTCAAGTAGGGTAGCGGAGATCGCCGTGACCGTATGGGATCAAGATCGACTGCGCGCCGTGGCAATGCGAATGGCGCTACGCAACAAGGGTTGGATAGTCACCGCCGTGGAGTATGGATAGTGTCTCGCACCGTCCAGCTAGCGCTTTTTCGAGCCACCCTTCTTCTTCGACTGGGCACGGCGTTGCGCTCGGTTCATGCTTGTCTGTGACGAGGTGGGGGCTCCCCCGACAGTCTGAGCCGCTTCACCCGGACCTTCGAGCGTCATTCGCTTGGGTGCGGCCTGCCGCCCAACGTCTCCCATAACGTTCTTGACTGCCCTGGCGGGAGCTGGACCCTGTTTCGCGGCCTTCTTGTCCTTCGTGCTCTGCTTAGCCGTGGCGTTCTTGCTTGCATCACTCGCCGGTGTTGCCGCAACGTTCGCGGCAATGCCAGCTGCTGCCACGCCGGCACCGGAAACATCGACGCCGGAGGCCAGCAACTCCTCACGCTGTTCCTGAAGCTTCTGGAACTGGGTGGAGTAGTTGAACAACTGCTGGACCGACTCCTCCTGAATCCGCTCCATCATCGCCTGGAACATCAGCGCGCCTTCGTCTTTGTATTCGACGAGGGGATCACGCTGACCCATTGCGCGGAGACCAATGCCTTCCTTGAGATAGTCCATCTCGTACAGGTGCTCCCGCCACAGGCGATCAACTGTCGCTAAGACTACTCGACGCTGTAGCTCGCTTCGCGGATCATCACCAAGCTGATCAATTGCAATGGGGTTCGATGCAAGATCCTCGACCGCGGTCTGATACGTGGCCTTGATGTCCCCCGTCAGCTCAAACGTGATGTCTTCGCGCGTTATGCCCTGCAGTCCTCCATGTTCCTCAAGCACCTCGTCAACTGTTACTGAGACCGGGTAGTATCCGCGCAGCTCAACCCAGAGCTTGTCCAGATCCCACTCTTCAGCCCTCTCTGCTGCGGTGAACTGAGCCACGGCGTTGGAAACCAGTGATTCCTGAAACTGATCAACCTGATCGGCCAGATCCTCTCCACCCAAGACTCGTGCTCGCTCCTCATAGACGAGCGAACGCTGGGCGTTCATAACGTCGTCATATTTCAGAACGTTCTTTCGAATCTCAAAGTTCCGTGACTCAACCTGCTGCTGCGCTGACTGAATCGAACGGGAAACCATCTTTGACTCAAGAGGCATGTCCTCCGGGTAAGCACCCGACATCATTATTCTCTGTGCCATTCCTGAGTTGAACAGGCGCATCAGGTCGTCTTCCATCGACAGATAGAAACGGGACTCGCCCGGGTCTCCCTGACGTCCGGAACGACCGCGGAGCTGGTTGTCGATGCGGCGGGACTCGTGACGCTCAGAGCCGAGGACGTAGAGTCCGCCCAGTTCCGCCACCTCGTCGTGCTCTTCCGAAACCGCTCTGCGCGCGTCCTCAAGCGCGTCAGCCCAAGCCTCGCGGTACTCCTCTGGATACTCGTCGGGATCGAGACCGCGACTCTTGAGGTTGGCCTGAGCGATGAACTCTGCGTTACCACCCAGCATGATGTCAGTACCACGACCAGCCATGTTGGTTGCAACAGTGACGGCACCCTTGCGTCCGGCCATGGCAACGACCTGCGCTTCGCGTTCGTGTTCCTTGGCGTTTAGAACCTGGCGAGGAATACCGCGCTCAGCCAACATCGATGCGAGCAGTTCGGACTTTTCGACGGAGGTGGTGCCGACCAGTACCGGCTGCCCCTTCTTGTGACGCTCCGCGATGTCATCAATGATCGCGTTGAGCTTGCCCCCCATGCTCGGGTAGACCAGGTCGGACTGATCAACGCGGATCATGTCGCGGTTTGTCGGAATCGGGATAACTCCGATCTTGTAGGTCGAGGCGAACTCCGCTGCCTCGGTTTCCGCAGTACCGGTCATGCCCGAGCGCGAACCCTCGGGATAAAGACGGAAGTAGTTCTGCAGAGTCACCGTTGCCAGCGTCTGGTTCTCAGCCTTGATCTCTACCTTCTCTTTGGCTTCGATCGCCTGGTGCATACCTTCGTTGTAGCGCCGCCCTGGTAGAACACGCCCGGTGTGCTCGTCAACAATCAGAACTTCCCCGCTCTTGACGATGTAGTCCTTGTCCCGGTGGTACAGCTCCTTGGCACGAATCGCATTGTTCAGGAAGCCGATCAAAGGGGTGTTGGCCGCCTCGTACAGATTGTCGACTCCCAGCTGATCCTCGACCTTCTCAATCCCGGGTTCGAGGATGCCTACGGTGCGCTTCTTCTCATCGACCTCGTAGTCGATCTCTGGTTCGAGGACCTGAGAGATCCTCGCGAACTCCGTGTACCAACGATTCAGGTCGCCGGACGCGGGGCCGGAGATGATCAGAGGGGTTCGCGCCTCATCGATGAGGATCGAGTCAACCTCGTCAACAATTACGAAGTTGTGCCCGCGCTGCACCTGATCTTCCGGGCGCTGCGCCATGTTGTCACGCAGGTAGTCGAAGCCGAACTCATTGTTGGTTCCGTAGGTGATGTCAGCGTTGTAGACACCGCGGCGCTGCTCGGGAGTCTGCCCCTGAAGGACACACCCAACTGTGAGTCCAAGGAACTTGTATATGCGTCCCATCATCTCTGACTGGTATTCAGCAAGGTAGTCATTGACCGTGACGACGTGCACGCCGTTGCCCTCAAGGGCACGAAGGTAAGAGGGCATGGTCGCGACCAGGGTCTTGCCTTCACCGGTCTTCATTTCTGCAATGTTTCCACCGTGAAGGGCCGCACCGCCCATTACCTGAACGTGGAACGGCTTCATTCGCAATACTCGCCAAGCTGCCTCTCGCACCGTTGCGAAAGCTTCAACCAGAATGTCATCAAGGGTCTCACCATCGGCAAGGCGTGCCTTGAACTCATCGGTCTTTGCCTGAAGCTCCTCATCTGAGAGATTCGCGAAGTCTTCTTCGAGCGCATCCACCTGGGTGGCTATGTTGTCGAGCTTGCGAAGCTGTCGGCCTTCACCGGCCCTGAGGATCTTGTCAACAAATGACACTGGGACTCCTAATCTTTGCCTTCGCGGCGCTGCTGGCGAAGGCAACGTGGGCGATCTGCCCGCTAACCATCCTCCAGTCTACGGAATTCCTCGCAGGTAGGCCCCTACGCAGAGCAAAAGCACCGTGAGATTCCAGCAACTAAGCGACAGAAGCAATCCTTGCGCTATCGGCTAACACCACCCGTTTCGATTCTGAGAAACAGGTCACAGTCAAGTAAGATTAATGAACTCTCTCAGAGAGCCGGGCGTGAGCCCAATCGATATGTGATCGATATTGTGAAGGAGGCACGCAATACAGCGAAGCTCCTTTAGCTTCGCGGTTCACTTTTCCAAATCCGAAGGTTTCCTGGAGGCCCTAATGGACATCGTCGTCACCGGACGCAACGCAGAAATTCATCCAAACTTCCGCCAAGCGGTAGAAGACAAGCTTGAGAAAGTAACGCTCTTCTATCCTCGTGCTCAACGCGTCGAGGTCGTGCTAACGCACGAAAGTAATCCTCGCCTCGCTGACCGTAGCGAGCGGATTGAGTTGACTGTCTATGGAAAGGGACCCGTTATTCGAGCCGAGGCCGAGTCTGCGGACCGCTACTCGGCAGTCGACCTGGCAAGCGCCAAACTGTTTGAACGTCTGCGCAGAATGCGCGATCGGGTGAAGGACCGTCGCAAGGGCAAGGGTAGCGCCGCACCTGAGCCAAACGGACTGGCCCCTGAGATTATTGATGAGGCACTGACCGAGGACTTCACTGACGCCGAGGATTGGGCACTTCGCTCAGCAGAAGACCTTAAGGTTGGCGAGGTACGTGAGGAGCAGCTTGGCGATTCGCCGGTGCTGGTTCGTCAGAAGGTACATGAGGCCGCGCCGATGTCCGTTGATGAAGCACTACAGCAGATGGAACTGGTCGGACACCCGTTCTTCCTGTTTATTGATCAGGACACCATGCAGCCTTGCGTTGCATACCACCGCAAAGGTTGGACTTACGGAATCATCCGCCTGAACACCAGGGTGGATTCAAAGGGAGTAGTAAACAGCTAGTAGAAGGTAACGCGACCCCCGTGTGATGAAGCAACGATGCCGAACCACACGGGGGTTCTAGCGTCTCTGCGGTGTTTCACACCCTTTCCTAACAGTTTCCTGTTTTGATGCTTATCCCCGGGAACATCCGCTACCGGACACGGACAAGCCGGAAATGGCGTACTAATGGCCCATGAACCCAGATTTCGCTACTTGGGCTGATCGGGCCAGCCGAGCCCATCGAACACTGCGCGCCCTCATCTGGTCAGTCCAGTGCGCTGGCTGCAACAGGTGGGACGAGCTTTTATGTGCCCATTGCGCGCGCCTGGGGACAAAGATTCCCACTGACCTTGTCCTGGATGATGCTGAGGGAATCCCCTCCTGGCCGATGCTCGCAAATGGTAAGTATGAGGGAGCACTTCGAAACATTCTCCTCGCCGCAAAACATGACCCTGTCATGGACCTTAGTGAGTTTCTTTTTCAGGCCGGTTACACGCTTGGTACGAACCTTGGGAAACGGGTACATATCGAACGAGGCGAGAAGATCTGGGTGGTTCCAGTTCCCAGTTCAAGGAAACGCCAGCGCGATCACGCAGAGATCGTTCCGTTTATCGCGGAGGGAGTTCAGATCGGACTCAGGAATGCTCTAGCTCTTCGCACTGATACTGCGGGTCTTCGTACCGACGCTCCGACGGGCGCAGTCCCTCAGGTTAGCGTTGTTTACGCAGTACGACCTCGCTCCCTCTTCGCCCTCGCATCGACAGAGAAGACAACTACCGCATCTCTCCTCGAACGATTCGTTCCTGCACCCATAACAGCGATACGCAGCAGCTCACAGCGGGGACGAGGTGTTCGCGCCCGGGGTTTAGCGCGAGCCGGGACAATGGAACTTGCCCTTAAGCTTCCTAAGAACGTTCGAGTCGTCGTCGTTGACGACGTTTGTGCTTCCGGGGCGACGCTACGGGAAGTCCTGAGACACGTTGGTGATCAGACACTGGCGATAGCCGTGGTTGCAGCGAGTGGACCCTCTTAGCCCAGGGAAGCAACCTGGACGGCCCCGAGACCGCCACCAGCGGAACCCCGGACCCTCTTAGCCCGGGGAGGCAATGTACTCAAACGATCCGGATATCGGCCGCCATGACGCCCCTACCCGCTGAAATGCGGCCTGATCTTCCCGCTGGGTGATCCACTCCGAGCCACCCACCCCAGAGTTCACCCAACGCACCTCATCCGGGGCCGGGTACCTCGCCAGGAATCCTCCAACTGGCACCACCCTGACTTGGCGTTCCTCGGGTTCAGCGACGGCCGTGTTCGTCAGGGTCAGCAACGTTGTTGAACCCGCCCACGAAATGCTGAGGACCGAGTCGACCAGCCTCTCTTCCGGACTCAAGCGCGAGACAGAGACCTTCCCCTCCGAGTCCCGGACGAGGGTGCCGATCCAGACTCCCCCCGAGCGTGTCAGCAGAGCGATCCTCGCCCCGCCGGGTGACACTGCCACCTGCACGACCTCTTGCTCGCTCAGTCCCGTCGCTACTGGCGACGGCTCCGCACCGGGCTGAATAACAACAATCTCGCCTCTGTTCCCCGCGGTCGTCGTCCAGACGTTTCCCCACCGATCGATGCTCGGCTTCGAGGGTCCCGCGAGCTCCACCGTTCTCACTTCCCCGCCAGTGCTCTGCGCAATTGAAACGGTGTCATCATTCCCAATCCACGCGAGAGGGCTGTCAGTCAATGGCCCGACGGCGGGATAGGCCGGATTCTCTCCCACGCCTTCAGCGGGCACTACAACCCGGTTGTCCGAGGAGAGACCAGCGTTTATTGCCCCCTCTTGAAGCCAAACGAGCCGTTCAAGGCTGTAGGCGGGACCCATCGGCGGCTCCGGAGCATCCAGGTTCACGTCATTGACCGTGATCACAACGTCCGTAACCGTCGCGGACTGCTTGAGCGTCTCCGTTATCTCCCACTTGAGAAGTCTGCGGGACTGGGCGTCGTCGGGCGCCTGCCCACGTAGATCCACCCGGGCTACACCCTTGGCGACGTCCACGCTCTGGGTCGCCAAATCGAGTCCCTCGGCCAAATGACTCATTACAGCACCCTCAAGGATCTCCGGCGGCCCCTGAAGCACTGCCTGGGCCAGGTGTGAGGCGACACGCGAGCGCGGGACCCATCTTGGGTCCGCGACCAGTTCCTCGCCGTCAGCTGACACAAAATAGACGTTGAACGCGCTGAATTCCGTGGTGAACGACGATTGGGAGAGGATCACCCCGTCCTCAAGTGCCGCGATTCTCCACTCGCCATCCTGCTTCGCGAGCCGGAAACGAAGCGTAGTGTCCGTGTCTGTGCCGAACTCATGCAGGAACCCGTCCTCGCCCAAAGTCGCCTTTGTGGGAATCGTGAGCGTTACCTGCGCCGTGTTTCCGGACTCTTCCTCGCCCAACTCTGGGACCGGAATGTGGTCTGTGGAGAAAACCGTCACCTGCGCGGTGGGTTGCCATGACGCCGCAGCATTCGGAAGCAAATAGGTTTTGGCCGTGTCGTAGTTATCGAACGAACCCGCCGCACTCGCACGTAGAAAGTCCGAAATCAGTTGTTCGGGAGTCGACCCAACCTGGGGTCCCGACCCGATCTGTCCCAGCGGCTCTCGGTCGGGTGCCTCAATCGGAAACGAGTGTGGTGAACCGGCCATCGGCAACTGGGCGCAACCAGTAACCAGGAGCAAGGTCGCCGCGATCAGTGCTGCTACCGATCTTCGCATCACTGTCCCTCCCAGACCATCAGAGGAAACTCCGTTACCGCGCTCAAGGCCTCCCGGGGGAGCGTCACCACGAACGAGGCGCCCTTTCCGAGCTCCCCCCACACGTTGATCACGCCGTTATGGAGCTCAACATCTTCCTTCGTTATCGCCAGCCCCAGCCCGGTACCACCGGTCGTACGTGCCCGCGCCGGATCCGCGCGGAAGAACCGGTCGAACACTCGCTTGGCGGTCTCGGGCGACATCCCCACCCCGTAGTCACGCACTCGGAGAGCAACTGAAGTCTCACCGGCCGCCACAGTCACCTCAACGGGGTTCCCTTCGGCGTGTTCGTATGCGTTCACCAAGAGGTTCCGCACCACCCTCTCCATCCGCTTAGGATCGAGCGGTACGGAGCAGCGTTCCGGCCTGGCTGAAAGCTCCACTTCCACGCCCAAACGCCCAGCTAACCCAGCGTTAGCATTGATGACTTTTTGTACGAGGGAGTACACGTCCGTGGACTCACCCTCCAACTTCGCACTGTTCGCGTCATACCTGGAGATTTCGAGTAGATCGGCCAGCATCTCCTCGAAACGCTGAGCCTCAGAATGAAGCAGTTCCGCAGAGCGATGCCCTGCCGGACTCAGTTCCTCCCGCTCCTCGTAAATCATGTCCTCAGCCATGCGAATCGTCGTCATTGGGGTACGAAGTTCGTGTGAGACATCCGAGACGAACCGCTGTTGGAACTGTGACAGTTCGTCGTAGTCATGAATCTGTTTCGACAGGGAATCGGCCATGTCGTTGAAGGCGCGGCCAAGCATCGCCATTTCGTCGCGCCCCTTCTCATCGACGCGGCTGTCCAGGTCACCATCAGCAAAACGCTCGGCAGCCACCGCCGCTTCGCGTACGGGTCGAAGCATCCGATAGACCAGGTAGAAGGTCAGAAGACTCATGACGACCAGAATTGGGACGGTGCCCCAAATCAGCACATTGATTACCAGGTCAACAGTTTTCTGTTCATTCGCGAGCGAGTAGAGAATATAGACCTCGGATTCCCCAGCCAGCGGCAGATCAATCAGCGTGCCAGCAAGAATTGCCGGCTGCGTGCTCTCCTCAGCCTCGAGTGGAACCGACTGCCAGGACCCCTCGTCACGAGTCAGAACGTCCCGCAAACCCGATTCCGCAGCCAACTCCTCTACCACACTGGAACCCAGGGCGTTTATTCGGACTGCAGAGGCGTCCTCCTGCGTCGGAGTGAGGTACACGCCGACCGCTCCGGCACCCCGGGCTGATTCAAGCATTGAGTTAAGAATCTGGGCTGTCGATTCCTGCACCTGATCCGGCGTGGCGGCAACCGATTGGTCCAGGCTTCCCTGCGCGGCAGAGAAGCGGAACGAAGCATCTTCCAGGATTGCGTCGCGCCGCTGCTCGAAGAGGCCGGTACGAAGCTGAGTTGCAACCCAGAACGTAAAAAGGGCAAGGACAATCGTTAGGAAAGCCGCGAGCGTCGCCGCGATGCGCGTCGAAAGCGATCCGGCAAGCCAGCTGGGTGCCTCAAGTCGGGCAACTCT
Organism: Scrofimicrobium sp.; assembly: GCA_049291975.1. GTDB lineage: Bacteria > Actinomycetota > Actinomycetes > Actinomycetales > Actinomycetaceae > Scrofimicrobium. The sequence goes on from JBATQJ010000152.1 coordinate 30,228, forward strand.
GCCGTCATTGACGGATTCGTGCTCGGGGATTTGATCCTCCGAGTGCCCGCTCCCAGGCAGGATTTGACTCAAGAGCCCGTGCCAGCACGATAGCCAACCCCGCGCACAGTGATGATCAGCGACGGGTTCTCCGGATCACGCTCGATCTTGGAACGTAGGCGTTGAACGTGAACGTTCACCAGACGCGTATCAGCGGCGTGACGGTAGCCCCAAACCTGTTCTAGCAGTTCTTCGCGGCTGAAGACCCGCCATGGTGCCTTGGCCAGAGCAACTAGAAGATCGAATTCAAGCGGGGTGAGGGAGACCTGTTCTCCGCCCCTTGCCACCTCATGCCCCGAGACATCAATCTGTAGGTCGCCGAGCTGTAGCTGTTCTTCTTCCGTGTCCTGTTCGCCGCGAAGCCTGGCCCGCACTCTGGCAACAAGTTCCTTGGGCTTGAACGGCTTTGGAACGTAGTCGTCGGCGCCAGCTTCCAGGCCCTTGACCACGTCTTCGGTGTCAGAGCGAGCCGTAAGCATGACGATTGGCACATTCGACACGCGACGAATGGCGTCACATATCTGAAACCCGTTCTTTCCTGGCAACATTACGTCAAGTAAAACCAGGTTGGGTTCGTGTCGCTGAAACGCAGCGAACGCTTGGTCTCCGTCGTAGCAATCCACGACCTCATAACCCTCAGCGCGCAGGACAATGCCGATCATCTCAGCCAGAGCGGCATCATCGTCGACTACCAGAATTTTCGAAGGCATAGACCGATGTTGCCACGATCGCGGTTACCTGTCACCTGTAACCTGCATTTCCCGACTACCAAAATGTCACTTCCGCGTCCGTGAGCCGTCTCTGGCGTGGGAGCGACATAGGACTGACAATGGTTTCATGAGCAATCAGAATGGAAGCTGGGAGTGGCCCGCCAACTACCCGCCTCAAGGTCCTGGAAACCAAACTCCGCAAGGCCTGGGGAATTACCCGCCCTCAAACTACGGGCAATCGTACGAAGGGTGGAACCAGGGTCCCTATGCAACGGAGCCGAAACCACCCGTGGTACCGTTCCGACCCCTCAACATTGGTGACCTGTTCGAGGGAACTTTTGCTGCCATCCGCTCAAATCCCAAGGTGATGTTCACATTTTCACTTGTGACCATGGCCATCGTGGGGGTCATTGCCGGCATTGCTAACGCCTTCGTCTTTGAGAATCTTCCTGCGTGGGCCGACGGCTTCGATCCGACTGCCCTGGACCCGGGTGCCAGCCCGATGATGACACTACCGACCCTGTCGCTGCAGTTGATCGTTTCTGTCTTGCAGTCGGCGGCCGCGATGCTTATCACGGGCATGCTGGTCCTATCAGTCACGAATGCCGTTGTCGGTCTGAATAACGACACGACGAGCACCTGGCAGCAACTTCGCCCTCGCTTCTGGAACCTAGTCGGTACGACCCTGCTGGTCGGGCTGATCATCGGTGCTATCGCCACAATCGGAGTGATCGGGATTGTGGTGGTGGTTGTTGCAATCTCCAGCGCAGTCGGAGACTCTGGCCTGTTCCTCGGGATACTGGTTCTGATCCTGGTCCCGGTATTCATCGCCGCGATTATCTGGCTCTCGGTCCGCCTGTATTTCGCGACGATGTGCACCGTGGTTGAGGACGTGTCACCAACCCAGGCCCTCGGTCGATCCTGGCAACTGACAAAGGGGGCGTTCTGGCGGGTCCTTGGCCGGGTCGCACTCATGATTCTGGTTGTTGGGGCCGCGTCATCAATCCTCAGCGGAGCGGTAACCACGGTTGTCCTCGGTCTGCTGAGTTTCCTTGACGCGCCGTGGCTGATAGGTCTGGTTTCGACGCTTCTCGGTGCTCTGGTCTCAGGTTTGGTTCAACCGGTAACCGCGGCCTTCAGTTCCCTCATGTACATCGATGAGAGGGTCAGGAAAGAGGATCTTGCCCCGCGTCTGCAAGCGGCCCTCGACGCGAATAGACAGGCTCCGACGCCGGAGGCACAGCGTCCCCCTCTATGACCGTGAAGTGATCCCTCTGCCGCAGAGGCGCGTATTTGTCCTCCGGAGAGCGTGAGGAGGCGCGCGTGAACGAGGGAGCATCTTCCAGGCCGCGACCGTTTCCCGCCGAGTTGTTTCCCGCAACCTCACGAACGACTTCGACCAGGGCGAGAAGGTCGTCGGCAGATGGAGGAGCCGGTTCAAACTTCGACTGAAGCCTGATGACCTCCCAGCCGCGCGGAACCGTCAGTCCCTCCGCATGCGCCTCGCAGAAGTCGAAAGAGTGTGGTTCGGGCGAGGTTGCGATGGGTCCCAGGACGACGGTCGAGTTGGCGTAGTCATAGGTCAGGGTTGCAACCGCATGACCGTGACATCCTGGCTTCGAGCACTGTCGCACTGCGCACCGCCTCTTTCCTCTGTTCGCCTCAGAACCCCGTTAATGCTACCCGGCCCCCTGCTGATTCTTCCGAGGCGCTGCCGAGCGGCGCGGCGCCTCTCCACGCGGGGGTGAGGCCAATTACGCGGGCGCGTTCGCTGCTGTGACTTCTCTCCACGCAAGGGTGACCGGCGCGAAACCCACGGACCTGGCGAGATTCCGGCACGCATAGCAAACGCTCGCGTCCGCCCGGGTCACCTTCACGGTACCGTTTACGTATGAGCACAACAGGGCGACGCACCAGGTACCGCGCCTCGGACCGATTACGGATCGCCGCGCTCAAGGATGACGACTCGCGCCTTGGTACCGATCCTCCAGAAACTCGATACCGTGATCGACGGGGTCGTGGACTGCGAGGTCCGCTCTACCATCCCGCTCTTCCCGGCTGGTTGACCAGACGTGAACAGTTCATTGAGCTGGTCCAGCAAATCATGAGCGAGTTTGGGGAGAGGGTGCCCGAGGTGGAAACCATCGAGTTCGGGGTCGAGGAGGTCCCACCCTCCGATCCGGCGGACTGGGAAGGGCACGAGACCACGCTGTCACGCTCTTTTCCTCGTGATCGCCGCCGCGGACTTCGGCCACGCGTCGTTTTGTACCGACTACCAATTGTTCGTTGCAATCCAACGAGCCAGGTCGTCCCTGCGGTGTATTCCCTGCTTGCGGCGCGCACCGCCGAACTGCTGGGGACTTCACCGGATGACCTGCTCGGCTGATTGGGCGGCTAATCCGCGCGATGTAGAGACGCCCACCACTCGGTGAATCGACTACGCCGGACCGAAACGTGGGTCATCCGCGGGCGGGAAGAACGTCCACCTGCCGGTTCACTGTACCCGCGACGTCCTGACCGAGGTCCATCACCGAGGCGATTTTCCCGGCTGGTGCATCCACCGTCACCCGTAGCGCGGCGTATATCGGCCAGTTCGAGGTTAGCGCCACAGACGCTTCAGATCCGATCTTCGAAAGGTCAACGGTCTGCGTGGACTCGGCTGGCACTTCAATCTCGATGTCGCCCAGGGTCGCCGTCGCAACCTGGTCTCCGAGGTTCGCGATCACCAGTTCGCCGCTGACGGCTCCAAGTCCAAGCTCACCGCTCAACGCTCCCAGCACCGTCAACGTTGGCACCACCGCACTGTCCAGTGAGTCGGCGGGCGAAAGCAGGTTACGAACCCCGACGTTGAGGTCAGGTGAGGCTGCGAAGGCGTTGCCTTCGCCCAGTTCCAAGACGGACGAGGTGATTGGAACACTCGAACTGACCCTCAGAGCTTTAGTTCCCGCGGGCAATCCGGCAAGGTCAACGTCGAAGACTCCCATTGCTTCAACCTCAAGGTCTTCCGTTCCGCCGAGCGTGACCGGCTCATCTTCCCCGTACGCCGTGACCTCGATGGTTCCCGGTTCCGTTCCCGCGTTTGCGACGCGGAGCGTCTTCGCGTTCTGGGAGTCCAGACCAACCAGCACCGACTCGGTGGCCGGCACGGTCCCCGGGACGCGTGAGAGTCCGAGAGGAAGCTCTCCATCGAGCCGGGATGCTTGAAGCCACGAAGCCACGCCCATGCCGTCGGCGTGAACGCGGACCGCGATCCGACTCTCGCCGGATGCCCAGACAGCGGGAAGAACAGACACCGTTGATCCGGCGGCTACTGTAGTGGTCGCGGGTTGATCCATGGCGGGACCAATCGCCGTCATTACCTGAACCTGAACCTCGACAGATTTGATCCCCGGGTTACTCAGGATCAGGACGGTGTCGTCTCCGATCTCAGTTGCGCCTGCGCTCAAGACCACGTCTCTGCTGGGGATGGCGCATGACTCTAGCAGGAACGAGGCCAGGTCACCCTGAGGCTCCCCTGAAACGACAGCTGCGGCATAGGAATCGCTCTGAAGAGCCTCAGCGGGCACCTTTAGCGCGGAGCCACCGCCCTGGAGCGGTTCAGCGGTGATTCCCGCGGTCTCCCAAAGTTGCGGTTCAGTTTCGCGAGTTTCGACCGTGATTGGGTCAATCAATCCCGGGGGGCAAGCCAGAACAAGCTCTCCCTGCTCAAGGGCGACGTCCACTGGCCGTCCAACGGTTTCTGTTCCACTGACGGTAGCTACCGGTGACTTCTGCTTCAGCAGAGTGATGCCGCCCATTCCACCGATCAGCAGGAGGAACACGAGCACACCGACCACTATTCGAATCGGATAGCCAACAATGGGCCCACTGGGGCGGCGCAATTCCATGTCACTCATCACTGCCCGCCTCTTCAGGCTCTTCCACGGGTTCCAGTTCAAGATCTGCGATTGGTTCAACTGATGCCATCGGGATGCGTTGCGCGGACCTGGCACGAAGAGGGATTGAACTAACGATCAGCACCAGGGTCATTAGTGCCACCGCACCGATCCACCAGGGCTGGTATCCGACCGCATATTCAATGCTAAGCTGACCGCTTCCTGCGGGAATCACGAAGGCCTGCCGCCAGTCTCCGCTGTCAGCTGGTTTCAGCTCGGCCCCATTGAAGGTCGCTTTCCAGGCAGGATCGCGGGTCTCAGCCATGACCAGCGTACCGCTCTGATTCAAATCGAGGTTGGTGTTGACTCGGACCGGATCTGAGGCCACCTCAATGCCGGTGCCATCAGCAAACTGGACCTCAACCCTGGTCGGCACCGACTGAGCGGGGCGAACTCGCCACATGGTTCCCGCTTCGACGGTTCCAATGCGCTCCATGCCCTCAGTGGCGTCAATGGTGTTAGTTATGTCGGCGACGTGGTCACTGTCCGACCGAAGCAGGACAATATCGACGGCGTGTTTCTTGAGATCGACCGCCGAGTCCCCACGAATCCCGGTGATCAGCGCAGCGCCGGCCTCAGCAAGAGACTCCTCGGAGGTCTGCACCGCCAGGCTGTTCTCGCTTTCAGCAACTCCCGTCCAACCGTATATGTCAGCGATCTGTGGCCCTGATCCCCGTAGCAGCATGAGGCGCAGCAACGGGCCGTCGGTCGAAACTTCCAGGACTCGTCCTCGCCGCGCTCCCTCTTGCGCTTCCTTAGCGATCAGCGGGAACGCCTCGTCGCGACTGGGAACAATGGCAAACGATACAAGTTTGGAGTCACTGCTTTGAGCCCCAACCTGCGCTGGTCCAATAGCTCCAAGTAGTAGCACCGCAACGATGGCAGAAGCGGCACCAATCGACGGAACGGCACCGAGTAGACCGCGTGCCAACGCCCCTCGGTCCGCTGCCCTCTCCCTCCTGAGTCCGGGGGCCGACACCACCAGCGGCGACAGGCTTGTCGTCGCCGTGCAAAGCAGCAACAGGATTCCTGCGCCCATCAGGACCGGCGCGATTCGTTCTCCATCGCTGGCCGTGGCAACTGCAATCGCACCGAGCCAGAAGACGACGGTTCCCGCGAACGCAAATGCCGGAGTCCATCGGATCCCCTGCTGGTGCAGTAGCGCATAACCGAGCGAGACGACTGCCCAGACCAACAGGGTCAAGCCGGAGGTGACCGCCAGAATCATCCACACGTTCGACCACCCGGAGGTGAGTTCCGCCGCGAGCGCCATGGGATTCAACTCGTAGCCGGCCAGGAACTGCCACCAGGTCGAGGCCTCTGTACCCGCAGGAGTTGCTCCAACCATCCAAACCACAAACTCTGTGGCCTCAAACGAGGAAATATAGGCCGCGAGCGACGGAAGGACCAGGACGAACGATGGTACAACGGTGACCAGGATGCCCCAGAACTTGGTGCTTCTCTTCGGTTTGGCTTGCTCGACGACCAGAGCCACTTCCGGCGACAGCGGTACCCGAGCCAGCGTGGACATCGAGGTGCCAAGCGTTGCGACCAGGATCCCGACAACTAGAACCACCAGGATCATCACCGGCGAGACCGCGCCAATAAATAGTGTTGCGAAACCGGCAACCCCAAGCCAGGCAAACCTGTCGGCTCGGGAAACCAGGACCACCTCGGACACCGACCTAACCCGCCTGGGCGCAGACGGACCCAGGCCTCGTAGCAGCCCCGCCCCGGCAACCGGGAGCAGCAGGAGGGCAAGCGTCGTCGGAAGGTCCCCTCGTACCAATGAAGTCATTAGCGGGGGCGAGGCCGCCCAGAGAAGCGCGCCCGCTAGCCGGATCGGGATTGAGTGGGTCAACGTCGAAGAGAAAAGCCAGCCAGAGCACGCCGCCAACGGCAATGCGAACAGCGGAAGGAGTGTCGCGATGGTGATTGGCTTGATCCCAATCAACGCGAAGGGTGCACTGAGAAGTGCAAACGGCACCAGAACCGGACTGGCGGGCCCAGCGGCTCCATCGCCTGAGATCTGCCACCCACTGACTGCTTGGTCCAAGAGCATGCGCCAAGAAGTGGGGAGGTCTCCCCAGAGTCCGCCCTCAATGCCGTTCAAGTAGGAGCGCCAGATGAAGATTGAGGCAATCATTGCCAGAAGCAGGGTGATGCCCAACGTTACGCCTGCCTTGAGTCGGTGTTGATCCAGCGCATTTAGTGCGCTTTGGTCCAGCACCGTCGCACTGAGGCGTTCCTGGCTCGAGACCCGCTTCTTCATCCTTCGAGCTCGGGTGATGTCGGCGGGGCTGGCCTCCAACTCTGCAACTGCGCTTCGAGGGACCTTCGCAACCTCAGCGATGTTGCGGCGTCCGCGCATGATCGAACCGGACATCCCAACCAGTCGGAAGTAGGCGCTTACCTCGGCTAACGCCAACTTCGGTTGCCTGGTTAGTAATCGCCCGACCGAGCGCAAAACGGTGAGAATCGGAAGCCATAACGCAAGGAAGGGGAAGGCGACGGGCGAAACGGACAGGCACCAGTTGTAGATTTGAGCGGTGCGGCGATCCTCGAACGACTCGTTGCCGCCGTGCTCGCGCGTCCGGGCTGACTGCTCGTGCAAGACCCGAGCATCGGGGGCGACCACGACGCGGTGTCCGGCTCGACGGACACGCCGCCCGTACTCAAGACCATCGCCGAAGGGACCGAGGGCTGGGTCAAGTCCCCCGACCTCGTCCCACACCTGTTTACGGACCAGCATTCCGGCCGTTCCCACGGCGAGCACATCCTGGCGAGAGTCATACTGACCCTGGTCAATCTCGTCGACCTCAATGTCCTCGACGCGTCGACTGCTACCCGTTGCTCGAACCCCCAGTTCGAGCAGTCGAGTCGGATCCTCATAGTCCAGTTGCTTGGGGCCGAGGGTCGCGATGCTGCCGGAGGGACGTCCGGTTCTCAGTAGCCACGCCAGTGCTTCCGGCTCAGCGATCATGTCGTCGTGCAGTAGCCAGATCCACCGAGCCCTGGACACGCCGGGGATCGTCTTAACATCCGGATGTTCAAGGGCAGCGTCGACTGCCTGTCCCAGGTTGGTCGCTGTCGGCGCATGGACCTGCTCGATCAGCGTGTCAGCGTGGGGGAAACTGAGCTTGGCGGGCGGTGCATGGCTGACGTGCACCAGCAACACGACTCCAGGAACGGCGGTCTGCGCAAGGACAGAATCTAGTGCCTTCAGGCCCTTCTCGGTTGGAACCCGGGGATTTTCGGTGTCGCCGCGAACAACGACAACCGCGACCACATCAGATGCGTCGACGTCTTGAGCAGAGCTTTGCTTGGACGATTGTTCGGGCACAGGACCTCGGTTAGAGAAAACCTAGGAGGCGGAACGACGTAGTCTCCGCCGCTCCCTTTCGGAAAGGCCGCCCCAGATCCCGAAACGTTCATCGTTTGCTAGGGCGTAATCAAGACATGCCGCGCGAACTTCGCACTCCGCACAAACGCTCTTCGCCTCTCTGGTTGACCCGCCCTTCTCAGGAAAGAAGGCTTCCGGGTCAGTTTGCGCACAGAGGGCCTGGTGTTGCCAAGCTAGCGGACCATCAAAGATCTCCAGTGCTGGACTCAATCCGGAGTCCGGGGTGAACGTGATCTCACCCTCTCCGAATATGTTCCACATACTGGCTCCAATACTGATGGGAAGTAGCAACCTGCGCCTCGCTACGTCGCCCGGCGTCCGTTCGACACCTAATTACACCCGTGTGATTCGACCTCTGTCAAGCCGATTTCGAAGACATCGAAGAAAATCAGCGTGTCGCACCCGCGTGGCGCGAGTCGTTCCAGCCGTCCCGCAAATAGAATTGCCGGTCGCTCATGAGGCTTTCCACACTCAGCAACGCTAGTCTGAATGGGTGGAACTACTCAACGCGGCCGGGCTCACCAAGCGAATCACCGACGTCTCAGAACCGGTCCTTACATGGTTCACCCTTAACGGCGAGGAACGAATCGAACTCTCCGGCCCCGTGGCGCGTCGCTGGATCGCTAAGACCGACAACTTTATGGCATCGGAATTTCCATACGGCGGCGAGCGCTTCTGCATCGTGCTTCCCCCGCACTGGCGCACCCCGTTTTGGCTCCTCATTCCGTGGATGAGGGGAATGCGTCTAGAAACGCCCCACATTGCTGCCGACGTCGACCTGGTTGTGAGTGCTGACTCTGGTTTCCTCCAGGCGGTGGCAGATGAGGGAGGACCAGATGCCCTCCTCGCCCAGAACCTTGATTCTCTCGCGCTCTCCTGGCCCGGCGAGCTACCCGGCACACTACTTGATGGAATCGCTGACGTTATGACCTACGGCGACTGGGTTGAAGACCCGGTGACAGCGAAACCTGGAACTCATCTGGTGTCGGAGTCGATTGATTGGGTTCCTCCAAACCTGTGGACGAAACCCAAAGAACAGACCCTCCCCATTGAGACCCTTGGCTCCCTGGACTACGTCGGATCGCTCTTTGCGGTGGGCGACGGGAAAGGCCGTCTCCACCCCGGCGCCTCGTCAGGCCAGGAATCCCCCGCCCAGACCGGATTGCCGCTCAGCGCGAGCTCAGTGGATCTGGAGGGTGCGCGCGTCCTCGTTCACACCCTCGACCCAGTGCTTTTCACCGCGCAACTTGCGGGGCTATGGATGGCTGGTGCCAGGGTGATTTGGGCTCCCGGGGACGGCATCCCGCAGGAAATCCTCGACCAAGAGCGCCCGGACTACCTGCTACCAAGCGGCACTGCGTCCGGGTCGACGCAAGACTGACGTACCGTGATCGGACCCGAAGCCTGAGGGACCCCGCAGGAAATCCTCGACCGCGAGCGCCCCGACTTTCTACTACCAGACCCCGAGTAGGCAGGCCCCACCGAGTGCCAGACCGTCCATGCGGCCTCGGCGGATCTGCGGGAACCGGAGGAAGAGTTTCGTGCGAGCGGCGGGAGAAGTGTCCTCCAGCAACGCGGTTAACTCAGCAAGTTCGTTCAGCCACCCCGGATTGACTCCGACCTCGTTCGCCACGCGCGCCGAGTCATGTGCCACCCGGACGAACTGGTCACGGTACTTGCCGCTGCGAAGGTTCCGCAGGCGGGCGAGGAACGCCTCTTTCCCGCTGTGTTCCCCGAGCGCATTCTCGGAATGCTGACGGTAGGCGACCTGCGGCTCTGCTTCAATCACCCAACTCAGACCCGCGGCGCGAACCAGAGCGTAGACGTACCAGTCGTGGAGCCAGACTCCGTCGGCGCCGAAGCGGCGATACTGGTCCGTGATCAGCTTCCACGACCTATAGTCCATCAGGAAAGTGGAGCCGGGGCCGGGGGCTTCGAAAATAAAGTCCCACTTGGTTTGAGGTTGGTCCTTGCGGATCACGTGTTTGCTCAGCGTGCCGTCAGGATTTCGTTTGAAGGACAGGACGTTCGAGGACACGGCGTTCGCGCCGTTCTCTCTAAGAAACTGGACTTGATGGGCTAGCTTCCCCGTGCGCCAAATATCGTCCTGGTCGGCAAACGCGGCGTACTCACCTGGCTGCACATCCAGACCGTTAAGGGCGTAAAGGAAGTTGGCACCGACTCCTGCTTCGCCGCTGCGAGGAGGCAGCAGTGTAACGCGGCTGTCTTTCTGCGCCAGTTCGTCAACCCATTCGGCGGTGCCGTCGGTGGAACCGTCGTCGGAGACAGTGAGGGTAACCTGAACGCCGTCCTGGTCGAGGATAGAGCGCACCTGCTGCTCGATCCAGCGGCGCCCATTGTAGGTGGCCATGGCGACGTGAACGACCGGCAGATCCATGTGCTCATTTGCAACCAACTATCCACCGTCCATTCCAAGGCTCTGCAGCCTCTCGTCCAACAGTCGAGGAGCCGAATGTGTTTGTCTTAGGTCCATGTACGCGTGCATTTCCTGACCAACAGCCGAAGGACCGCGCATACACAGTAGGAAAGCTTACCGTCGAAGCAACACCAGAGGCCCAGTCTCGTGGATCCTCGAGTGCATCAATGAAATCAAGGCAGTTATCCCCAAAGAACGACCGGCGACGACGGTGCAGGATTGGATAGCTAACCAGCATCTAGAGCGCGTCAATGAGGTCGCGAACTAGTTGGGAGTTCGAAATCTTGCGCTGACGAGCTACCTCCTCAAGCTTGGCGCGGCGATCGGTGTCAAGACGAACGGTGATCGGCCTTGCATCCGAACCAACGCTTACCGGGCGACCCATAACTGGCTTCCCAAACCTCCAGCCAGAAAAGTCGTCCTCTGCTTCTTTCGCCCATCGTTCAATGTCCTCGTCGTCAAACTTCGCACCGTTTGCGCCTACATAGGTTGCCATCTTCTACCTCCCCATCCCGAGCTCGTTCAGGACTTTTCTCGTTGCAGCCATCGCGTGGAATATGAGCCATTCGTCGCCACTCAAGTTCACAGCAACGTATTGCAACAGACGCCCATTCATATCAATCCCGATTCCGACCCACTCAGGCGGAAAACTTGTTCCTTCCCTCGGCGCCGCGCGGATACTGTTCTCAAGGGCCGCAATAGCGTCTTCGTCTTTGATCTCCGGATGTATTCGATTCACACGCTTATGCACTCGGATCAACATGTCGCTCGACCACTGTTCGCGAAGCTAGAAACAATTGTATTACATAAGTTCGGAGACTCATATATCGATTGATTTGGCATGCCGTGATACTGGCAATTCGCGCCGCTTCCAGCAACCGGCACCATCCACAGCTAGGGAGAACCCCCATAGCCCGTCCCTGTTCACGGCCTTCTGTGGACAACCACAGACGCTCTCACCAACAACTTGGGAAGCCTAGCCTTTGTCACCATTTGGGAACTGGCCCGAGAGGAAACATAGCCGCGATCACCAATTCAGACCCCAGAATCCGCATGATCTCGGTGGCGAAGTGGCGACTTCGGCTCTCTTTCCAAGACCATGTCCAAAGAAATGGCGGCCTGGGCTACCTTTCCACCACCCCAAGAGAAGAAGCGCCCACAGTGCACCTCCCTGTCTACCGGGCAGGAGTCATGGCGCATCTCAAAAGAGAATGTGACCACGGCGGTCTTCTCGGCTACAAAGAGGAGCCAGGAGCTACTTTGTTTGGTTCTTCCCGTAGCGGTGGAGTCGGGTAGGCCCATTTCCAAGGTGTCAGTGACCTGGGTTGCTTCGTTGTGGCGACCTTTGGTTGCACTAGCAGCGTCTAGTCAGCAGCACAGAGCCAGAATCCGGGGAATCAGGGCCGGTGTCGCTGACAAGGGCTCACCAATGCAACCAAAAGCCGCCACAACAACACCAGAAACCACCGACGACTCTCTGGTCGGGGCCAATGGCTGGCTTCAGATCTCATGGACATTCACCAGCTGAGCGAGAGGCACCGGACTTCGATGGATGTCATACTCACGAAGAACCTAGATGTATTTGCGCTTGTCAACATTCCAGTCAAGGAGTTCTAGTGACTCCGAACTCTGAGCGGCAATGAATGCAAAGTCTCCAAGTGGCCCCGTCGTCCTGCCATTGCCGTCCATGAACGGATGGATCCAAGGGTAGTTCTGTTTCCCCGTACCCGGATCGAGCGACATCAGGCTCTCTTCAGATACTCAACCACGAAGACTTCGGTTCGAGGAGAACGAACAAAATCCGGAGGAACTACACGCTGCTCCGAGGCCGCAGACTCAAGTACAGATCTTTGCGCAGCACGACGGACCGCACCGCGACTGATCGTTACTTTTCTCTTGGCTTGGTCTGTCACGCGCCTACCTCCTTTGCGACTCCTCTGTGTAACTATTCACTTCCAACAAAAGCGTGCCGCATATAGCCCAATCGGACAATCAGAGCGCTGCAGTTCCCATGGATCGGATCAACTGCTGGACGAGCATGCTTGCTGAAGAAGCGACGAGGTCCGGGTCTCCGACGAAACGCTCAGCTCGCCCGGCCATGATTGATCCAAGGGATTCCGGAGTCCCGAACAGCGAATCAATATAGTCCAATCCCCTGCTACTGACTTCCGCAGACAACGGGTCAGCTAGCAGTCGCCCAAATCGGGATACTAGACCCTCGGTCGAGCAAGCGACGAGCAACCTGTACATGTCGTGAGCGTCTTTGTCTTTCAATCGCGTTGGAGCACAATCCCGCCGTTCTCCAATCCTGTATGCCTTGGAAACTAAGAGTGCGCTCGGGCCCGCAACACGTATTTCGCCTGTGCGATCATCCTTAGCAAGGGAATCCACCTGCATTCTGTCATTGTCGACGAGGGACGCTTCAAGCCCATGCGCGCTTCTGGCAACCTTCGAGTCGTGAGGTGGAATCTCCACACTCCGACGCCCTCGTCCAGCAAGAGTCGCTGGAACCATTAGGTCTACAGGTATACCCAGGGGAGATATCCAAGCACCTGGTTGCGAGCTGGTAGGGTCTTTCATAAATCCCGCGTCGCTCATAACCTTTTCGATCAAGGGTTCATCTCTCAAACTGCGTGGGTCGAGCACAAAGTCTGAGTCAGCGGTCGCCGCCGCTATTCCGAAGTCGGTGTCCCCGGTCCGCAAGTACACTGCCTGCGCTCCAACAAGTATCACCGAATCTATGTGGGAGTCCAGGGCTTGCAGTGCGTCCAACAGGGCCGTGCGTGCCTCAACGATTAGATTTACGTCGCCACTCATCAGGATTTTCCTCCATCCATTGCAGAAGGCGCTCACCTTCCGCCGGATTCCTACCGGGACCATTCAATAGATCAGCGACCGCTTGACTGGGTGCGACGACCGTGAGGCCCTCCCAAGAATTCGTCCTTTCAAAGACGACATCAGACTTGGGTGCCACCATGACAACATTTGTGGGCCCATCCGTAGGCGTTAACCCTAGATCGCTGGCAAGAGCTTTTGGATTCTCTGAGTAGATCATCGCGAGCCTAGACTGCGCATACGGGGCGTATAGCTGGGCTGCGATGGAACCTGTGGCTGCGTACGAGCCTGGCGATACCTCCTCAGTCAGTCTCTGGACTAAAGAACTCACACCCCGAGGCTCAAGATAGCTGTGAGCGATTGATTCCTCGAACAGTGAAGAGTCTTCCGCCCACTTGCGTAGCAGTTCGGGCCACTTAACGACATATATTGGGCCACGTTTCTCCCGTTCTAGAAGGGCTTCGTCTTCCAGGTAATCCACAAGTCGGTACGTGGCACCGATGGAGCTACCGGCAAGCTCCGCTAGCCCGGGCACAGAATACGGCGGAATAAAGTCAACTAACGCGCGGGCTATTCTCGCAGCAGGAAGCCCTTTCAAACTGGTAGTTGGGCGACCGGGGCCTCGCCACGGATTGCTGGGGGCCCCTCGTTTACTAATCGCGATCAACGGCTCATCCGAGACCAGATATATGTTTCCAGTTACATCCGCATAGCTCATCCCACGAGACTCCAGAATCTGGCATACCGGCGGCGACAAATACCTAGCGAAGAGGACAGGTTTGGTATGCAACACGTCCGAAACAGTTACGAGGGCCAACGCATCTCTCTTAGATACGTCAGTCCGAAACTCCACATTGAACTTGGCCCTAGGCTCCCCGCGATACAAAAGTCTTAGTTCGGGACGTGGACCTTTTTCACTAGGTCCTGAATCCGGGACCAATTCCGCCGACCACCCCGAAGGAAGGGCTATTCTTACTTTCTCAGTGGCCGCGCGCCCCAGAATCTGCGGTGCTGGAGTTGGGGAACGATCCCCCATGAGCAACCTAGCGACGTCCGTTTCTAGCTTCATTTTCCGATAATACCAGTATTCCGTATCCGACGGAATATTCTAATAAACGGAAAGATGTCCTTTAGTAATGGTTTATCACCTCACGACTCGGTGGCTACTGGCCTTTTGTCGCGTACTTCGCCTCGACCGCTTCCTTCTGAGGCTTCCACCAGTCCTCGTTCTCGGTGTACCACTTCACGGTCTCCTCAAGCCCCTCACGGAAGTTCTTGAAGATCGGCTTCCACCCCAACTCGTCACGCAGCTTCGAAGCATCAATCGCGTAGCGCAGATCGTGACCCGAACGGTCCGCCACTAGGTCGTAGTCATCCCCCGGATGCCCCATGATCTCGTTGAGCATGTGGACGACCTCTTTGTTGGTCTCCTCGCCATCCGCACCGATCAGGTAGGTCTCCCCTATTCGCCCATTTTCGAGGATCTCCCACACCGCCCGGTTGTGGTCCCAAACGTGGATCCAGTCCCGCACGTTGGCTCCCTCGCCATAGAGACGTGGCCGGATACCCACCAGACGATTCGTGATCATCCGAGGAATGAACTTCTCAATGTGTTGGTACGGACCATAGTTGTTCGAGCAGTTCGAGATCGTTGCCCGCAGCCCGAAGCTACGAACCCATGCGCGGACCAGCAAGTCCGAGCCCGCCTTCGAAGCAGAATACGGCGACGAGGGATTGTACGGCGTCTCCGGCGTGAACTTATCGCCGCCTTCGAGGGGAAGATCGCCGTAAACCTCGTCCGTCGACACGTGGTGGAAACGGGTGTCGTGCTTCCGTGCTGCCTCAAGCAGTGTGAATGTGCCGACGAGGTTCGTGTTGATGAACGCCGCCGGTCCCATCAGAGAGTTGTCGTTGTGCGACTCAGCAGCGAAGTGGACAATCGCGTCTGCATCTTTGATGACTGCGTCCACTACCTCAGGATCGGTAATGTCGCCCTCAACGATAGTGAGGCGAGCTTCTTCTTCCGGCGTGAAGCCCGTTAGGGAGTCCGGGTTGCCTGCGTAGGTGAAAGAGTCAAGAACCTGGACCTCTACGTCCGGCTTCTCTTTCAGCAGGTAGTGGACGAAGTTGGCTCCAATGAAACCGGCGCCGCCGGTGACCACAATGCGCATTTGCTCTCCTTGGTTGGAAGGTACCGTGAGTAAGTCTATCCAGCGTTGGAATAGACTGGGCGAAACAGGCGAACGATTGATGTGAGACCTGAATCCTAAAGTCCTGGATGCATTTATCTCATTTCTGTGTCAGAATTACGTCGGTAGCAGAGAGCTAACCCTCTCAGAGCGCCAATTCGCAAACCCACGTCTTTCGGCGTGGGTTTCTGCGTTTCTGGGTAGAGTCTTAGGGTGGACTCTCTTGTTTCGGCTGTTGTTGTCACATTCAATCCAGATCCGGTTGAACTCATGCGCCTCCTCGCAGCGCTTCGGCCCCAAGTCGACTCAGCAATTATCGTTGACAACGGGTCCGGGAATCAGGTGGAAGTCCACGACCTCGCCAAAGAACACGACGCCACCTTCATCGGCTGCGATCAGAACATTGGTATCGCCGCCGCCCAGAATTTGGGAATTGAGCAGGCACGACAGGCAGGCGCGAAATATGTCCTGCTGAGTGATCAGGATTCTGTTCCCGCACCAGACATGGTCCAGCAACTCCTCGCGTGCTTCTCCGATCCCCCGCTACCCGAATCGCCTGGACCACTAAAACTGCTTCCCGCCGCATCGGACGAGGTTATGCGTCAGTTTCCCTCAACCGCAGTCGACGGTCCGCTGGCGGCTGTTGGCCCGGTCCCCTCTGACGGACGAGGGGACGGAACCGGCGGCGACCTGGTCTATTCCTTCTCAAAGTGGCGGGCAGTCCGAGAGCGTACACCGGCACCCGGAGAAGTACTACCAGTTCCATTCGTGCTCGCCTCCGGTTGCCTGATTCCGATGACCGTCTTGGACGATGTTGGTCCTATGAACGAGGGTCTGTTCATCGACCATGTGGACCTGGCCTGGTGTCTGCGTGCCATCCAGAAGGGATACCGGATTCTGGTTTCCGGTGACGCGCACATCTACCATTCACTAGGCGACGAGGTGGCACACGTGCCGGGGAGGAAACGCGCAGTGCACCTGCACTCCCCCATTCGCAACTACTACATGATGCGGAACACCCTGCTGCTCCAGAGGGCACCCTTCCTTCCGAAACGTTGGAAACAACGCTATCTATTCTGGATGCTCAAGTACATGGGCTACTACACTCTGGCACCGGGACGAGGCGAACGCATCCCGATGATGATGAAAGCACTGAAGGACGGCCTGCGGGGAGCTACCGGACCAATTAGTTCGTAGCAGTGTCGTCGATGGACCCGGATTCTAAGGCCCGATCTCTCCTGAGGAAGTAAAGCAAGAACGCCGCAAAAATGGCTACAAGGATCAGCATCGCCCCGGCATAGGCCAGCGATGCTCCCATAACCCCATGACTTTGGACCAAAACGGTTGACAAGAAAAACACGGCGAGGGCCGAAGCAACGTAGCCGACAAACACCGCCTTCTGTTGTCGCATCGTTGTCAACCCGTAGTAGAGAACCACACCAATCGCGTTAAATGATCCACCGACAACAAGGACCAGCATGTCTGCCTTGTATGGTCCGATGTCAACGCTGGATAGGACGTTCAACAAAGGAACACCAACCAATAAGGTGACTAACAGAACCAGGACAGATCCCGCGACAGCGCCCGCTACCCCAAGAAGGACAAGTCGGGCAAATCCCGCCCGATCTCGCCCGACCCACACGACCGCCAGTCTAGTTAGAAGTGGTCGGAACATAAGTGTCGACAGAAGGTTCACTGCGAAGGCCGGCATAAAAATAATGGCGAAGAATCCAAGAGCATCTGCATCCATATAGCTACCGATAGCGAAGGTTGGAGCGTTAGACAGATACACGGCCAGGAACGCCGCCAACGCCAACGGCAGACACTCTTTCAGGACTTGAACACCTGGGCGAACCGCGAAGAGCGGGCGAATATCAAAGTGTCGGCTCGCTGGAATGATAACCATCGTGACCATCGAAATCACTGAGACAGCAAGCGTGACCAGAGTGGTGGTCCAAACATCTTCAGTCAGGACCAAGACCAAGCAGAACACAAGCGTCGTGGTGAACACGCGGAAGAAGTAGGCTTTCCCTCCAAGATCCAGTCGATCTCGACGTTGAAACTCGCCGAAGAAGACGTCTTCGAAAGCATCTATGAGGCGAAGCGCCGCCACAAGGATGATGAGCACCAAGTCTTCGCGCGGCTGGTTGGTGATCACCGGGTACAGAACCACGCAAACCAGCATAAAAAGGACCGTATATATTCGAACCGAATGATAGGTTCCGAACGAGAATCGATTACGTACATCAGTTGCTTGATAGGGGCGAACCTCGTACATTCCAAGACTCTGGAACTGCTGACCAATCTTCGTTCCGAGTGCGAACAAGCCCGCGAGCGCAACCCCTGACACGCGCGTAACCGCGAGAGTCATAATCAGTGTTGAGGCGGCGGCCATAACACTGCTAGCCGTATTCCATACGTAGTCCCGGCGGACTTGCTTTCCGATCCGGTCAGTCATCTGGTTGTTCCCTCAGAATATGGCTAGTCGCTTTGGAAACGCCTAAGGCTCGGGCCATGCGACAACCTCCACGTTCGGATCGCCTTCACAGCCCGCAACGCGCGCTTGAGTAGCCGCGACTTCTTCTGGAGCGGTGTGAACCGTTACAGGAATGTCCCACACTGTCACCAGATCACACAACTGCTCATTCGTCCAGGGCTGCGGAGTATAGATGTATATAGAGGCGGGATTCGGAAGTCCCTCGGCGACAGAGAGCCTGATCAAATAGAAGTTCGGCAACCCATACTCAAATGGGTCGTCGCTGAGCACCACATTCGCTCCGTACGGATCAGCATCAAATATCGTGACGAGCCGATCGACGCTCTGCAAATGAGTCTCGCTGTAATCAGTGCCAAGGATAGTGACAGCACTCGCCACTGCCATCTTCTTCGTCTGATAATTGAAGGGAGAAAGAGTCGCGAAGAGGAACACCGCCAGCGCCAGCACTCCGGCCGCAAGTTGCTTCACCAGCCCAGTTCCCGAGGAGATCAAGACTGCTACCTGTCCAATCAGTACCGACGCGGTCAATGTGAGGACCAAAGTCAAGTACTTCACGGGATAGTAGCCAAGCAGGGATTCCTGACCGAGCCTCGGAATAACTAGAAGTCCAAAGCCCGCAATGGATGAGGCCAACATCCACAACTGTCCCTGATTCACCAGCCGTGCCTGAGACCATCCCCTTCTTCCGGCGGCAACCCAGAACCACACGGACAAAGCAGCATAAAGAACGAAACTGATCGCGACGGTTCTAGTGGTGTAAGGGGCGGTCCAACCATTGGCGGCCAATGCCTGGCCGTGTCCACGAAGATCTGCTAGGGAGAACGCCACCATGTAGATAGCCATCTGCACAAACGAAAGTAGCGGAAGCAGCCACCCTCCAGGGCGCCTCACGTCTTCAGTCTTCCGCTGGCCCCAGGTGGTGGCCAGGAGCGAAATCACCAACGCAAACGGCACCGTCATCAAGGGAGCCCAAGCAGAGGCCGCGACTGTGACCAGCCCAAAGAGAATCGCGATCTTGCCCTGCAGGCCTATTAGCCAATGTGGGGACGCATGAACAATGACCGCCAGCCACAAGACCAAGTACGCTATCCAGACGTTTGCGTGACCAGCAGCAAAGATCTGATGAAGAAGAATCCCAGTGTACGGAATCCATCCCACACCGAAAACGAGGGCGGCGCTCATCAGAGGGTTCAACTGCCTGGTGAAGCCAAGAGTGAACCAACCTGATAGCAGCGAAGCGGTAGCTCCAACAAGCAACAGAACTAGCGCGTTGGAAAAGATGGCTTGGAACAAAGACGGGGTTTGATCAAGCCCATAACCAAGCGCGAAGAGCAGATTCGTAAGCGGAGCCGGGTTTGGGTTTGCGCCGAACCCAACTCCTCCGGCCTCATGGATTGCAAGAGACTGCATTGTGTTGGTGGCCATGTCGCCCTCAATCGCCCACATCGGGTAACCACCGGAACGGAACCAAGCCGTGACCAGTAGGGCAGTGCCAAGTATGGGAGCAACGATGACGGAAATCCATGAAAGGCCCAAAGGCTCAGCCCGCTCTGGTCGGCTACTAACTCGCTTCCCGACCAGGATCCACGTGGCGACGGCCGAAATAACCGCGATTGCCAGTTCTATCAGAATGCCAACAGGACCCGGTTCAACACCGACTAATGCCGGAAACCGAGCAACCCAGATGAAGACTAGTAGCGAAACTGACAGACTGGCGGCTAGCTTATACAGGTTGGTCATCTGGCCCGAACCCTTCTTCAAGCCTCATCCAGGAGCAAGCCGGTTCAACAGGAGTCACTGTTTTGCGCCTTCCCTCACCGAGCCAATCGTCCTATAGCTAGTGAAACTAAGCCAGGACAGCAAGGTAACCCCGCTCGACATGGCCACTACGCCAATCACAAACGTCAACAGCGGACTGAGTCCCCATGGCCACCACTCAGAGTCGTGCAGCAGACTGCCGTCCACACCGACAGAGAATCTCTCGATAGTCCTGTACAGAGCAAACGCGTGGGCAATGCACACAAAGACAACCATCAATACCCACTGCATTCCGCGATCCATCAATGTGCTTTGCCGCATTCCTGCAATCCAGACCAAGAAGAATACGGCCATCAGAGGTAGCAGGTACCGAGGCTGGTAGTAGTTCACCGGATAGACGTGACGCAGGGTCATCGACACGATGGGTATCCCAGCTATCGCACCAATTAGCACCAGGCTTGCGAGGGCCTTGCGGACACCAATTTCCCGGGCCCCCGCAAATACCACGCCTCCGGCAACGATGAGCATGCCAAACACAGTCCAGCCATCAAGTGTGGTGTCAAACCATCCGGGACCCGCACCATAGCCCCACATGCCCGCGATGTAGTCAGGGATCGTTTCAATGTTGTTGATGAGGACCCTCAACGTCGACGCGTTAGCGTCCACCGGCCATCCTCCAGAATCGGTCAGGGACCCCACCTGCCCCGCTCTGAGAAACATCAACAAGGACAAAAGAGTTAGACCCACCGACCAAACGAAGATGCTCCGCCTCTGCCGCCTAATTGGGATCAATAACCAGAGCGCCAGGGTCACCACGAAAACATAGAAAGCTGAATCGGCACGTGATGTTGCAGCAAGGACGGTCCCAAATACCATCATCGCGACTTCAGCCCAACGTCGCCAACCGACCGCCTCAGCGGCAGCGATAGTTGCTGCCGCATATATGAGCACACCCGTTATCGCCCAGCTTGTCGGGTTATTCGACGCGATGAAATACACTCCCATCGGAACCCACGCGACAGTTGCGGCGAGAAACAGTGCTGGTCTGAGCTTCCGCGATGCGAAGGCCGCAACCAGCACCAGGCCGCCCAGACCCAAGACGACGTTAACCACCCGCATCACCATGATCGAGTGAAAGACATCCCCACCCACCAGTAGCCGATGGAGTTGGTAATAGCCCGGCGGATAGGTCCCATCGTCGAATCGTTCCGTCTGAACGATGTCATTGTCCGAGAGCGTCTCCGTGCATTCGGCACTGATCTCCGGATGGAATGCATAGCAGGCAGCCGACCCAGCCACAGATTCGGGCACGCCTACTGTCGCAATCTCACCATCTTCCACCGTGTAGTCGCACCCTGAGTCCGCGACCGGCCACGGGCACCAGACGCTCCCCAAGTGGTAGTCGTCATCAGGTGAAGCTCCGACCGGAGAGGAGGAGGCCCACACCAAGAAACCGACAAACACCGCGAGCACACCAACGGCTGCCGCAACTACTCGTCTCCAGTCTCTCGTGCCCTGCTCGATAGTAACCACGTCCAGGGGAGCTGAATTTGACGGAGTCAGACGCATGTTCCAACTCTAGGCGGAAAGAAGCAAATGATGGCTTCCCCTGACAGAAAAGCGGCGGGTTTCTCCAGTGGGAAGCAACACCTTGCGCCACTTCAAGTCGGTTGAGACGGAGCTGCTGAGATACTGGACTCGTGATTGATATCTTCGTTCCCTTCTGGGGAAAGCCAAGTCAGCTATTCGAGGCGGTCGAGTCGGTAAAAGCTCAGTCTTCACCCAACTGGCGGCTTACCATCGTGGATGACTGCTATCCCGAGGACGTTTCGGCTTACTTTGTAGATCAGAGCGACCCAAGGATTAGGTATATCCGAAATGATCAAAATCTTGGGATTATCGAGAACTTCGCAAAGTGTCAGTCCCTAGCAGAAGGCGACTACACCGTCTTCATGGGCTGCGACGATCTCCTTGATCCTGAGTACGTCGAGGTTATTGAGAAGGTCGCGTCCAGGCTGCCTGGGATTGAGATCATCCAACCTGGTGTTGAAGTGATTGACGAGAACGGCGAGGTCACATCACCACTAGCAGACAAGGTGAAAACCCTCATCCGTCCACGAGGAAGTGGCACGATCGTGATTTCCGGCGAAAACGCGGCAAAGTCCCTACTTGTCGGCGACTGGCTCTATTGGCCCAGCCTCGCATTCCGGACCGAAGCTCTGAAGACTGTGGAGTTCTTGCCCGACTACGAAATCATTCTGGATCTGGGACTCATCCTTGATTTGATACAGGGTGGTGCCCGTATCGCGATAGTCCCAGAAACGGTGTTCAAATATCGGCGTCACTCCGAAAGCCTCAGTTCACAGGCTCTCCTTGACGGTCCTCGGTTCGAGGATGAACGACGATTCTTCAGTGATCGCGCCGATCAACTTCAGCAGATGGGATGGACCCGCGCAGCCCGGTCAGCGCGAACACACATAACCTCCAGGGCCTATGCGCTCACCCTGCTTCCGACCGCTCTGAAATCCAAGAATGGTCTTCGCGCACTGCTACAGCACGTTGTGAGCTAGTCGTTCGTCTTACGCTCTAGCTCGCCGACTCGCTGGTCCAGAAGCGCTAGCTCTTCGACCAGTCTTCGCTCGCGGTCGGCTGCCCTGGAAAGATCAACGCTGTACTGGAGTGTCATTAGTAAGAGGACCAGCCCGCCTGCAAACAATCCAAGGTTCAGCGGAACTTCAACCCCCAGTTCGTTACTCAACCACGTCAGTATTCCGGGAAAAACCGAGATGAGAACAATCGTGATTCCGATGAGGATCCACCAGAACGCGTAACGTTCCTTCATTCTTCCGGCACGGAGGTTCCAGAAGATAGCGGCAAAAACAATCAGTGCGAAAGCGATTCCGAACGCATAACTAGTGCTAGTCATCGGAGGCTCCTGTCTCGCTCTTGCCGGGCTTCCGGGTTAGCGCAATCCCTAGCGCGAACCACGCACGAAGCAGGAATCGCGAAGACTTTATCGGCCCATGAGAAGGTTCCCCGCCCACCCTCGGCCTCATTTCAACCGGAACCTGGGTGATCTTTAGCCCCTCGCGCGCGCCAAGCGTTAGCGCTCCGACAGTATCCCCCAGATATTCGGCTGGATAGTCCGCGGAGAAAAGCTCTATGGCCCGACGCGAGTTTAGCTTGAACCCAGAAGTGGTATCCGTAAGCTTGGCCCCGGTGACGGGTGAGAGTATCCACGACATGACACTCATCGCCCACTTTCGCGGGCCCCGAGCCTTGTAGTCGCCTTTACCCGCGAACCGAGCACCTATCACAACGTCAGCGTCTGACCACAATGCCTCGTCCATTAGGGTTTTCAGTTCCGCTGGATCATGTTGTCCATCAGCATCCAACTGAGCAGCCCAACTGTATCCGTGGCGTTTGGCGTAGAGATATCCCGCTCGCATGGCCCCGCCGACTCCGAGATTAAGAGGAAGGTCCAGCACGGCTACGCCTCGGATGCGCGCCTGTTCCACCGTGTCATCGGTCGATCCGTCCGAAACAACCAGAACATCAACCTCTGGCGCCACCTTACGAACTTCGTCGAGAACTCCACCGATTACAGTTCCCTCATTCCATGCGGGAATGATTACGAGGACGCGATCATCCGGCACACTCTTGCCGGCCATTTCCCGCCTTACCTCTCGTCGAGAAGGGAAACCAGGTACTCGCCGTATCCGGACTTCCGAAGGGGTTCCGCAACCTCGCGTAGCCGGTCGTCACTCAGAAAACCCCTCCGCCATCCCACTTCTTCAGGGGAGCCGATTTTCATTCCCTGCCGATCCTGAACCGTCCTCACAAACACCGCCGCGTCTGCCAGATCATTGAACGAGCCCGTGTCCAGCCAAGCTGTCCCACGAGGAAGTACCGACACGGACAACTTGCCCGCCTCAAGGTACTTCTTGTTCACATCCGTAATCTCGTACTCACCGCGAGCGGAGGGTTCCAGACTCTTGGCAATCCCAACGACAGAGTTGTCATAGAAATAAAGTCCGGGAACCGCATAGTTCGAACGAGGCTTTTCTGGCTTCTCTTCCAGGGAAAGCGCTTTGAAATCACTGTCGAACTCAACAACTCCATACTCACGAGGATCAGCAACGTGATAGGCAAACACAGCTGCCCCATCAATGTCATTTAGTTGTGAGAGTCGCGTACCCATTCCTGGGCCGTAGAACAAATTGTCCCCAAGGACCAGAGCAACCTTGTCGTCTCCAATGAAGTCCGCTCCGATCACGAACGCCTGGGCCAATCCATTCGGTACAGCCTGTTGCGCATAGCTGATCTTGACGCCGTACTGGGAGCCGTCGCCGAGAAGACGCTCAAACCCGGGAGCGTCGTGAGGGGTGGTGATCACAAGAATCTCATCGATTCCGGCCAGCATCAAAGTCGTTAGGGGATAGTAGATCATCGGCTTGTCGTAAACCGGCATTAGCTGCTTGGATGTTCCAAGAGTCAGTGGGTGTAGACGAGTTCCTGAACCGCCCGCCAGAATAATGCCCTTCATTGCAAGACCTTTCTGAAGACTGGAGTCTCCAAAAGGTTATCGTAACGCCAGAGCAGTCGAGGCAACACGCGACAATAGATGGTGTATCAAGAGCACATCACCTATCGGGTATCGACTGCGAGTCGGATCCGCAGCAAAGGCGGCGAAGCCCTTAGTCCAAATCATCAGACAGTAGGTAACCGATAGGTTGCGGGTGAGCGAGCTGATCTCTCAGGTTGTTCATCGCCACTTCGCACCTGCCCCGCGCGCAAATCGATACCTCTCCGTCTGGGTCATATCCGGACGGGTAGACCAGGAAGGGGTCGTTCAGGACGTCAAGGACTCGCTGAGAAAAGAACGGAGCGACACTACGTGAGTACGCCGTCGTGACGTGATTGCCATCGAAGTAGACCATCACGTTCCCGATAATCGTCGGACAAATCCCGTCTACGCAGTAGGCGTCCCGCATATCGAGAAAATGGAATCCGTCCAGTCGAAGAAGCGGATCTAGGATCTCTGAGTCTGCAAAATGTTCGTCTTCAAGAAGAAGGCAACCGCCGTACGGAGCGTTCTCTGGCCGTTCACTGGAGCACTCGAATAGGTTATTTTCGGCACGTATGCTGTCCGAGATTCCAAAAACCATGACCCCTCTGTCTAGTAGCTCTTGAACCAATTCAACCACCCCATCTACCAGAACCTCCTCGTTGGAGTCGGCCTTCGTTAAGGTGACGATGAGGAATGCGTAGTCGGGAGGGTTCTGATCCACATACTCAAAGAGTCGCTGGTTCTGATCAGAGCACTCTTGGTGGTAGTTCCCGGGCATCGTCCAGGGACACCCCGGAAACAGGACCGAGAACACCTCCCAATCTTGGGATTGGATTAGCGGAGGAATCTGCCAAGTCAGTAGTTGCTGCGCGTGGCTACTGCCCGCGAGCACAACCGTCTTTCCTTTGCTGTCCCTGTCTCCGAGGGAGCTGCATAGAGGAGCGGCTCCCTCTCCAATGAAGTCGATGACGCTGGGCGGACAAGGATCGTCGTATATCGGCTGCGCGGCGGCAGTGAGGGCGTCTGGTATCGGCTCGACGCCGGCAAAATCGGGCTCGGCCTCCCCCAGAAGAATCCGCGCACCGGGATGCTCCGCTGAGCCCGGCCCTGCTATTGGAATGGACTCATCGAGCCTGATCTCTAGTTTTGATTCCGCTGATCCGACCAGATCAGATTCTGCGTGGACCACCACAGATGCATCGGTCTCCTCATTGATTCTGTCGTTTAGCCAGATCCAGCTTGCAGTGACCGGAAGAAGCCCAATTATTAGCCACAGAACAACCATGACGTACTTGTTCTTCGTTGAACGATTCGTCCAAGGTAGCTTCCGGAGTGGGTCATCGACAAGCTTGGTGAGAACCCAGCCAAGTACGACTGAGATGACAATCAAAGCAATGCCGCTATTCAACCCCAGTTGTTCCTGGTCTCTGTAAGCGAGGAAGAAGACGAAGACTGGCCAGTGGACCAAGTAGACCGCATAAGAGATGTCGCCCAGGGCTACCAGCGGCTTCCATGCCAACACCCTTCCGACTGCGTCGGTCGGAGCATCCGGGTTGTATAGCAAAATGACGCTTACTGCCAGGATCGGGACTGCGGCCATTGGTCCCGGATATGAACCGATTGAGACCAGGCAGTAGAGGATCAACACAATGAATGCCGTCGGCACCAGCAATCGGGTTAGTTTACGTGGGAGCCTAAGCCATGGTGCGAGGGCCGCGATCATTGATCCGAGCGCGAACTCCCATATCCGAGACCGAGTGTCAAAGTAGACCGAAGCATCATCCGGAGAGAATTGCATGAGCCACAACAGAGAGAACGCTGCAACCAATCCGAAGGTAATGGCCACAAGGCCGCGTGGACTGACCCTGATCTTGCGCGCGATGACGACGCAGATGGTCATAAGCAACGGCCATAGTAGGAACATTTGGCCTTGCATCGACATTGACCAAAGGTGCTGAAGCGGACTTGAAAGGGCGTGATCGTCGGCGTAATAGTCAGCTGACACCGCGGCAAGACGCCAGTTTTCCCAGTACGTGATCGAGGCGAATGACTGAACTGTGATTTCGCGCCAACGATCCGCAGTCAAGATAAGTAGGGATGCGCCAAGCGTCGCGAGAACAACGATAACCAAGGGCGGAAGTAGACGTTTGAACGTGTTTCCCCACCGCTCGATGAAGAACGGCATCTTTCCAGCCTCTGTGCGACGCAAGAATGAAGACGTCATCAGATATGCGGAAATCATGATGAATGAGTCGACACCGATCGGCGAACCGATTCTCCAGGCATGGTACAAGAGCACCTGCGCCATGAGAATGGCGCGAAGCCCCTGAATGTCGTAACGCCGCTTCGACGGAGGCACGCCAAGTGCAGGGACCGTTGTCCCCTGCTTCAGTCGGCCCTCATTCTGCCGCTTCGGCGATGCCCACATTGCTGCTATACGTCACCACTAACTGTCAGAGGCAGGACTCAACTGAGCGCTAACTTCTGAAAATATTGTTCCTATGCTCTGATGGCCCGCCTCGACACGGAATAGGCCCACCCCATCCGTCCGGCAGACCTCGCGTTGTTGACCATCGAAATATCCCACCGACAAGGTGTATCCGCCCTCTCCAAGAGACAGATTGGGAAACTCCATAGTCACAACTTGCCTACCTTGAATCGGCAAATTTCCAATACCTGACGCGTGTGCCGAAGTTGCCATCACAGTCGACTCAAGGGGATTGACAAGCCCGACAGTTAGGTCCCATCTGTCCGTAGGGTCCTCAACCTCAAACTCAATATTGACAGTCAGTGCCTCCCCTGGGTGCAACGCAGATCCGTCGGGTACAGAGGATATAACCGAATGTATCCGAGCGGCGCGGGGTTTGTCATCACTTTGTCCGGAGACGTCAATGACCCCTTCCGAACCATTGAAGCCCGCACGAAGCACAGTAATGCCTTCCTCGGGTTCCCCATCGAAGAGCATGTGTCCATGTCCGAGAACTACGACTCGGTCGCACAGGGACGCAATCTGCCCCATAGAATGGGACACGATAATGATCGTTCTTCCTTGTTTTTGGAACTCAGAGATCTTGGAGAGACACTTCTGTTGGAACGCTTCGTCGCCAACGGCGAGTACCTCATCCACCAGTAACAGGTCTGGATCGGAATGTATCGCTACTGCAAACGCCAAGCGCACATACATCCCGGAGGAATAGAACTTGACCTGAGTATCGATAAACTGTTCGATCCCAGAAAACGAGACAATTTCGTCGAACTTCTCTTCAGTTTCTTGCCTGGACATCCCAAGTATTGACGCGTTTAGGTATACGTTCTCGCGGCCAGTGAGATCGGGATGAAACCCTGCCCCAAGTTCAATCAGCGCCGCTACCCTTCCCCTGGTCTCAACTGAACCTGTATCGCTATCGATTATCCCGCCAATGACCTTGAGCAATGTTGACTTGCCGGAACCATTTGGGCCGATCAAGCCTATTGTGGAGCCAGCTTTGACCTCTAGATCGATGTCTCTCAGGGCCCAAAAGTCTTCCTCGAACTGCTTTGACTGAAACGGATGAAGTAGTCGGTCTTTGACAGACTTATCCTTTCGTAGCACGAATCTTTTGGAAACATTCCTAAGTTCAATGACTGTTGGAATTACCTGTTTCATCACAACTCCTGCGCGAAGTTAGCTTGGCGTCTAGCAAAGTACCTCTGCGCGGCCCACAGCGCGACAAGCCCAACAAGACCGGCGATTAGCATCCTCAGCCAAAGGTCGGGAAGCAACTCTCCTCCGCTTGGGATCGCCCAGAAGGCCTCTTGGAAACCGATGACGGCGATGGTGATGGGGTTGGCCATGTATATGCTGGTCAGCCAGTCCAGGCCCATATCTCCGAACGTTTCCCGAACAAAAGTCCAAGAATAGAGTATCGGGCTGAACCACATCAGCAGCATCATTACGACGTCTGTTAAGAATTGGATATCGCGCATGAAAACGTTGGCGGCTGACAGAGTCAATCCCAATGCCAACGCCCATACCATGATGACGAAGAACGCGGCGAACGCGAACAACAGGTTGGTTCCGACCGATATCGTTCCTATCAATAGCGCAGCTATCAGCAGGATTATCAACTGGATCGCGAAATTGAATAGTGAAGCCCCTGCCGCAGCCAAAGGAAAGACTTCCCTCGGCAAGTGGACTTTCTTAATCAGTCCAGAGTTGGAGACGACGGAACTGGTCATCGACGTCACCGTTTCGCTAAACAGGCCGTAGATGGTCAGACCGCAGAAAATGAATACTGCAAAGTTGTCGATGCCGCGAGCGGCCCCGAGGAACTTCCCTATGACCAGGTAGTAGATGAACAACTGGGTTAGTGGCCTCACCAAACTCCAGACCAGTCCAAGAGCAGAATCCTTGTACTTTCCAACCAGCTCTCTGCGTACCAATTGCCCGAGGAGTTCGCGCCGCCCCAAAACGTCCTTCAGTGAACTGAAAAAGCCCGAGACTGCGTTTCCCTGACTCTTATAGGAAACGAAAGGCAACTCCGACAATCTCGTATAGCGGGCTTCTGCCGCGACCACATCAGGATCACTCACACTCTGCTCTCTTTCCACGCCCTACATCGGCTGCAACTAACCAATGATATGTGAGAGCGCCCTTTCGAACCGACAATGCCGCTAGACTCCCAGATGAATGTCCATGGGATTCGAGGAAGCAATACTCCTAATCACGGTCGAGCAAAGGATTGCATCAAGCTGAAGAGCCCAGCGGAAAACTACCTCTTAGCGAAACCTGACAAACGTGACGACAAGTACCAACATGATGACAGCCCAGCGGAAAACGCCACACGGGTCGATTATCGAATCGCTCACCCGAACGAACACGGTTAAGCCTGAGGAGGTCGATGCCGTGGTGAGAAGGTGGGGGCGCCCCGTAAGGGATCCCTATGTTCCGTTCACGTCCCATAAGCAGTACATGCGCCTGCGCGGCGGAACGACTAACCTCACTACTAGCTAACTGCGCCCAAGTCGACGCTTCATTCCCCCAACGGTCCGCTTCACGAATGCCTCGGCGCTAGCCGCTGCGGCGCCAGTTCGTGGATACCGAGTCTTTAGTTGACGTCGGATCAGGAAACGAACCTGCGCGTCACTCGGTGCGGTATCGCCTCCGCCCAGCAGCTTGATCTGCCTGGTGGCGAACGGGAACAGATAGTGACTTACCTGGTCATACTTGTACTGAAGTGCGACTGAAGAGATCTCGGCTAGTTCTTTCTGCTGAACACAGCGAGCATAGTAGCCCTGACTAAACACCACGTAGCTAAACAAGCGTTCGATTACGTGGGCGAGGGAACCGTCGCGATACCCATCCGCGTCCGGGAACTCCTCCGGCCGAAAACCCGCGTCAACCAAGGGAAGCAGTGCCTCACGTCGCGCGTAGAACATAGAACCGTATGGCGATAATGGAGTGAAAGTGTCGAACGGAATATCAACCTTCAATCGTTTCGCGAGTTGCTCAGCAGGCCCCTTGTTGAGGGTCCAACCGTTCCCCATAGTCGGCACTCCCATGTGGATGACAGGGGGCATGATGATACCCAGTTCAGGTTCATCCTGGAAACGCTTCAGTATGTGCTTCACATATCCGGGCGAACCGAGGAGGTTCTTGAACAGATGATCGCGGAACCACGCACTCACTGACGAAGGATCCTGGACCGAGCGCTTGGAATGCAATTTCAGAATGACGTCGAACTTGGGATCCCTCAGAATGTCCTCGCAGTCAACCAGGAGAGCTGACACGTCCCTACCACGGTTCGTCGTAACCACCCGCACCTGCCAGGTGGCAAGGCGGTCTTGTCCCTTCAAGATCGACTCAAGTTCCTGACGCTTTTCTTCGGTATTGGTCGTAACAAAAAGCTCAACGGGGTCCGGAACGTTTCCGGCATACTTCAGTATCTGGGCGAGCATTTCGGGATAGAAGACGTGGGCAATGACTGCCGTCTTCATTTCGTTTACGAAACCTCGGGGTGCGGTGTTCGGAAGGATATCCAGTAGTGACAGATTGGTGTACCAGGTCTGAGGAGGGCAACTGCTGAGGATCCGACTCCAGAAGAGACGAGACGGATACTGTGACCTACTCGTATAGTCATAGGCGTACCGAGGAACGATCGCCCACCTTTCCAGAACCAGCGGATTGGAGGTGAAGATGGCCCAGGGAAGAAGCGGGATTCCCTCGTGCAAGTAGAACTCGAGATCACGGGCAAAGAGGTCGTTCGGGCCATCGAACACCGGTCGAACGGCTACTCCCTCCGCCTCTAGCGTTCGGGTGAATCCGGCCAAGTCCAACCACCCGAGCTCTGCTTCCGCAAGGTCAGTGGCTCTGCGCGTGGCCTCCCAAAAGCGCTCAGTGCCGAGCAGACCGCGTGGAATCCTCAGCCAGGTGAGCTCCATCGCGAGCGGCCCTGCGGGTTCCGCGGTCGGCAGAGTCATGTCCTCAGTTGCATCTTGTCGTCCGTCGGAACCGACAAGAGTCAGAACCACACCGGAGTCTTCGCCCGCCATCAACTCGTCGATGGACCCCACCGGACCGAAAACCTGATCACTAATCACAACCAGGTCACGCGAAGTGTCAAGAGAACCAAGGGAACGCAATCGCATTAGGATCCCAGCGAGCCCCTGTTCTGGAACGTATCGAACCTCGGCTCCACGGTCCGCGTCAGACAGGGCCGTCTCTGCGTTTCGCGCAGGTGCCGCAGTAACCAATCCGCTTGTCAGACCATCGAAGGCCGCAAGAAGGTGACGATCTTGTTCCGCCCACTGTCTACCGGTACGCACAAAGAGGAGCGCTGGAAGCGCCATTTCATCTCTCATTTGCTGTCGTCCCTCTCTCCTCGGACAGCTTCCTTAACGCGTGCCTCCATGGAATGGAGCGTCTCAAACGCCGATGGTGACACCTGCCTGACGAAGTGTCCGACCTTGCTCTTGAAACTGGGGGCGGCAATCTGGCCTGAGTACGGGTAGTCGAGGTATCCGGGTTGCACGTACGGCTTTCGTGAGTAGGCATCCTGCAACAGGCTCGCCGAGCGCCGGAGTTCGGTCTCTGTTCCTACCTGACCGACAAACCAGCCCTCTTCCTTGGCGATGTCGCCGACAAGCAGATCAAGGATACGGACGAGGGTATTTTCGTCTCCGGCCACCCTCGTTAGTGCGGACCATCCGCCTGCACGTTCAATCCGTCCGCTAGCGGACTCCAAGAGTTCCCGGCGGTACGCGGCGATGCTTCGATAGGGCGCCAAGACAGACGTGTGACTGAACGGACCGGAGAGTCCCAGAGCCTCCGCCACGCTCTCCGCAACCTTCGTCCTTGAAAACCACTTACGTCCATCAACCGGCTCGCTCAACAGATCCATGTAGGGGAAGACTGCCGCCATCAATGGTCGTTCCAGTAGACGACCGGACACGAACCCAGATGCTTCGACAACCGCCGAGTGGGCGTAGTTGTAGGAGGAGACGGCTCCGTCGGAGAGATGACCACGTCGCGGAGCGATCGAGTCAACGATCAGAATCTTCGCATCTCCGAGAACCGCTTCAACTCCATTTGTTGCCAGGCGTTTCCAGGGGCTTCCCACTATCGTTGTAAACTCTCCGGCGTCATCTGCAACTTCGCATCCGTCGTCAGAAGACGGCGGAACCATGAAGGTTGCGTCCATGCCGAAACTCAACTCTCTCGCGGTCGCACGTCGATGAACGCCCTCAAGAACAAGCTCTTCGGGGTACCCGAGCTTCACTGCCTCCGCAGTCACTGAACCGGAAAACACTCCCTGGCGCGCAAGCCACGGCGCATCGTGAAAGTACAACCGCTTTTTAAAGAGGGGACAGCCGTCGCGCAGTAGCGCCAAGGGCGCTTCCATCGCAGAGTTTCGAACTCCGTAGTCCGAGGCGGGATAGGCGGCTTTCCATTTGAAGCCAAGCTCTGAAAAATGTTCTGTGAACCTCGTTTCAAAGCTGGTTATCACTCCCTCGTAACTAGTTGGGTCTTCAAGTCCGATCCAGTACGACCGGAAGGCATCGCTGGCTAGAAGCGGTCTGCGCACGGCAAGCCAAAAGGATTGCAAGTGAGCAGGCATAGTTCCTTTTCCTGACACCGGATCAGGGGTGACCCTCGGATGATCGGTGATCCCCCAGAAATCGACGCCGCTCTCCCCCATTTGCTCCAAGACGGGACCGAAGGAGCCAACCGGACCAAAGAACGTGTAGTTGACCATAAGTAGCTCATCGAACTGGCTCAGCTCATCCCATCCGACGTGGGAAAAGGCATCGCGATATGCACCAACGTCATATCCGACGTTTTCCCTTTCCAGCACGTCATCGGCGACTGACAGCAGCGCCAACTTTGCCTCTTCCTTCAGTCGTCCGTTGCTCACTACGAGTATGTGCTGTGCGAAGGGGCGAAAACCTCGGAGGGTGTAGAGGGTCGATTCGTCGCAAAGACCGTCTGGATCGTAAAGCAAGAAAGTGAGGATTCGTCTAGTGGACGGCTTCGAGGTGGAGGTACTCAAGATGTCTTCAGTTCTGTCGGTTGCATGCTATTTCCCGCATCAACATTATGGCCCTAACGTCTGTCTATTGCCGGGTTCTGGCTACACGTCACGTTGCACCGTTTCTGGACGGGCCGACGCGATGTACCGAACACACGATCCATCTGTAATCTACGATACTGGTAGCCCAGATGAGACGCAGCTTGCCGGGCAGTGTCGCTGGGATCCGCTCCATAACACAGAGCGCCATCACTACGTAGAACCCCGGGGACGGTCGGATGAAAGCCACAGAGGAGCGAGAGCTCTCCACAAGTTCAGTCTCAACTCCCTCGTTCACCCTCGTTTTACCGGTAGACAGCGAAGACTCCCTCGTTCCCGATGAAACGATCAAGACGGTGCTGGAGCAGAGCTTCAATGACTGGGAAATGATCCTCGTCATTACAGGTTCCGGCACCGCGCGGACCAGCAAACATTGGAAACAGCTGAGGGAGGACAGGCGTGTCCGCCTGATCAGGGCAGAGGAGGCGAGCGCAGTTGCCAGCCTCAATGCCGCCGTAAAGAGGTCCACTGGCGAGTGGATCATCCCGATTGACGGTTCCATGCAACTGCGACCAAATGCCCTGGAAGTGCTCCAAAAGGCGGCGAGTGAAACCCCTATTGCTGGCCTTATCTACTCCGACGAGGGCGAGATCGACGACCGGGAACGGAGGAAGCCGTCTGACCAAAAGCCTTCCTGGTCGCCGGAGAGACTACGCCACGGAATGTACCTGGGAAACTTCGTCGCTTTCAGACGCGACCTTACCCTAAACGTCGACATGTATCGTCAAGAGTTTGAGGGTGTCCACAACTATGACCTTGCTCTGCGGATCTCTGAAACAACAGCAGATGTTGCGTTTGTTCCCGCAGTGCTGTGTTACCGCTTCATGGCTACGGAGGAACTTAGCGGACTCGAGAATGACGAGCAGGCATTAGGCCGTGCCGCCATCCAAGAGCATCTGAATCGGATCGAACTTGAGTCATACGAAGTAGTGGATGGACCGCGACCGGGGACCTATTCCCTGAAGCGTCCGTTTGATCCCGAGACTAGGGTTTCAGTAGTGATTCCGACGCGGGGCGGGTCCGCAGAAATTCGTGGTCAAGAAAGAGTTCTCGTAACTCATACAGTCCGCTCACTTATGGAACACACAACCCACCAGAATCTGGAAGTCGTCATCGTCTTTGACGCTGACACTCCTCAGAGCGTGCTCGCCGAACTCGAGAGTATCTGCAGTTCAAAGCTGGTGCCGGTGCGCTACGAGCGACCGTTCAATTTCTCTGAGAAGTGCAACCTCGGATTCGCAGCCTCCAGCGGCAACATCGTAGTGTTCCTGAATGACGATATGGAAATAGTTTCGGATCGTTTCATTGAGGATCTCTGCGCTCCACTCCAAGAAAAGGAAGTTGGTGCTACGGGAGCCAGGTTGATCTTCGAGAACGGCACGATTCAGCATGCCGGAGTCATCGCCCAGCGGGGCAACTTCATGCACGCTTACGCGAAGTGGGCGGACGACAGCGCTGGGTATTGCGATGATCTCTTAGTGGACCACGAGGTATCAATGGTTACTGGAGCCTGTCTGGCTCTGCGCCGAGAGACATTCGAGCAGGTTGGTCGATTTGACGAGCAACTTCCCTCGAACTTCAACGATGTGGACCTATGCCTCAAGATTCGCTCTGAGGGAATGCGCGTCATATGGCTCAGTCAGGTCCGAGCCTTCCACTTTGAGTCGCTCTCACGGGATAACACGGTGACCAGGCCGGAGGTGAAGCTGATGGCAGGACGTTGGCCAAGGACTTCGAGAGATCCGTATATGCCACAGGAGTCTCAACGCCTGATCAAATATGTTCAGCGGACCAGAGTTCCGCGAAAGCTTCTCAGCCTCTATCGGCGTGCTCGGCGTCAGCTGAGACAGGTAAGGAGCCACGACCGACCACAGAAAATCAATCGCAAGCAGTAATCCGCCACGGCTTAAATTCGCCCTGCTGATCCACCAATGCAAGTAATGCCGGAGCACTCAAACAGAGATTCCAATTTTAGACAGTTAGGCTGTACTCATATGGAAGATTGGATCGACACGATCACCGTTGACCATGCGCACTAGCCGAGGATTTCTTTAGCGAAGGGACCATCGTAAGAATGAGAATCGCAGTTGCGGGATTAGGATACGTGGGCCTGTCGCTGTCTGTACTTCTCGCTCAGCACAACAAAGTAACTATCGTAGATGTGGTTCCCGAGAAGGTCGACCTAGTCAAGAAGAAGCTGTCACCGATTCGCGATCCTGGGATTGAGGAGTACCTAGCGAATCACAACCTAGACCTCACGGCAACGCTCGACGGCGAAGCGGCATACCGTGATGCTGATTTAGTCGTAATTGCTACTCCAACCAACTACGATCCTACGAAGGATTATTTCGACACCTCGCACGTTGAACAGGTAATCAACCTGGTGCAACAGGCGAATCCAAACGTCGTGATCATTATTAAGTCGACGGTTCCGGTTGGCTTTACGCAGGACCTGGCGGAACGCTATCCCAAACTAAAGTTCCTCTTCTCACCTGAGTTCCTTCGCGAAGGTCACGCACTGCACGACAACCTCCACCCATCACGGATCATTGTTGGCATGCCCGTGGGAACCGATCACACCGAAGTCCTAGGCGAGACAGCAACGGTGTTCACTGAGCTACTTGCCAAAGGAGCGCAAGAACATGACATCCCCGCGCTACTGATGGCTTCATCTGAGGCAGAGGCAGTGAAGCTTTTTGCCAATACCTACTTGGCACTGCGAGTCGCCTACTTCAACGAGCTTGATACCTATGCGGCCGTTCGCGGATTGGATGCTTCAAAGATTATCCAAGGAGTCGGACTAGATTCCCGAATCGGAACCGATTACAACAATCCTTCCTTTGGATACGGCGGCTATTGTC
>JBATQJ010000153.1:0-37712 GCA_049291975.1 Scrofimicrobium sp.
GGACCTTGTCATCGGTAAGGTTCAGTCCCGTGAGGCGTTCGACCTCGCCGAACGGAAGAACGACCGGTGGCCCGGCCGTGACTTGAGAGTAGTCGTAGCCTGTTGCATCAACAGTTCCGCCGCCGTATTCGGCGAT
This sequence comes from Scrofimicrobium sp., assembly GCA_049291975.1. Classification (GTDB taxonomy): domain Bacteria; phylum Actinomycetota; class Actinomycetes; order Actinomycetales; family Actinomycetaceae; genus Scrofimicrobium. Next base: position 137 of record JBATQJ010000153.1, read on the forward strand.
GAGTTCAGCGGCCCGGGCCGCCGCAACCGGTGCACTGTTTGGGTCGACACCGCGTTCGAACCTTTTCGAAGCCTCCGAGTGCATGCGGTGTCTGCGGGCAGTTCGGGCAATCGATACTGGGTCGAAGTGCGCCGCTTCGATCACGACATCGGCGGTCTCAGTGCCAACCTCAGAGTCGAGGCCACCCATAACACCGGCCAATCCAACGATTCGAGAGGCTCGCTTGCCCTCAGGAGAGTCGGTGATCAGCACGTCTCCCGGGTCCAGTTGCAGGTGAGACCCGTCAAGGGTGTCAAACACTTCGCCCTCGTTCGCACGCCTGACAACAAACGGGGCTTTCACAAAGCCGAGATCATATGCGTGGAGGGGCTGTCCCAGATCCAGCATCAGATAGTTGGTTACATCGACTGGGAGGGAAAGCGAGCGCATCCCGGCCTGTTCGAGTCTGCGCACCATCCACTTCGGAGTCGATGCTTTCGGATCGATGCCACGGACGATACGCGTCACGAAACGGTCAGCGGCGCTACGTCCTTCGAGCACTGACTCGGGATCCACGTCGGCTTCGAAGGCTCCCTCATCCGAGGTCGGAAGTGGTGCAGCGAGCGACTCAGGGAGTCCCCGATCTGTGAACTTAGCCCCGGTTGAGTGCCCGTACTCTCGTGCCAGGCCGCGCATCGAGAAGCAGTAGCCTCGGTCCGGTGTCACGTTGACCTCAAGGATCTCCTCGCCCAATCCCAGCAGTGGGATCATGTTGGCCCCGGGCGCGGGAATCGGATCAATCGCAATAGTCTCGCCAAGAACGATGATGCCATCGTGATTGTCACCAAGACCTAGTTCTTTCTCGGAGCAGATCATGCCGTCTGAGACGTGACCGTAGGTCTTGCGTGCGGCGATTGGGAACGGTCCAGGGAGAACAGCGCCCGGCAGCGAGACAACGACCGTGTCACCCACCTTGAAGTTGTGCGCACCGCAGATAATTCCACGGCTTGGGAACTCGGACGCCTCGGCACCGGTCCCCGGCTCATCGTTGTACTCGCCGACGTCCACACGACAGTAGTGGACGGTCTTCCCGTTAGTGTGCTCCTCGTCCTTTATCGAAAGGACCGTACCCGCAACGAGCGGACCCTGAACTGCAGCGGGGAAGATCTCCTCTTCCTCAATACCCACCTTAACCAGGGATTCGGCGACCTGCTCGATCGTTGTACCCTCAGGAACCTCTACGTGGTCACGCAACCAGTTGATAGCGACGTGTGGCATTTCAGTTCCCCTTTCCGTACAGGCCGAACTGCCGAGAGAATCTGAGATCACCCTCAACGATGTCGTGCATATCAGCAATTCCGTGTTGCAACATGAGTGTGCGTTCCAGGCCCATTCCAAAGGCAAAGCCAGTGTATTCGCCCGGGTCCACGCCGCAGGCAATCAACACGTTCGGGTTGACCATTCCACATCCGCCCCACTCGATCCAGCCGGCGCCGCCCTTCTTCTGAGGGAACCACAGGTCCATCTCTGCGCTGGGTTCAGTGAAGGGGAAGAACGAGGGTCGAAGTCGAGTCTTCGCCTCGTCACCGAACATCGCTTTCGCGAAGTGGTCGAGGGTTCCCTTTAGGTCCGCCATTGTCATCCCCTTGTCGACCGCCAGGCCCTCAACCTGGTGGAATACCGGGGTGTGGGTGGCGTCGAGCGCGTCAGAACGGAATACCTTGCCCGGGCATGCGATATATAGGGGTGCGCCCTTGGCGAGTAGTTCACGAGCCTGAACTGGGGAGGTGTGGGTTCGAAGAACCAGGTTGGCCCCCTCGGGCGTGTCCGCCCCCACCGTGGTCCCGTCGATGTAGAGGGTGTCCTGCATCTGGCGCGCCGGATGATCTGCGTCAAAGTTCAGCGCGTCAAAGTTGAACCACTCGTGTTCGATCTCAGGCCCTTCGGCGATCTGCCACCCGAGCGAAACGAAGAAGTCTTCAATCTGCTCCATCAACAGTGACAAAGGGTGCCGCGCCCCAATTGGAGTGCGGCGAGTCGGCAGAGTAACGTCCACACCCTCTGACCTGATGGCCTGCCAACGTTCCTCTTGTTCGAGGACGAGCATGCGGGCATCATAGAGCGCCTGTAGTTGCTTCCTTGCGCCTCCCAGGTTCTTGCCCGCGCTAGCGCGCCTAGTCGGTTCGAGGGAACCGATCGCCCGGTTCGCCACAGTCAAAGCAGACCCGTCACCAAAGACGCTCACCTTGACCTCACGTAACTCAGTTCTGGAGGCGGCTTCTTCAATCAGTGCTGACGCGCCCTCAACCCACTTGCTCACCGCGACTTCATCACACGGATCCAACATGGTCGCGCCAAGGCTATCCGACTTGGACATCAACTTCCCATCCACTGGAACTTCGCTTCTATTCCGCAGGCTGCGGAACCACTCCACTCTAGTATTTCCTGGCCCACTGGCCGCCCAGGAGCTCATTTGCAGGCGGAAGGTGGTAAAGCTCGCACCACTGATCGGCGCGCAGTCACCCCACGAATCGCGACCTATGCTTGGGGTATGCCGCAGACCAGATCTAACGTAACTCCAATAAAGCAGGGACGAGTCTCGCGGATGCTTCCCGTTCCCGCATTCATCGAGCGTCCTGAATACATGTTTCATGACGGCCCAGAAATCGTTACCGCCTCGGACGTTAAATCCCCAGAAGTCGTTGAGAGGATCCGCCGCGCAGGCAAAATCGCAGCCGAGGCACTTCAGATTGCCGGTTCACTTGTTGCGCCGGGAATCACGACCGATGAGATTGACCACCGAACCCACGAGTTCATCGTCGGGCGCGGAGCGTATCCCTCATGCCTGGGATACATGGGATACCCAAAGTCGATTTGCACCTCGATCAATGAGGTGATCTGCCACGGAATCCCTGATGATCGTCCGGTCGAAGAGGGCGACATCGTTAATGTCGATGTCACGGTGTTTCTGGAGGGGGTTCACGGAGACACATGCGCCATGTTCATCGCCGGAGAAACGTCTGAAGAGAACCGCCTGCTGGTCGACCGGACCAAAGAGGCGATGATGCGCGGAATCAAGGCTGCCAAGCCAGGGCGACCCATCAACGTCATCGGCCGTGTTATCAGTGCCTACGCTAAGCGATTCGACTACGGCGTAGTACGGGATTACACCGGGCACGGCGTCGGCGAAGCATTCCACTCCGGGTTGATCATTCCTCACTACGACGCCGCGCCGGATCACGCCGAGATAATGGAACCGGGTATGGTCTTCACTGTTGAACCAATGCTGACGCTAGGTGGAGTTGACTGGCGCCAGTGGGACGATGATTGGACTGTCGTCACAGCCGACGGTTCGATGACCGCACAGTTCGAGCACACTATTGTTGTTACCGAGGATGGCGCTGACATCCTCACGCTCCCCTAGTCCAGCGATGCTGGCAACATACTGAGAGGCACGTTCCCAATGACGCGAGTAGGAATCGGTATTGATATTGGTGGGTCTGGAATCAAGGGAGCACTTGTCGACCTTGATGCTGGCGTGTTCATTGGTGAGAGGCATCGGATTCCGACACCGACTCCTTCTACTCCCAAGGCGGTTGCCAAGACTTGCGCGAAGATTGTCGAGGAACTCGGCGGACCCGAGGATGCGCCAATCGGCATCGCGATGCCCGCACCAATGAGGCACAACATCATCGGCTTCATGGCGAACCTCGACCAGGGATGGGTTGGAAAGGACGCCAAGAAGATCTACGAGAAGCAACTGGGCCGACCCGTCACCGTTCTGAACGACGCTGACGCTGCCGGTGTCGCCGAGTGCGCTTTCGGAGCCGCAAAAGACGTTCTGGGCACAGTCATCGTGACCACGCTGGGCACCGGTATTGGCTCAGCCCTAATCTATGACGGGATTTTGGTTCCAAACACGGAACTAGGCCACCTAGAGCTGGACGGTCGGGATGCGGAGACACACGCCTCGGCGAAGCAACGCACGAGATACGACTTAAGCTGGGAGGAATGGGGCGCACGGCTTGATCGCTACTACAACTTCCTTGAGATGCTCTTTTCTCCGGACCGAATCGTCGTGGGCGGTGGAGTCTCAAAGAATCACGAAGAGTTCCTGAAATACATCAAGTTGAAGGACTCCGAGATCGTTCCGGCGGAACTGTTCAACACGGCGGGGATTGTGGGAGCCGCGTACTACGCAGACCAGCAAAGTTAACCCCTATTCGGTAGACTCATTCTGGATGAGTTGGCCAGGCGACCGCGCCCTCGCTTTGCGAAGGTGAGGAACGTCCGGGCTCCACAGGGCATGGTGGTGGCTAACGGCCACCCGGGGTGACCCGAGGGAAAGTGCAACAGAGAGTAGACCGCCGCGCAAGCGGTAAGGGTGAAACGGTGCGGTAAGAGCGCACCAGCGACGCAGGTGACTGAGTCGGCTAGGTAAACCCCACCAGGAGCAAGGTCAAGCAGAAGGCCGGGCGGCCCGCCCAAAGCCTTCGGGTAGACCGCTAGAGGCTTGCGGTAACGCAAGTCCCAGATGAATGGTCGTCACCGACTTCGGTCGGAACAGAACCCGGCGTATCGGTCAACTCATCCACCCTCTCCCATGATTCACGAGGGGCGAGCGATCAGGTAACCCGTCTCCTCGCTAAACCACAGTTCATCAGTTGCTGCCGCTGACGCAGAGTCAAGTTCTTCTTGGGACACCGAGACCGGGGAATTGATCAGCATCCCCTCTTCGAGTCGCAACACGACGACGGGACCTAGCCTTTCGCGGAGTCGTTCATACTCTGCGACTACCTCATCTGGGAGCTCTGCGACAAGCTGCTCGCGCTTCGAAACCAACCCAGCCACTTCCGACTTAGGATCGGCCAGTTCCTGCTCAAGTTCGTCGTTGGTCCTCTGCTCATCCTGCGCCAGCACTTCGATCTGTTTCTTAGCGTCCGCAAGCTTATTCTCGGCTTCTTCGGCCTGCTCCATCTGTTCTAGAAGCATTGCCTCAAGTTCGTCCTGACGATCACGAATCCTGCCGATCTCGTGCTCGACTGCACTCATGTCACGAATTCCAACCTTGCCGGAATCAAGACGCTCCTGCTGCAGTGTGCCCCTGGTCTTCACCTTCTCAATCTCAGCTTCGAGTTTTGAGAGTTCACGCTGCTGGTCCTCTATCTGAACCCCAAGTCCGATAGTGAACCGCTCAAGATCGTCGGTCCTACCTTTCAGTTCAGCCAACTTCTCTCGTGTCGGGTGAACGGCCATCTGATGCCGTAAGCGCGCTGTTTTCAGGTCAACTTGTTGTAGCTCAAGAAGCGTTGCTTGTTGCATTGCTGATGCCTTCACTGCGCTTCCCCTTTCGTCGGAAGATGCATTGTCCACGGCTCTGTTGGAATGCTACTGACACTAACCTTCAAATCGGAATTTGATTCAGTCGCTTCGTTCATCAGGCGCTCAGCGAGCACCGGGAGCCACGGCCACTCCGTCGCCCAGTGGGAGCCACATACCAGCGCCGGGCCGCTATCTTGCAAATGTTCAGACGCGGGATGATGCCTCAGGTCCGCCGTCACATAAGCATCGACCCCCAGCTCTCTGGCAACAGCGAGGAATGAGTCCCCCGACCCACCCGAAACAGCGACCGTCTTTACCTGCCGTTCGAGATTTCCTCCAACCAACAATCCGGTCGGTCCCGCTGGAAGCCTCCCAGCCACCCGCTTTGCAAACTGAGCCAGATTGGCTGGCTCTTTGAGTTCGCCAACCCGACCGTATCCGGCAGCCGGGTCGCTTTCTAGCAGCTCGAACGGAACAAGCCGCTCCAAGCCGAGTAGTTTGCCAAGTGCCTCGGCGACTCCTTTCGGTGCCACATCGGCATTGGTATGAGCATTGAAGAGAGCAATGTTCCTGCGAATGAGTTCAGCAACCAGTCTGCCCTTCGCGTCATCTTCACTGACGAATGATGTGCCCCGCAGGTACAACGGATGGTGGGTTATCACCATCTGAACTTTGAGTTCCAAAGCCTGTTCCAGTACCTCCTGTACCGGGTCAACAGCAAGTAGGACGCTCTCTACCTCTGCTTCCCGACTCCCGGTGATCAGTCCAACCCGATCCCAGGAGGCAGCCCAGGACGGCGGGTACCATCGGTCCATCCACGAAGCCAACTCGCCTACTGAGAGCATCACTCACCGTCCTACTTTCGGGCCTGACCCGACGCCATTGCGTGATCCACTACCCGGCGAAGAGCTGGGAAACCATCTAGAGACAATACTGACTCCAAGTGTCCCTGAACTGAAGCAACTCCGGGTCCGGTAAGTGAATGGACAATATCGGACTCAAGTTCTGAGTGGGCCACCAATCCCAGTTCAGGAGTATCTGAGCCATCGACCGCACGCGCCGCAAAGGTGTTGTAGAACCCAATGAGCGACGGCTCGCCGAAAAGGTCAACCCAGATCGGCTGACCCTGACGAGGAACAGGGAGTGGCTCCACTGGAAGGCCCGCCATCAGGCTCAGGATCTGGTGACTCAGGCAGACCGCCACCATGGGCCTTCCGGCTGCGATTCTGGAGGCCATGAGCTCCCTCACTCTGGTAACGCGCGGATCACTTTGATCCGAGGGATCTCCGGGGCCGGGTCCGAAAACCACCAGATCCTCTTCGGGGCAATCCGGGGCCTGGTCCCAGGGAAGGATTCTGGCGTCAAGTCCAACGTGACGGAGTTGGTGTGCCAGCATCGTCGTAAATTCGTCGGCACAGTCGATGACCAGTACCGTTCCCTCGATCTTTGCTACCTCCGGCGCCAAATGCACGGTCTGCTCATCCCTCCAAAACGGCGCTAGGTTACGGTTTCTCTCCGCCAAAGCGACCGTAACTCTGGGATCCTCGACAAGTTGCTTGTGGTGTTCCCTGGGAGGTAAAGACGCCGACTCAAGCAAACCTAGAGCCGTTAGGACACCCGAAGCCTTCACCTTGGTTTCCAGGACCTCACCGACGGGATCAGAATGGCGAACCAAAGTAGCTCCAGCGCCAACCTTTATGTCGCCGTGCGCACTGATTTCAGCAGTACGAATCATGATTGGTGCATCAAGTTCGTATCCTGAGTCTCCCGGCTTGAAGTGGGCCAGAACCCCCGAGTAGTAGCCACGACCCGAAGTCTCGTGGCGGGCAATCACCGTGCAGGCGTTGCCCATTGGCGAGCCGGTCACCGTGGGGGCAAACATCGTCAAGCGGAGGATTTCGCGCACGTCCAAATCAGAGCGACCCTCAAGCAGATACTCAGTGTGAGTGACCCGAGACATTGGCTTCAGAAATGGCCCCCTCATCACTCCACCTGTCGGGCAGACGGCACTCATCATTTTGAGTTCCTCGTCCACCACCATCACCAGTTCCTCGCTCTCCTTACGATCAGCAAGGAACGTCAGTAGGTCTTCCGTGGTGGAGGCCCTGCCCCCGTGCCGGAAAGTGCCCGAGATAGGGTTCATGAGGACCGTTCCCCCATTGACGGAGACGTGCCGCTCAGGTGAGGCGCCAACCAGTGCCATCTCAGGAGTAATGAAGGCAAAAGTCCAGTACGCCCCCTGCTCTCCCGCGAGTAACCGGCGCAACCAGGACAGCGACGCACTCCGGAAGGGCGAATCAGTCCGAGCTCGGTAGTCCCGTCGGATCACAAAGTTGGCCCCTTCACCACGGCCAATCTCATCTTCGATGACCCTCTGAACCTGCTTCGCATAGTCCTCATCGCCTGTGGTAAACCCAAGGTCTACGACCTCTGGACTTTCCTGTGGGAGAACCTCGATCAGCCTGGCCAGCGGAACTTTCCAATGTTTCTCCACAGTCAAATACTGCAGCCGAGCACCATCGTCTATCGCGTCGAACCCCCGCTCGCGGATCTGTCGATATGGCACCGCAGCAATGACCTCATCCCCTTCAAGCGGGATGTCTCGAAGGAGTGAGGCAGAACCTAGCCGCCCCGTGTAGACATCAACTTCCGGCTCATTTTCACGTCGGATAACCACGATTGGCCAGGAGGAACGCTCGCTAAGCACAGTAGCGAGGTCATCTGGCACCTTGGTCACTTGCGTCATCGTGCTACTCCGATTCGGGTCTTCAACCTCCCAAGACTATCGTCCGCTGCCAGGTCAGGACTGCCGAGTTCGGCATCCGTCCTTTTCCACAGGAAACTTTCAATGGCTCATTCCACAGGAAGTCCGCGAAGGGGTGGCACATCCCGTTCATCTGCGGTTGCATTGCAGTTCCCTACCAAGAAGAAACGAGACGAAATGCCACTCACGGTCACGCTTCCCAGCACACAGCAACGCCTGGAACCAGGTCCCGAGTCGACGCCCGAGGGATTTCGTATTACTTTCCCCTCACTTCGTCAGCCTCCCGCAACCGTCATCGGAGCAGACGGAAAACGCAGACCATCGTGGGTCGGAACGGACCCGGTTCTCATCGACTACTACGATACTGAGTGGGGTGTACCTATCACGGATGAAGGCCCCCTCTTTGAACTCCTTTGCCTTTTGGTCTTTCAGGCCGGCCTGCGCTGGAAGACGATCCTGACCCGGAGAACTGCTCTTCGCGCCGCATTCGGAGGCTTCTCGCCTGACCTCTTGGCTTCCTGGGGTGAGGACGATGTTGAACGACTAATGGGCGATTCTTCAGTGATTCGCAACCACAGGAAAATCGAAGCCGCACCAATAAATGCACGCGCTACTGTCACACTGCGGGGCGAGGGAGGCCTAGTAGGCCTGGTATGGTCGCACCAGCCAGACAGCTCACCCGCGCCCCTTAGCTACGACGAGCTCCCGCCCTCGATTCCGCAGTCGAGAGAGCTCGCGGAGGACCTTAGACGTCACGGCTTTACGGCAGTTGGTCCGAAGAGCTGCTACGCGCTGATGCAAGCAGCCGGAATCGTAGACACAAACCCCATCGGCGCATACCGACGCGGGTGCAGCGGTCTGTGGGAACCAGACGGAACGCGTCGATCTACTGGGGTTCAAGCTGCCTGAACAGGACATCCTTGCCCAGTCGTTTCTGCATGACCTGGAATGCTTCGAGATTCTGATCGATGAGAACGAACTTGCGATCGAGCCCAGCCGCCACGGCTCCCGTCGTTCCGGATCCGGCAAAGAAGTCAAGCACCCAGTCCCCTGGACGAGTACTAGCCTGGATTATTCGCCTCAGGATTCCCTCGGGTTTCTGGGTTGGATACCCTGTTTTCTCCCTACCGGTCGGCGAGACGATCGTGTGCCACCAGACGTCGGTCGGGAGCTTTCCGCGAGCGGCCTTCTCCGGTGTCACTAGCCCCGGCGCCATATAGGGCTCACGATCCACTGACTCCGAATCAAAGAAATAGCAGTTCGGATTCTTGACGTAAACCAGGATTGTGTCGTGCTTCGTCGGCCACTTTCTTTTGGCTTTAGCGCCATAGTCGTAGGCCCAGACGATCTCATTAAGAAAGCACTCTCGTCCGAATAGGCCATCCAGTAACACCTTGGCATAGTGCACTTCACGGTAATCGAGATGTAGGTAGAGCGTCCCGGAATCATTAAGAAGTCGCCAAGCCTGTTCGAGGCGGGGCTCAAGGAAGTCCCAGTAGTCGACGAACGCGTCGTCGTAGCTACGAGTTGCTTCACGAATGCTCTGATATGTCTGCCCCTGGAAGCCAACCCGGGAGCCATGCTTCGAGCGCACCGTCTTCAAAGTCTCGCGCTTTTGGGTTCGTCCCGTATTGAACGGAGGATCAATGTAGATCAGTTGAAAGGAGCCCGAACGAAGTCCCGGCAAGACATCCATGTTGTCGCCGAGAATCACCGTGTTTCGCACCAAAGAAATTGGCTCTGTACTGAAATCCACCGCCTAAGGCTATCGGCAAAGTTGGGTTTCGCAATTGCAGCGTAACGAAACTCGTGGCATCGACCGGGATCGGAATCTGGAAGGTTGCGGGAACCCACATCAGAAAAGCCCCTTATGAGTGGTCTTCTTGGCAGGAGTACACAGTCCTTTCTGAGCTGTCTGAATTCCTGCCAAAAAACTGATAAACCGTACTTACACATAGAGGTTCCTACCTGCATGGAGGCACTGTGAAGACCATTGACGCGGATGTCGTGGTAATCGGTGGAGGATCAACTGGGGCGGGCGTAGTCCGTGATGCTGCGATGCGCGGTTACAAGACAGTCTTGATTGAAAGGGCTGACCTGGCCCAGGGAACATCCGGCCGGTTCCACGGCCTATTGCACTCCGGTGGAAGATACGTTGTCTCGGACCCGGAGTCAGCAACCGAATGCGCCGAAGAGAACGTCATTCTCAAGCGCATTCAAGCGGAAGCTATCGAGGCCACCGGCGGTCTGTTTGTCACCACGTCGGTTGACTCAGAGGATTTCGCTGACGGGTATGAAGCAGCCAGTATCAAGGCGAAGGTGCCAGTCGAGGAGATCAGTCTCCGCGAGGCTTTCAAGCGAGAACCCCTGCTTGATCCTGGCCTTAAGAGAGCCTTTGCCGTCGAAGATGGGACGGTAGACGGCTGGAAGCTGGTTTGGGGAGCAGCCCGAAGCGCTGAACAATACGGAGCGACGATTCTGACGTATCACTCGGTGACCAAAATTGACCACAAGGACGGTCAGGTCTCAGCGGTCTATTGTCTAGACCGAAGAACCGGAGAGACGGTTCAGGTTGGTTGTTCCTTCGTTCTTAGTTGCGCGGGCCCCTGGGGCGGAGAGATTGCCGCCATGGCTGGTTGCCACGACGTCGAAGTAGTCCCCGGCGCGGGCATTATGATCGCGATGAATCATCGCCTAACGCAGTCCGTGCTGAACCGCTGCATCTATCCCGCAGACGGAGACATCCTGGTCCCAGCCCACCCTGTCTGCATCATCGGCACCACCGACCACAAGGCTGGAAACGCAGACATTCTGCCGATTCCGAGGGACCAGGTTCAGCAGATGCTCGATGCCGGTGAGGAGATGATCCCCGGATTCCGGAAGTCCAGGGCAATTCACTCTTGGGCGGGTGCGCGACCATTGGTAAAAGACTCGCGCGTCTCTGCTGAGGACACTCGCCATATGGCCCGCGGAATGCAGATCATTGATCACAAAGAGCGCGACGGAGTAAGCGGTTTCCTTACGATCGCGGGCGGAAAGCTGACGACGTACCGATTGATGGCGGAGCGCATCGTTGACGCAATGTGTGAGCAGATGGATGACCCGCGCGAGTGCCGCACGGCCACTGAAGCAGTTCCGGGGTCCACGGATCACAAGCTCTACACCCTGGATCGGCGGCTGAAGCAGGTTGAGACCGAGACTGAGGCCCCATCTGGCCAGCAGATTATTTGTGAATGTGAGCTGGTTACTCGCAAGAAGCTGCTCGAAACAATGGAGGGACTAACCGACTTCAATCTTGACGACGTTCGTCGGCAAGTTCGCCTTGGAATGGGCCCCTGCCAGGGCGGATTCTGCAGCAGTCGAGCCGCCGGGATTGCGCACGAACTGGAAAACGTTGATGCTGAGCGAGCCTCTGAGCTGCTTCGTAACTTCCTGCGAAATCGCTGGATTGGACTCTGGCCAATTCTCTACGGACAACAGGTTAGACAGACCGCTCTGGACAGCTGGATATTCCTGGGCACCTTAGATCTTGAACACCTTCCTGAACCTGAGACGGAGGTTATCTGATGAGCGACGTAGTCGTAATCGGCGCGGGACTAGCAGGACTGACCACAGCAACCCGCCTCATGCAACAGGGCAAGTCTGTTGCGCTAGTTAGCAAGGGTATCGGCGGCCTGCAGCTGGGTCAGGGAACGATCGACTTTGTCGGTTACGACCCCGACCTTGTGGATGACCCGATCAAGGAAATTGATCGAACAGTCGATGAGACCCATCCCTACTCTCATTTCTCGGCCAAGGATGCCGCGTTTGCAGCCGAGTGGATTCGGGACCTCATGGGAGAAGAGCTACTGGTGGGTGACGGGCAAAGGAACTACCGTCTCCCGACGGCCCTGGGTGCACTCAGGCCAACGGCACTCCCCCAGCCGTCGATGGTTTTCGGCGAACCTGAGGGTCGGAACATCGTTCTGGTTGGGTTTGATCGACTCAAGGATTTCTACCCCGATCTTGTTGCGGAGAATCTGCGGCGCCAAACCAATCCCGATGGAACTGCCATTGAGGCTCGTGCTATTCACGTTGATCTTGAAGTCCGCGAAGGTGAGGTCGACTCATCTGGACTTCAGTTCGCCCGAGCACTTGACTCTCCTGAAGTTCAAGAAGAGCTTTGCGAACTGGTGAGGCCACACCTTCTTGACGGTGAAGTCGTTGGTTTCCCGGCGGTTCTGGGCCTAGCCGATACGAGTGCTTGGAAACAGATTTCGAAGCGGCTAGGACACGACGTGTTCGAGGTGGTGATTCAACCTCCGTCGGTTCCGGGCATGCGGCTAAACGAGCGCTTCACTCGTCTGGTCAAGTCAGGAATGACAGACCCTGGTGCGGTTCCCTCGATTCCGGCTCAGACCGGGGTGTTGGCCTCTCGTTCCCGATTCATACTCGGCGGTCATGTTGTCGGATTTGATGCAGAAGGCGACCGGCTGGTCTCCGTAACCGTTGCTAGCGCGGGGCACCCCACCACTTTGCGAGCAGACGAGTTCGTCCTGGCAACGGGAGGATTTGAGGCCGGATCGTTAGCGATGGACTCATACGGTAATGTCACCGAAACACTGTTTGATCTTCCTCTTCACGGAGTCACTGAGGAGCTGATAAACGGTGACTACTGGGGAGAACAACCACTGTTCAAAGTCGGACTCAAAGTTGATGAGCAAATGCGCCCGCTCGACGCGGCCGGCCAGGTGGTCTACTCCAACCTGAGAGCCGCTGGCGGCCTAATCGGCGGGGCCAACAGGTGGCGTGAGAAGTCCGGTGACGGAATCGCGCTGCTAACAGGTCTTCGCGCCGCCGACTCAATTGCCTCTACAGGTGCAACGGAAACAAAGGAAGGGAGCAAGAAATGAGCCTCCTGATCGAAACCCCTTCGATTGACGATGAAGCACTCCGCCCCCTCCCAATTCACGAGAATGCTGAGCTTATCGATCTCGAGCACCTCAAGATCAGGGGGACGTTGGACGCCTGCGTCAAATGCACAATCTGCGAAACTCAATGCCCCGTTGCCAGAGTCACTCCGCTTTTCAGCGGGCCGAAATTTGTCGGGCCTCAGGCCGAAAGGTTCCGCGGGGCCAGCTCCATTTCGGTGGACCATTCGATTGATTACTGTTCCTCATGCGGCACCTGCACAACAGTGTGCCCGCAGGGTGTGAAGGTTGCCGAGATCAACCACCACGCACGAACCGCTATGAAGCAACAGAAGGGCATTCCGATCAGGGACCGTCTGATTTCGAGGACGACTTTCATGGGGGCAGTGATGACCCCGGTTGCTCCGGTCGCAAACTGGGCACTAAGGCAGGATTGGATTCGGGTCATCGTTGAGAAGGTAATTGGGATTGCCCGTAATGCGCCCATGCCTGTCGCTCAGAGTCAGACCTTCGATGGCTGGTTCAAGCGCCACACCCCGCACCCCAACTCCGGCACGAAGGGGCAGGTCATCTTCTTCCATGGCTGCGCGGGCGAGTATTTCGAGGTTGAAACTTCCATTAAGTCGGTCGAACTACTTGAGTTCCTGGGATACGAGGTACTCAATCCCAAGCATGGATGCTGCGGCCTAGCACTCCAGTCAAACGGTCTCTACGATGATGCTCGAAAGTACGTTTCCAAGCTCACGAATGATCTGCGAAGCGTCAACAGGGATGCGCCAATTGTCACCGCCTCGGGCTCCTGCGGTGGTGAACTACGCCACGAAGCCCACGAGATTCTCGGAATGGATGATGAGGCCTTGCGCGACGTTTCCTATCGCACGTGGGACATCTGCGAGTTCATCATGGACCTTGAAGAGCGCGGCGAGCTTCCCGTCAGAACCCGAAGCTTCGAAGCGACAATCCCCTACCATGCACCCTGCCAGCTGAAGAGCACGGGAATGGGGATGCCAGCAGTCAACATGATGGAGCTGGTCCCCGGGGTGACGGTTATCGAGTCCGAGCAGCCATGCTGCGGCATAGCGGGCACCTATGGCCTGAAGAAGGAGAAGTACGAGATCGCTCAGGCCGTCGGCAAGCCGGTGTTTGACTTCATCAAGCGAGTTAACCCCGAGATTGCTGCCTGCGACACTGAGACTTGCCGGTGGCAGCTGCGCACCGCAACCGGGGCGAACGTGGTGCATCCGATCTGGTTGCTCCACCACGCCTACGGACTCTGAAGTCACGCTTGATAGCCGGACTGGCCATGCTCTGACGCTGCGTTTTGGAAAGATAGCCGTTATCGCCCGTTCCGCACCGAGATAATGCGGTTTCTGGTTAGGCAAGCGGCGACTTCGGCTATCTTTCCAAAACGAGGCCCCAGAAGATGGCCACAACGGCTAGGTCTCCATTCCCGACTACTTCTCAACAGACACAAAGAAGCAAAAAGTCTGAAGTGTGAGGGGCTCCTCAGTTGACCTCGTCTTCCCGGTTGACTGAGTCCACAAATCGCAGGAAGGCGCGCTGTCCCTCGTCCGTTCGCTTGTAAACCCCGGCATGCTCAAGAACGGTGGCAAAAGCCTCGCCGACCTTCTGCTCGACAATCGCCTGGGCCACCTCACCGGCACGCTCGGGGTTTGCCGAAGTAGCCTCCCGAACCTCTTCTGCGAAATCTTCCGCCCACTCAGCATGCTTTTCGGTTAGTTCATTCTTTCGAAGATCTGCGCCCGAAACCAGTGACTCTGAAACCGCCCCGAGTTCATCCTTAAGACGTGAAGGAAGGACAGCCAGTCCCATTACCTCAATTAGGCCGATGTTCTCCTTCTTGAGATGGTGAAGTTCCGTATGCGGGTGAAACACACCCATCGGATGCTCATCGGTGGTGATGTTGTTTCGCAACACCAGGTCCAACTCGAAATCATCCCTTCGCCGCCTCGCGATCGGGGTGATCGTGTTGTGGGGTTCTCCGTCTGTTTCGGCGAAAACGAAAGCATCCTCGTCTGAGTAGCGTCGCCACTTCGTTAAGATTCGATCTGCCAGTTGTACCAGGTCTTCCGCCGAGGAAGAGGTAAGCCGCAGTACCGACATCGGCCACTCCACGATCCCAGCGCGTACCTCGGGAAACCCGGCAAACGAGACCGGCGTGGCAACGGGGGCCCTCTCCATGGCGAACTCGAAACTGCCGCCTTGGAAGTGATCATGAGCCAGGATTGAACCACCAACTATTGGGAGGTCAGCGTTTGATCCCACAAAGTACTCCGGGAACTGGCCGACGAAATCGAGCAACTTACCGAAGGCCGCGCGATCAATCTTCATCGGAGTGTGCTCTCGGTTGAAAACGATACAGTGCTCGTTGTAGTAGACGTAGGGCGAATATTGGATGAACCAGGGTGCGCCGTTGATAGTTACGGGAGCGATTCGATGGTTCTGCCGCGCCGGATGATTGGCACGTCCCGCATAACCCTCATTCTCAGCGCAGAGCAGACACCTCGGGTAGTTACTGTCGGGAAGGCTACGGGCCGCTGCAATCGCACGAGGATCCTTCTCCGGCTTCGCCAGATTGATCGTTATGTCCAAATCACCATACTTCGTTCCGGCGACCCAGCGTCGGTCACGAGCCATTCGATCCCGGCGAATGTAGTTGGTGTCCTGGCTCAACTGGTAGAACCAGTCTGTAGCGGAAGCGGGATCGCTGTGCCGTAGCTCCGCAAAACGGGCTCTCACCTCATGTGGCGGCGGTGTTAGCCGTCCCATCACCGCCGTGTCGAGCAGATCCCGGAAAGCAACCGAGTCTTGCACAAGGACGCCCCGCTGTGCTGCATCATCAAGTAGAGAATCAAGAATGGCCGGCAGCTCCGCATCGCAAACGTCGCGGGAATCAGGTCCCTCGGGTGGAGTGAAAGAATCGATACGAAGAACCTCAAGCACTTGATTCTGCGCCCAAATGCGGTCCTCTTCTTCAATCAGTCCACGCTGGATTGCGTAGTCGACCAGCCTAGAGACCAGTGGGCTCATGTCAGCCACGATTGCTTCCTCGCTCTTCCGTATCGATCACCGGGTGCCTGCTACTCGGCGACGAATGCGCCGCCGACCGGTCGCACTGTCACCACGGCGCAACTGCCGTTACCAAGAACAGACTCCATGCGTGACTTGAACCCCTCGGCTTCCTCGGTCGGCACATATGCCTGAACCGTGCCGGCAAATCCTCCGCCGTGAACCCGAACCGCGCCCTTCCCAGCGAGCAGCTGGTCCGCGAGTGCGCTGGTCAGGACAACAGACTGATCGTCAGACGATTCGCTCCTGAGGTTCTGTAGGTAGAGACCAGAGGATCGTCCCGACTCCTCCACATACTTTAGGAAGTCATCAAAGCGCCCCTCCGAGAGCGCGGCAACCTGCTCACCCACCCGAGCGTTATCTCCGAAGAAGTGTGCGGCCCTGGCTGCAGCGCGGTCACCAACCGACTCGCGCATGCCAGAGAGTCCATTCCAAAACTCTTCCGGGCTCACGTCCCGCAAAAAGTCCTTCTCGAAGTATCTTGCGACCGCCCGCATCTCTCGGGTGATATCTGCGTAATCTTCGGTTAGGTCTGCGTGATCTGCCCCCGAGTCAATGATGCACATGACATAGCCGGAACTCGCCAGGTCGAAGTTGACTTCGGTGATCGCCGGTTCGTTTGGATCCGCAAAATCGATTCCGATTATCCCTCCGACGGAACAGGCCATCTGATCCATCAAACCGCTTGGCTTACCAAAATAGACGTTCTCCGCGTACTGGCCAACCTTGGCGATCTCAACTGGACTGAGTTCATCGTTGCAGAAAAGATGCCCCAGAACGTTGCCGATGAGGACCTCAAACGCGGCCGAGGAAGAAAGCCCCGATCCACCCGGAACCCCCGAGAGGGTGAGGATCGTGGCGCCGTCCAACGAGTATCCCCGGTCGCTCAGGTTTCTAGCGATGCCGCGGACCAGGGCAATAGACTTCCCCTCTTCCTCCGGTTTTGGCTCCAGGTCGTCCAGGTCCACCGCGTCTTCCGGGTACTGGGTTGACACCACTCTGAGAACGCGAGTTCCGTTGCTCGCCGCAACCGCGATGGTTTCCATGTCAACGGAAGCCGCCAAGACTCGCCCATGCTGGTGATCGGTGTGGTTCCCACCCATCTCTGTGCGCCCTGCCGCTGTGTACAGGGACGGAGTGAGGCCGGGAAAGTTCGATGTGAACTCGGCCAGCAGAGAGCCAAACTTGGCCCTGGCCCCAGCCACTGCTTCATCAGTCACGTAGATGCGCGAAAGGCTTCCGTCTAGGTCACCACTTTCTAGGCGTGAAGCGAGAATCGTAGTCATTCTTGTTCCTAAGAGTGCGTGCTGTTGTCTGCTACTTGATTCCCTGGAAGGCGAACTTGAACTGTAGTTCACCCGCGGGAATACGGAACTCGTCGTGCGGACGAGAACCCCAAGAGTCATCCCCCGCCACACCTCGACGAACCAGGGCCGGACAGATGAACGTATTCAGGATTGGCGGAAGTTCGTTGTGGTGTGACGCATTCTCAATCTCGAATGGACTCCAAGGCAACGCGGAAAGCTCCATGGGTACCTCCGCTTCAAACCGCAAGCCGCGACCCTTCTCATCAGTCACCTCTGCCCAGCGCACGCCGGTGTGGTTTCCCGACTCCTGAGGCCGCAGGTACTCAGCAACCTGCTCGTCGACGGGCTGCTGGTACACCCCTAGGCGGCCACCGCCCCGACGGTCTGAATAGGTCTCCTGTGGGCCATCTCCGTACCAGGTGAGCACAGAAAGATCGGCGTCCGCTTTGAAGAGCATCCCGAACTCGGGAAGTTCTGGAAGTGATTCATCGGCTCGCAGAGTCTCGGTGACCTCAATGCGTCCGTCGCCGTCAACCGCATACTCGATCTCGCATTGACTTCGTGGAATCGTTGGCAGATCGTAAGTGTAGGTAACAACCGCCAAGCCGCCGCGCATCTCGAACTTCGGGCTGTCGGCTGACTGCTCTGGCATCGCATAGCGGGATGCAAGGAGCCACTGTCCATCCTCGAATGAGGACTTCCAACCACGCTCATTCGATGTGGGCGCGTGCCAGAAGTTCGCCGTGGGAACGGCTTTCAGAAGTTCACCTCCCCGATCGGAAGTAACACCGTACTTGTAGGAACTCAGTCCACCCTGCAACCTCGAGAACAGAACCGAGAAGTTCGGGCCGTGCACTCCAATGTTGTGGATTCCCTGAACCACCTGAGGTTCCCTGCGGACCACGGCGGGGACAGCGCCCTCGACCATGATGACTCCCTGCTCGCTCGCAACCTCGTATGCTGCCTCGGCGTACGAGGTAGGCTCGCGTAGCTGGAAAGAGACATCTATGACATACTCCCCTGGCTCTGAGGGGATCTCGAAGGGGAACGGGTAAGTCTTCGTTTCACCTGGGGCAACGTTGGTCTCGACTATGCCCGCGTCCAGAATCGTATCTTCCTCGCACAGGGTCACCACACACTCAAACGCTGAGGTGTTCGTGAAGTTGTAGCGGTTGACAACGCTGAACCCATCGGGGCCGACTTCTCCCCTAATGCCCTGGTACAGGTACTTGACCTCTTGCATGAAGGGCTTGGGGGTGTGGTCAGCGAAGAATATGCCGTTTCCACTGAAGTCGCTGTCGTGCGGGGCTTCTCCGTTGTCACCGCCATAGCCGAAGTACTCGTTACCGTACCGGTCCTTCATGAGGATTGCCTGGTCTGCGAAATCCCAGATGAAGCCGCCCTGGAACCTTGGCTCGCGGTAGGCAAGTTCAATGTATCGGTCCACCGCACCAAATGAGTTGCCCATCGAGTGTGCGTACTCGCAAAGAATGAAGGGCTTGTCGAGATTCTCCTTTAGGAACTCCTCGACCTTGGCGGCCGGGGTGTACATCTGACTGTAGACATCCGTAGTGTCGGGATATCGAGGGTCCCAGGTAACTCCCTCGTAATGGACCGGGCGGGAATCGACACTGCGGAAGTAGTTAGAGACCTCGAGAATGTCCGTCCCGCCATAGGATTCATTACCACAGGACCACATCACGATGCTCGGATGGTTCTTGTCCCGCTGGTACATGCTCGCGGCACGGTCGAGCAATAGTGGGAGCCAAGTGGGATCATTGCCGGGAACCGCGGCCTCGTCTGGGAAGCCAGCGTAGCGAATCAGGTCCCATAAACCGTGGCTCTCCAGGTTCATCTCATCAATGACGTATAGGCCATACTCATCAGCTAGCTCATAAAGGAATGAGTTGTTTGGGTAGTGGCTGGTCCGGATCGCGTTCAGACCGGCGCGTTTGAGCGCAATGATGTCTTCTTCAGTCTGCTCACGAGTCATTACACGCCCGTCCAGGCCGAAGTCGTGCCTGTTGACCCCGAAGAAGACGACGCGTTCACCGTTGATCTTCAGCAGGCCGTTCTCGATTCCGAAGCGGCGCACACCGACGCGAATCGGAATATATTCGGTGATGACACCGTTTGCGTCAATAACCTCGATGCTTCCCTCGTACAGGTACGGATCTTCTGGGCTCCACAGGTGGGGCTCTGCGATGAGGGCGGTGAAGTTCCCCTCTCCGTCCGAGTCCAGTTCGCCTACACCGTCCAGCGAGACTGTTGCGGACCCCTGCCCCTGCAACTCGACATCAACGCGAACCACCGCATTCTTCAGGTCAGAGGGCAGGTCAACACCGACTCGCACATCGCTGGCGTGGACCTTTGGGTAAGTACGCAGAACAACGCTACGAAACAGACCGGAGAAGCGGAAAAAGTCCTGATCTTCTAGCCACGACCCCGAGCACCACTTAACTACCTCTGCGGCCAGCTTATTTTCTCCCTCCGCCAGATAGGGAGTCAGGTCGAATTCAGAGGGGGTAAACGTGTCCTCTGCGTAACCGAAGTAGTGCCCGTTGAGCCACACGGCGAGCGCGCTCTCAGCACCGTTGAAGGTGACGGTGACGCGCTCCCCTTCCGCCGGCTCCCGCTCAAGAACAAAGTCCTTGACGTAGCAGGCCGTCGGGTTAAACTTCATTGGCGGGTTCGGTGGCGCAATCTCCTCGTTCCCATCCCACGGATACTGGGTGTTCGCATACTGCGGACGATCGTATCCCTCCATTTGGATATGGGCGGGAACGCGAATGTCGTCCCACTCAGAGGTATCGAAGTCAAGTGATTCGAACCCCGCCGGCGCACTGCCCGGATTCTTCGCGTATTGGAACTTCCAAAGACCATCCAATGATTGCTCGTAACTGCTGATATCCCTGAGGGACTCTCTGTTACTGGCGAACCAGCGGTGGTCGGAATGCGCGGGTAGCCGACCCTCAGAGATGAACTCCGGATCGGACAGGACGGCGGGGTCGAACATTACTTAACAGCTCCCATAACTCCGTTAGCGAAACTCTTTTGAAGGACAAGGAAAATAATCATGGTCGGCAGGGACGAGATGAGAACGGCGAGCATGAGCATGCCGTAATCAGTCACGTAGCCGGCCGTGAGGTTGGAGGTCAGCAGAGGAAGCGTCTGATACTTGTTGCTGACCAGGATGACCCTTGGCCACATGAACGCGTTCCAGGCATTCATGAATGTGATGACGGTTGCCGCAGCAAAGGTCGGCTTCATCATCGGCACATAAATACGGGTGAAAATGCTGATCTCGCCAAGACCGTCGATCCGAGCCGCCTCAATTGTTTCATGAGGGAAAGTCCGAGACGATTGGCGGAACAGCAGTATCAGGAACGGCGTGGCTACCGCTGGCAGAACGACAGCCATGGTCGAGTTGATCATTCCCCACCCGGCGAACAGCTGGAACAACGGAATCATTGTCGCGGCAAATGGAATCATCATCGCGAGCAGGATGATGCTCATAAGAATGTCCTTGCCACGGGAGTGGTAGATCTCGAAACCATAGCCAGCCAGGGAACAGATGATTAGCGCCAACACCGTGGTTACCGTAGCGTTCACCGTCGAGTGATAGACAGCGGCCGGAAGATCAGTGGTTGCGACGAGGTTGTTCCAGTTCTCAAGGAACGCGCCGCCAGGAAGCATCTTCGCACCCAAGACTTCTGAACTGGTGTTCGTTGCTGAGACCACCATGAAGTAGAGCGGGAAGAGTGAGAACAGAGCGAATATTGCGAGGAACAGGTATCCCGGAGCCCGCCTGAGGGTCTTGCTAATCACGCTTGTCACCTACCTTCATCTGGATCAGAGCCAACACCGCGACCATGAGCAGGATCGCAAACGATATCGCCGCACCATAACCAAGATTTGGACTGCCCTGGAAGGACACTTGATACAGGTACTGGGACATAGACATGGTTGTGTTTGCCGGTCCGCCCCTAGTCAGGTTGAACGTTTCATCGAACAGCTGAAGCGTTCCATTCGTCGACATAATCGCGGTTAGCACGATCATCGGCTTCAGCTGAGGAATCGTTACGTACCAGAACGTCTTGATCGGGCCAGCTCCGTCGATTCGAGCAGCTTCAAGAGTCGCTGGATCGACGTTCTGCAGCGCAGCCAGATAGAAGATCATGTTGTAACCGGTCCAGCGCCAGAGGAGACCGATGATGATGACAGCACGCGCTGTGCCCGGGTTACCCAACCAGTCGATATTTGAACTGATCAGTCCGAAATTCTTTAGGACCGTATTTACCGTGCCCTCCGTCGAGAAGAGCGTACGGAAAACCAGAGAGTAAGAAACCAGAGAGACCGCCGCTGGCAGGAATATGGAGGTCCGCCAGAATGCCTTCCACTTCAGATTTGGATTGTTCAGAAGATTCGCCAAGATCAGTGCCAAGAACAGCATGATCGGAACCTGGATAATCAAGTAGATAAACGTATTGACCAGGGTCAGCTTGAATACCGGGTCCTCAAACAGTCGAGCGTAGTTGTAGTACCAGGGATCAGCGAAGGCCATCGCATTGGCGCGACCTGTTTTGAACGAAAGGATCAGAGCTTTGAACATCGGGTAGAAGCTCATGATCGCAATGAGTGCTGCGGCCGGGATTATGAAGGACCAGCCAACTAAATTTCTGCGAGTGGGGGGCGACATCACGCGGTAGTCACGTTCTTGGTCGACTTCGCCTTTCCCCCTCTTTGAGAGTCGCCAGCGTCCTTGCTTGGCGGCCGGGTCGGTTGTTGTCACGAGTCCAGCTTTCGTGGGTGTATGGCAGTCGGCAAGTTGCCATTTTGATGGGGATGCACCGTGCCGGGTCGGTGCGAGCTAGCTAACTGGGGAAGCACCAGAGCGTGCTTCCCCAGTTAGCTAATGGCTACTGCATTGCAAAGACGACCTTGTCCTGAGCGTCCTTCAGAGCCTTGTCGACATCGGCACCGCCAATGATCTCAGAGGCAGCAACACCGATCGCGTTACGTGCCTCGTAGTAGTAAACACCGGTGTTGTTGGACGGAACATCCGCACCGAACTTCACGACCATCTCGTAAATGGGCTGGTTGTTGAAGAACTCGACCGGCTCCTTGTAAACAGCGCTCTCACCAGCGGGAATCCAGTTAGCCACCGCGCCAGCACCCGGAAGGATGGTGTCGTAAAGCTCAGTGGAACCAGCGAAGGTTGCTGCTAGGAAATCCTGCGCAAGTGCTACGTCAGCGTTAGAGCTGATCAGCCAAGAGGAACCGCCGTTAGCCGAGTAGTTCGTTGCGCCGTCAACACCGTCGAGCTTAGGCAGGTTGGTGATTTCCCACTTGCCAGCCTGATCCTCGGCTGTCTGGATCGAGCCGACGATCCAGACACCGTTGATGGTGCCAGCGACATCACCGTTGGTAAAGGAGCCCACGTACTGATCCCAAGAGGAGGATTCAACCATCACGCCGCTCTTGACAAGTTTCACGTACTCTTCGACGACGGACTTTACGGTCGGGTCATCAAGAGTCGGTTTGCCCTCGTCATCGAACAGCGACGCGCCAGCAGACTGCAGCATCATCATGATGACGTCAGCCTCACCACGGACACCGGAGAGGATCGGCTTGCCAGTCGCATCCAGGACCTTGGTGCCGTTCTCAATGTACTTGTCCCATGTGATGTCGGTGAAGTCATCGACTGTCAGACCAGCCTCTTCAAGGACATCAATTCGTAGGGCATTGATTGCGGTGCCTGAGTCGAACGGAACTCCGTAGTTCTCACCATCCATGACTGAGTAGTCGACAACGCCCTGCGGGAACTCCGAGAAGTCAATCGGGCCGCCACTCAAAGGAGTGAAGATCTCCGGCGAGTTGATCAGGTTGAGTTGGAACGCGTTGTTCTGCATCAGCAGGATGTCGGGGAGCTCGTCAAACTCCTGTGACTGCGACAGGGTCGTGATCTTGGTCTGAATGTCGTCCCAGGGAACCTCAATAACCTCTAGCTCGAAGTCGGGGTGTGATTCCTTGTAGATCTTGCCAGCTTCTTCCATGGCGTAGATGTTGAATGCCGGGTCCCAGGTCCAAACGGTCAGCTTGTTGCCGGCAGGCGCTGCTTCCTCGGTCGTCGAGCCATCACCATCAGACGATTCGCTCCCAGAGGTGCTTCCACCGCCGCCACCGCAGGCGGCAAGCCCAATAGCAAGCGGCAGCGCAGCAGCGACCGCGAGCGCTGACTTCTTCCTAATCTTCATGCTTCATTCCTTTTCTAGGTACCTAGATATCGTCAGGACTCCGAAGAGTTCCGGGTGACTCTAGAACGCGACTACCACGTCGCGAATCAGCTTCCCTATCTAACTTGTAACCATTGATAACGTTATCAATGACAGTCTAAGGATAGGTCGTTGACGGCCTGCCGTCAACGCCGGACTATTACGGTTCTGTAACAATAGAGAGTCTCAGGATTTTGGAGGGGTAATGAACCGACGGCAAAGGAAGAGCGCCTCACTGGGTGACGTTGCACGTCTGGCGGGCGTCTCGCCTCAGACTGCATCTCGCGTTTCGACCGGCTCAAACCTGGTAACACCCAAGACCGAAGCCAAAGTGCGAGCCGCGATGGAGCAGCTCGGCTACACCCCAAATCAAGCAGCCAGGGCCCTTCGTAAAGGGGCCTATAGGGCCGTCGGAGTCGTCACTCAACAGCTTGAGCGAACCGGTGAGTCGCTGACCACAGCGGGAATAGTCGACGAAGCCGCAAGACGTGGGTACACAGTGACCGTGGTACAGATCGGTGAACCTGATACTAAAGCACTAGATATCGCCCTAAGTCGACTATCGGTACTTCCCATAGACGGATTGCTGATGGTGAGGATCGGGCGAGTCTCGGTCGACCGAATCAAGCTTCCGGCGCACTTGCCGGTTGTTTCACTTGACTCACGGCTCGCCGGCGTCTACCCCACCGTCATTGGGGACTCACCTGAGGGGACAGCTGAGATCATCCGCCACTTGGTTAGCATGGGGCACAGCAACATACACCACATAATGGGCGCATCCGACTCTGACTCGGCCGTGGTCCGGCGCGATCAGTTCGCGAAATCTGTCGCGGAGCATGGACTCCCTGCGGGACGTATCTGGCAGGGTGACTGGTCAGTCGAATCCGGTTATCGCGCCGGGACCAAGATCGCCAAGGACGACAAGGTTACGGCCGTGTTCTGCGCTAACGATGAGATGGCATTCGGTGTGGTGAGGGCTCTTCAGGATGCCGGGCTTCGAGTCCCAGAGGATATCTCGGTTGCGGGGTTCGACGGCACGGAAATGTCCGAGTTTTCTAACCCGCCACTGACCACGATCCGTCAGGACTTTCGCTACATCGCCGAAGTGGCCGTTGGGCAACTAATCAACGAGATTGAGCATGGTGAAACCCTCGACCTTGAGCCCTTCGTTAAGCCCGTGACGATGATTGTCCGTGGCTCTACAGCTCCACCAAACCCGGACCGCTTAAAGTTATGAACCACATAGGACCAGCACCCCCGCATGCTCCATGGTCAACGAACATATCGTCGCGGGGTTTCGAGCGCCGCTGCTCTTCGCTCAATCCCGCTTCGATTGCGGCGATAACTGCCGGATCATCAGGGAGTGTTGTGGGACGGAACCGCGTTATCGTTCCGTCGGGCGCTAACACGAACTTCTCAAAATTCCACCGAATACGCCCGGCCTTGCCAGACCCGTCAGGCACGTCGTGTAATTCGCGGTAAAGCGGGTGCATATTCCTACCGTTTACCTTTGTCTTCTCCATGAGCGGGAACGTAACACCGTACGTCGTGGAGCAGAACTCAGAAATCTGCTCGCCGCTCCCCGGCTCTTGTCCCATGAACTGATTGCACGGAAAGCCAATAACCGAAAAACCACGCGGCCCGTAGTCACGTTGCAACTGTTCCAGTTGTTCGTACTGCGGAGTCAATCCACACTTGGAAGCAACGTTCACTATGAGGACCACCTGGTTCCCATACGCCGCCAACGAAGTCTGTTCCCCACTAATAGTGGTCAGAGGGATGTCGCGAATATCCATGACCATCAGCCTAGACGCCGCCTCACAAGAAGTGGAGCATCCGAATCGCAAATGCGGACCCCAAGTTGGTCAGATTGGACGGGTTGCAACTATCCTGTGGTCATTGGTGACATCGAACAGATCAGGGTCAGGGAATGGAAAAAGTGCAGTCCAGTTCGGGCGAAGAAAGACGCCGTGGACCTGGCCGTCCCAAGGCTGGAAGCGAAGATAAGTCAGCTCGAGTCTTGGCTGAAGCTCTTGATCTGTTCGCGCGCGTCGGCTACAACGGCGCGTCCCTTGAGGACATTGCCAGAGCATCGGACCTGTCCAAGGCCGGGTTGCTCCATCACTATCCTTCCAAAGACGTACTCTTCGCCGCGGTCCTTGAAGAACGCGATAGACGCTCAGTCAATACTCTCTCCGAAGTTCTCGGCGCAGAACCCTCTATTCCTCAATCTGTCATCGAGGAGAAGCTGGATCCATGGATGCTTCTTGAGTCGTGGGAGCGGGTCCTAGAGGAGAATGTTCGAAATATCGCTGGGACCTCACTCTACGTGTCTCTGGCCTCTTCCGTTACTAACCGAGACCATCCGGCCCACCGCTGGTTCACTGACCATCTGATCCTATTTCTCAGCCAGTTCGCTCACACTTTTGAACGAGGTAAAGAACTGGGAACCGTGGACCCAGATGCCCCATCCGTGCAGATCGCACGCATACTGGCAGCAGTATCGGATGGCCTACAGTTCCAGTTCCTGGCATATATAACCGAGGAGGGAAAGAGCGGCAACGAAGCGCTTGAGCTATTACACACCGACATAGCCAGCGAGACTCAGATTGTTATCCGGATGATTGAGGATCGGTGGAGGATTCGGTAGACCCAGCATCCGTTGTTGGTATCCGGAACAACGATTGGGGTGGGAGACTCAGGCGTACCAATTCCTGAATCCCCCACCCCGCTCTGTGACTCAACCCGCGGAGGGCAACACTGCCTCAGCTTTCGGTGGTGTTTGCCCCGCTCTGGTTCGACGGGTCTGAGTCACTCGACTCGTCGCTAACCACAGTGGAGTTCTCAGCAGGCTCTTCCGGAGCTGACGTCGCCCCGGTGGCGCTGACCTGTGATGCTTCTACTGCCTGTTCAGCGGCGGCCGTGGCTGCTTTGGCCTTACGTTCGGCCTGTGCCAACTGGGCGTCAGCCTTTGCCTCATCGGCAAGAGCCTGCGCGGCTACCTCGAGTTTCTTTGCCTGTTGCGCGGCAGCCTGGGAAGCTGCATCCAGATCCTCTGGAAGCACAGTAGACGCGATTGCTTCGGGAGAAGCCGCTGGGACCCGCACGTGACGGGACCTCGTCGCCGTCGCGGTCGTAGTCGTGCTCTGAGCCACTAAAGACGCCTCTGACGTGCTTGCGGTTTCTCCAACCGAACTTGCTTGCCCGACCGCCACCTTGGCTTTCGATGCCGCTAGTTCTTCAGGCGTAGGTTCGCCCCTGTGCTTCTTGATATCGTCATACTCTGGCGGAAGGATGATCCGATCGTCTGGCGAATAAAGGCGCTTGATGGGCAAACCCATGGGATTTTGTCCCTCGGCCATCATTTCGCTCGGCACGTTTGAGAGTACCTTCTGAGGTTTCTTGAGGCCCTCAAGTTCCCACGTGAACGGCGCAAAGGTATTCTTCGGATCAACCCAGTCATGCTTCTTGGACTCCTGGTAGATCCAGATGCAGAGTGCCAGGACCACCGCGATAATCACCAGAATGATCGTGACATAGGTGGTTCCAGAGCCGACCTCTTTCTTCACCTGTTCGGGAGGATAGAGCGCCAGAACAATTCCAAACACTGACGCCGCGAGGCCAACACCCGCAACGATCCAGGCACCAATTTTCCCGCCGGGCACAACGAAGGTTCGGGGGCGGTTTGGCTGCTCGTACCGAAGCTTCAGGAACGAGATGAACATGAGGATGTAGTAGAGCATGTAGAGGATCGTGATCGCCTGGGTTACCAGGATTACGAATCCCTCGACATTCGGAAGTAGGAAGACAACAAAAGCGATCAGAGTCATGCCCGCCATCTGCAGGTACATCAGACGTGACGGCATGCCGTGCCTGTTATTGTTCTGCAGGACCTTCGGGAGGAAGCCGCTTCGGCCCGCCTGACCCAACATGAACGAGGGCCCAGCTAGGTTCGTGATCAGGTTTGCCATTCCCGCGCCGAGGCCAAGGTACACAAACACCATGTACAGCCAGGGCATTCCGATAGTCTCGCCAAGTGCTCGATAGGTAGCGAACAGCGTATACAGAACATTGATGTCTTTATTAGGAATCACCATCGCGATGATCAGGGTTCCAACAATGAAGATGACCAGTGACAGGATCATGGCGATAAACATTGCGATTGGGAACTGCTTGCGGGGGTTCTTCAGCTGCTTGATATGTGCAGCGTTCATATCGATGCCCGCAAATGAGAACAGAACACCTGCCGCCAATGCGAGCGAAGTAAAGTTCTTGACGGGCGGAACCAATCCCGACGGAGTGAAGTCAATGTTCGGCTTGTTACCCTGCATCAGCCAAACAACCGCGAGAATGGTCATTACCGCAAGCGGGAGCAACGTCCCCAAAAGAACACCGTACTTTGCAACGCCAGCGAAGACCTTAACGCCCTTGGTCGCGACCCAGCAGATCGCCCAGTAATAGACCAACCAGCCGCACATGATGAGTAGTTCGTGGGAAGGATTCTCGGCGAACTTCACCGCACCCTCGAAGTCCGAGGTATAGAACTTGATCGTCGCCGAGGCGCTAGGTATGCCAGAACCAAAGTTGAAGGTTGTTTGGAACCAGAGGATCAACAGACAGGTGAACGCCCAGCCCTTACCCATTCCCTCGCCAACCCAACGAAAGATACCGCCTCGCTGGGACCAGCCGGATGCCAACTCGGCGGCAACCAACCCGGTTGGAAGAAAGAACACGATTGCACCGATGGTGAAGAGCGTGACAGAAGACAGACCATAGAAGGCCTGCTGAACATCGTTGCCGATACCGGCGACGATGGTCACATTCATCATCACCAGGGCGAGCGTCGTTATGTATCCTGAACCGCCGCCAGTCGGTTTTGCGCCCACAGCCCCAGCTTTAGCGCTGGTCGGGGAGCTCGTTTGAGAACTCATTTTCATTGCCTTTCGCGTGGCGAAGAAGACGGGTGGGTGGGCACTTGATGGGAACTCTGGCCCACCCACCGGCTGCTAGTGCCGAACCAATGTTGGTTCAGGTCTATAGCGGATCGAAGCTGCTCCAGTAGGGCAGGATTATGGGGTCTGTTCCGAAGGCCTGCTGTAGGTCTTCGGGGAGCAGATCCTTACGAACGGCGACCTCATACACAAAGTTGTCGAACCACTCGTCGCTCATGACGTAGTACCCGTTGTCACCGACCTTCTGGCCGTGGATGTCGGCGCCCCACGAGTTCTCTACCTTCCACCTGCGAGGCTTTCCATCGACGATGTCGACTCCAGCGATCGTCATTGCGTGAGTCGGCAACGAGTCTCGCATGAGGTACCGCTGAGCCTTGTCCATGGTGAACTCGACACCAAACAGGTCGTCGAAGCTGAACAGGTCCATGTCCATAACACCGTTGTGGATGTCGGTGTGCTGCATGACGTCACAGCCGAACCAGATCGGTTCACCGGCTTGAAGCTGCTTCAAAGCGACTGCCTTGAGGTCCTCCATCGCCACGTTCAGGTAGCGGTTCGGACGGCCCTCAATAATCTCGTTCGACATCTCGATTCCGAAGACACGGTTGTAGGGCATGGAATCGATGGGCACATTGATCACCCCGACGTAGTCGTCAAGATTGATCGGCACGTACTTGGCGAGGAACTCCAGGGGTGTTAGTCCAAATTCCCCGTGGTACTTGTCGTCCTTGTCGCGGTATTCAAAGTCGACAGTCTCCGGAGGAGTTCCAAGTGCTACCGAAAGGATGCGGTAGACCTCGTTCAACATCCTCTCGCGGACAGTGTCGAGTTCCTCGTCAGTGGCCTCCTTCTGAACCATGGTTCGAAGTTCGAATGCGTCCTGACGCAGCTTCTTGTTGAGAATGGTGTCAAGTTCAGCAGAGTTGATGCTGGCATGAGTCTCATTCATCGCCTTCTTCGGGATTACGCCGTACTTCTTGACGATCGCAGCGATGATGTCGAAATCACCGCCATCCTGTTGCGGAGTGTTTAGCAGGAAGGTGACCCTTCGATCAGAAAGCGGTGCATCGGCAGAATCGATGATCTGCTGGTGGAAGAAGTTCGACTTCTCAAGCTTGTCGTAGAAGAACGTGTAGTTCTGTGACAGCTCGAACGAACCGTGAGTGAGGTTGAGGTCCTTCTCGACATGCCAGCGCAGGGTGTTCAGACAGGCATACATCCAGCAGCGTCCGGATTGGTTCTGATTGGCGACGGCCTCAGAATCAACGTCGATTGAAAAGACGTACTGGTCTCTGGCCACCACGTCGGCGTTCTCGCAGGAATCCAGGATTCCGTTTTTCATTGTGGCACGCTGAGCGACGTGTTGCGTCTCAGCCTTTGCGTAGTCGTCCCTCATCTTCTTGAGGGCATCCTTGGTAAGCTCCATGGAGCTACTCCTTTACTTGTTTGGGGGTGGTGGTTCCGTGGACGCCCGATCCCGGCCAAGAGAGAGGGCGCCCACGGAGTCTTTTGTTAGTCGAGGACCGTCCAGGGCTGGGACGGCCTCGACTCCAGATATCCTTCCTGCCATGCCCAGAGAGGGTGCTCCCGCAGGAACCGGGGCGCATCGAACTCGCCACCATCGGCTCGTCCGTATCGACCCCAAATCCTCACACTGAGAATGTCGTCTGCGTTTGCGGCTTTCCCGTCAACGGACCCGGCCGGGTAGAAGGGAACGTTCCACACCGCGTTTGGGTCATCTGCGTAGTACATAGGGTCGACGTCGTAGTACGAGCAAACACCGCGTGAGCTTGGGTTCTCATATCCCAGATAAGGGTCGTACTTATCGGCGAGGATCTTCTTCGCAACGTCCGTGTCGATCTTCCCGTGATACTCGTCAAGTAGTTGCATCAGTCGTTGTCGCCTCGCGCCCGTCTGCTGACGAGGATCATTGAAACCGACATCCGCGCATTCAAGATTGCGGATTCGCGGGTCGAATGTAGCGTTGCAGCCAAAGAAAGACCCATCGAAGGTGCGTTCGAGGGACTGGTATACCAGCCCCTCCTCGTACCTGGCTATCTCACCCGTGTTGGCGTCGGCGACGAGCCACGCGTTGGCGTACCCACCGTTATTGTCCTTATTTAGGGTGGCGACCCACTCATCAATGGAACCTGAGAACTGAACGGCATTTCTGGCACGCACGTACTCGGGAGCCCTCGTTTCGTCGTACCCGCGGAAGCCCGCAAGTGTCGTTTCAGTGATGCCGAGGCCAGCCGAGTTCACATAGAAATCAGTCATTGATGCCAAGTACCCGGCCACAGTCTGCATAGTGAATGCGTGTCCCTCGTCGGGGTGCACGTGTGCGGCGATGTTGAAGTATTGACCCGACCAGAACTCATCAAAGCTTTCGTGTGCGATGACGACCTTCCCGTCGGTGGTCGCGGAACCGGTGGCAACAATGCCGGAACAGTGTGAACCTCGCGGACCCTGGGGAGGATTCTTTGAGTACTGGGCTGCGACCGTCGGCCACCAGTAGTCGGTTAGTTCCATCCAAGCGTTCCAGCCGATGAGGTCGTCGACCGAAGTTTCGACTCCCGCAGCGGTGAAGCCGTCGGCCATTCCCCCCAGTTCCTTCATCAGATACTCGGGAATCTTGTCCCTGTGCATCTTTGCCGCCGACTCCACAAAGAATGAGTACTCCATCCCAAAGCACTGAAGCGTCATATACGTATAGGTTCGTAGTGCTTTGGCGTACTGGTCCGCAAGGAGGTACCCATGCTGGAATCCGAGAGAGTATGGATCGCCATATGTCTTTATGTGGTACCAGCCATCTTTCTCTTCAAGAAGAGCGCGATCAACGATCGCCTGCTGGTCGGACGTCAGTTCAGCCATGATCAGTTCCTGTCCTCAAGTGGTCCGGTTGTTTCGGTTTCAGTCATCCCGTTGCTGAAGTAGGTCCACGGCTGCGAGGGACGGGACTTCAGGTATCCCTGCTGCCAGTTGAACTGAGGGTGCTGACGCAGGTGCTCATCAGCGTCGAATACAGTTCCGTCAGCACGCCCAAAACGACCCCACATGCTCATGCTGAGCACGTCACCTGCGGTCGCGAGTTTGGCATCCACGGACCCGAACGGGTTAAACGGAACTCCGTGGGCTGAAAGGAAATGAAGTGGATCAGCGTCGTAGTGCGAACAGATTGTTCTCATCGATGGGTTATTGAATCCGAGGTAGACATCGAAAGTGTCGGCGATCATCGCCTTTCCGACTTCGGCGTCGATGTTTCCATGATGTTGATCGAGGAGGTTCATCCATCGAACCCGCCGAGCGCCAGTTGGCCAGCGGACATCGTCGTATCCATAGTTACCGCATTCGAGATGCATGATTCTTGGATCGCCCGGGGCGTTGTCTCCGAAGTAGGATCCGTTGCGAGTGGTGACCAGGTTCTGGTAAATCAGCCCTTCCTCGTACTTGGCGATCTCCCCGGTGTTAGCGTCCCCGACCAACCATGAGTTCGCGTACCCACCGTTGTTATTCCGGTTCAGAGTGTCCACCCACTCGCTTATTGTCTTTGCGTACTGTGTCGCCAGCCGCGAACGCACGTATTCGGGCGAGCGCGAGGGATCGTAGCCATGGAATGCGCCAATCGTTGTTTCCGTTACGACCAGACCGGCGGAAGTCACCCAGAAATCAGTAAACGAGCCGACATATCCGGGAACGGACTGCATAACCATCCTTGACCCCTCGGTCGGAGTCAGATCAAGCAAGAGGTTGAATGATTGGCCGTTCCAAAAATCATCGAAGCTGGTGTGTGCGATCACGAGCTTGCCGTCGGCGGTTGCTGCCCCGGTCGCAATGAAAGCAGAGCAGTGAGAATCCTTCGGCGACTTGGGGCCCGACTTTGCGTACTTAGACGCAACCGTTGGATACCAGTAGCCTGTGAGTTCGGTGTATGCGTTCCAACCGATGATGTCGTCGAAGGTTGCGGGTACTCCGGCCGCGCTCAGTCCGGCGGCAATGCCCTTCATCTCATCTGCGATTTCCTCGGGAATCTTGTCCTTGTGGAGCTCCACGGCATGTTCTTGGAAGAAGTCGTATGTCAGGCCGTAGTTCTGATAGGTCATTGCCCGCGTTACTCGTAGGGCTTCAGCCCACTCGTCTGCAACCAGGTAGCCGTGTTGGAATCCTCGCGCAAACGGCTCACCCTTTACCCGTAGATAAATCCAACCGTTTATCTCTGATCTGCTCGCATCTAGGAGCCACTGCTCCTGTTCACCTGTAAGTCTT
Source organism: Scrofimicrobium sp. (assembly GCA_049291975.1). Taxonomy (GTDB): domain Bacteria; phylum Actinomycetota; class Actinomycetes; order Actinomycetales; family Actinomycetaceae; genus Scrofimicrobium. Next base: position 32,999 of record JBATQJ010000153.1, read on the forward strand.
GCCATTGCTGGTTACCTGCTTCCTCACTTCTTTGTGCCCGTTGATGCCTGAGACGAGACGACGGATTTGCGGGATCCGGTATCACCGAGAAGAAATCGAACCAACGGGGTATCGCCCCTTGCAATATGGTCCTTGATGTCCTGCTGATAGACCGTGTCATAGCCCTTCCGCCGCGCCCAGATCAGGAACCCGACAGCCACCATGGCCGCGCCAACCAGGACTTGCCACAACCCCAGTGACGGAATCTGTATCAGTGCAGTAATGATTGCGAGGATCGGGATGGTCGGCCCGAGCGGGAGTTTCATTCCGGGTGTCGACCACTTCTTCAGTCCCATCTTCAGGGCCGTGGCATCCACGATCACCATCGCCGCAATCGCGGCCACGTTGCAGAACACGACGATGATCTTGAGGGCTTCTTTCCCTACGTCCGGAAGAACGCCGATAAGGAGCAGAATGAGGGTGATCACCGCCGTCATTACAACCGAGGAGATTGGGTTTCCCGCCTTGTTCAGGCGTCCCAGCTTCGACGGTAGATCGCCGTTGCCTGACATGTGAACTAGAAGGTCGGCAGATCCGAGCACGTTTGCGTTAGCGCCCGACAGAGTTGAGACACAAGCAGCGATCGCTACAAGGTATCCGCCCCAATCCCCCATAAGAGCCTTTGCCGCGATAGTGAGTCCATGTTCAGCGAAGCCGTCTGCTCCGGTCTGCTTCGACATAACGAGGGCGATAGCGACCCCGATGTAGACAACTGTGACCACCCCCAACGAGGTGATGATTGCCCTCGGCACCGTCTTCTGCGGATTCTTCACAGAACCCGACATGTTTGTGATGACGTTGAAACCGGTATACGCGGTGAACAACAAAGCTGTGGTGGACCAGATCGAAGAGGAACCGTGAGGGATCATGTTGCTGAGTTCAGCGGGAGCAAAATGAATAAAGCCAAAGATCACCAGCAGTAACAGGACCGCCAACTTGAAAGCCACCATCGCCGTCTCAGCCTTGCCGACCAGCGCCGCCGGACCGAAGTTCAGCAGGGCAAGAAGGATCGCGGCACCCAGGGCAAACCAAATGGACTGCCCCTTAAGGTCGGGAAAGAAAGTCAGCAGGTAGTTCGCAAACGACATCAGAACGTATGCGATACCTGTGACGCCACAAATGAAGAAAGCCCACATTGCCATGAAGCGCCACATCGGAGAAAGCTCCGTTGCAATGGGGGCATACCCTGACTCCCCCGGTTTCGCTCTTGACGCCACCGCCGCGAAGCAAAACGCGGACAGCAACATTACTAACCCAGCAAGAATGTACGAGATTATCGCGCCGGGACCAGCTTCCTGCACGACCATCCCAGAGAGCGCGAATACTCCCCCGCCAACCATGGTTCCCACCGCGAACGCGATGAGAGGGATCATCCCCAAGGTCTTGCCCTCGCTACTGGCGTCCAACTATTTCGCCCCCTTGCGCCTGTAGATGCCCCGGGCGAGGCATCTGATGCTCAGAGCGTAAGTTAGCCACTCACCGTGGATCGCTGCCCAAGGTTACTTCACCCCTTCATTTCCCCCCTCGGTCAAGAAGACGGAAGCGCTCAACTATTTCCAGAGCGTCCAAGCGGTCTGAAGCTCCTAGCTTTCGATATAGCGTTTTTAGCTGTGATCGCACAGTTCCGACCGTAACGAACCTGGCCTCGGCAATCTGACGATTGGTCCGCCCGAGGGAAAGCATTTCAAGAATTTCTCGTTCGCTCGGTGTGAGCCTGGGGTCCTCGACCCAGCGGATCGCGCGCTTATCCTCGTTCGAGTCTTTGAACGCCTGCGAGAGCATCTCGGGGACTTGGTCTGAGAGAACCACGAGGGCGTCAAAGGCCGCTTGAGGGACAAGACGCAAGGCAAACCGGAAGAGTCGCGGAGCCGGATACTGGCGCCATGCCGTCTTCAGTGAGAGTGCGGCTCTTTCTGGGTCGCCGCGCAACGCTTGCGAGGCGGCCGTGACAGTCCAGGCATAGACGGCCAGCCTGGGTGGGATGGGCCAGTTGATGGACTCAAAAGTTGCATAAGCCACCTCGGAGTCGCCCTCCCACTGGGCCAGACTCATGCGAGCCAGCAACGTGAAGATATCGTCATGAGTGGACAGGGAGTCAACCCAGACTCGCGCTTTATCCCCGGCTCCGATACTTGCGAATGCAATAACGGCAGCCCAGACAAGGAAGCTACTGGGTTTCCCGTCATCCCAGCATTTGCAACTGCGAGAGAGCTTCGCCTCGATCTCACTAACACTCAGCTCCTCTGGCGAAGCGAGTGCCCGACCGATCAAGACCAGCGAATCCAGGGCTGACCTAGAAACACCGACGTCGTGAGCGATGATGGGCCGAAGGAATCCGAAGGCCTCCGTATCGTTGCCCTCTTCCAAATAGACCAGAGGCTGGGCTTGCGAGTGGGATTGCGTGGAGGGCGACTCACCCGTTGGCGACATGGACCTGAGACCGTGTAAGTCTTGTTCGGTAACCAGACTTACACACTCATAGAAATATGCTCGGTCCTTTGTGTCGCTGTACTCGACAATCACCTCGGCAAGCTCAAGCGCTTCATCGTGCATGTCCACCTGTAGTGCTGACCAGTAGGCCAAGTAGCAAGCACCAACGTAGCGAATTCGGGCGGCGTCATCTACCGGCTTACCGGCACTCGTCGCCGTATCAACCAACTCAAGTACGTGCTTTACGTAGCGGGAAGCCTCCTCCCGGTGTCCCGCCAAAGTGGCACCGTACGATAGCAGACCGCCTCGTTCGATCTCTTCGTGGGTGCTGGTAGCAATCCAGTTACGAAGCCTCCGGAATGCGGCGTCCGCTATATAACGTGACTCCGGCTCAAATCCATGGCTCCTAAGTCTTAGCTCAATCTGCAAAAGAGCCAGAGCTGGCGCACGCGCCGGGTCGATAGAGGCTCCTTCCAGCCGCTGAGTAGTCCACTGATCGCAGAACATGAGGAACCAGCGATAGTTCTTGCGCACCAATTCCTCTGCCTGGGTGACCCGACCTAGCTCCAGGAGATAGATCAACTGTGCCGCGATACGGCCGCTTCTTTGAACATCTTCTAAACCACTTCCCAGACGAGCGGTTCGGGAGGCGCTTGGCTCTCCCTCCGCCATTGCTCGCCACACGTCGCCGCGCCAGCCCCACTCGTCAACCTGCAGTTCATCATCAAAGTCCCCGTCAAATAGCGGGACGTGCGGGAACCGGCTGACCATCGAAGCAACCGCTTCCTGTGATACGTCGCGCCTAGCCAAAAGGTCTGCCGAAACGGACCGGAATCCTCGTGCCTCCCGAAGAGCCTTGCCGATCGGATACCGGGAAAGTGTGGACTGCTTGACGGCTCCATCTAGCAAACTTAGAAGACGCAACTCAATCCTTGGGTCCGTTGCCACCCAGGTTCCGACGTGGCCCGGAGCGGTCATGCGTTCGATGTGTTGGCCAACCAGGTAAGGACAGCCCTTCTCACGTTTGCCATCAAGAAGAAGATCGTTCAGCACCCCGTCATCGCCGAGCAACTGGCGAATTGCGGACAGTTCGTCCGCGTTGAAACTCAGATCTCCCTCATCCATTACCACTGCTCCCGCAAGAATTGATTGGGCTTCACTGCCCTGCTCTTCGGATGGGCTGGTCAACGAATCCTGGTCCGGAGGGTGGTATCCATAAGTTCCCACAACACATCGAACCCAGGGCCGCTCGGCAAGTACGGTAGCGAGATCCTCCCAGAACTGGTTGTCCGCACCCGCGTCACGTCCATCTAGAAAACAGATGACGTCACCATCGTCGCTGCGAGCGCCGTCCAGCGCCTGGTCGATGCCCTCGATTCCTCGTGCCCAGTGAAACTTCAAGTCGGGCTGGGTCCGGAATAGGTAGTCTGCGGCCTGCTCTTTCCAGACTCTCTTTCCCCACCCGGGAAGCGCGGCGAGCACCAGCAGTCTGGGCAAATCGTCCCATAGGCTCTCAAAACGCGAGCGATAGAGAAGCTTTGATGACGTAACCGGGATCTGACTCGGTTGCCACCAGCTAACCCGATCTGTTTCGCTTGAATTGATGCGGGGTCGTTCTTGACCCATTCGCATCACCTCGCCTCCCCGTTCGTTCCCAGCGCCCACCGCAGCCCAAAGCGAATCTTCCAAACTTGGCCGCACCCGTTGGCTGACACGACACGATATGACCGAGAAATCGGCAACACAACGGATGCTGAGGAAATGCTCTCCCATATTTGTAACATTTGTGCGCACTCGATGATCTTTACGTCCCAAAAGGAGGAAAACAGCGATGCTGGCGCATTGTGTGGCCGGACGTTGGCCTCGTTCGCCCGATTCACCAATCGCTCGGGGCCCATTGTCCTCATTCGTCCCATTGGCACCAGAATGCGCTACAGTGCGGCAACAGCGGCTCCGCTACTTTTGAAGTCCGCTACAGACTGGCCAGCATAACCCCCTGTATTCGCGGTCAGAGGCACAAATCCTGGCCAGTCTGTAGCGGACTTGAGAAGGGAGCATGGACGGACTGGCCACTCTGTAGCGAATACCAGACGGAGCCGGCCAGAACCTTCAGGTCAAGGCTTATAGGACAAATTGTGTTGCTGGGGGTTAGTCCCAGTTGGTTCGGTAGGGGCCTGTTTTGTGGAGTTCACTCCAGGCGATGGCGTCTCCCCATTTGCTGATTGATCGGTGGTGGCGTTCGGCC
>JBATQJ010000154.1:0-8472 GCA_049291975.1 Scrofimicrobium sp.
CCGCTTTAGTGGCGCCCGGCCCGTCTGGCTCGTTACACTTGTCGAGACCAATTGGAGACGTCGCATAGTCCGGTCGAGTGCGCCTCCCTGCTAAGGAGGTAGGGGTTCACGCCCCTCGAGGGTTCAAATCCCTCCGTCTCCGCCAGATGATGGACGTTAGAACCATCGGTAAGTAAGAGCTTGCCGGTGGTTTTTTCGTTTCGTCTCACAGCGGTTGAGCTCAGCGCGGGCTCCGACCCCGCTTCATGTTCCGCGGCTAGAACTGAATCGTCTACCAGAACCTTCGCGTTGCGAAGCAGAGCAACTGTTCCAGGCATTGATCTTTTCCCCCGTTTGTCGGCCTCTCGCGATAAAGTCACTGGGGTTCAAAGAAACTCATAGGACTTACCCGACCGCGATTCGTCGCTTAGGGACAACAACCGGAAGGTTCGTAATGAAGAAACTGGCCTCATTGGGCGCGGCATTGGCCGTAGGTGCACTCGCCTTGGCGGGTTGCTCCGGTGGCGGAAACACGGACACGAGTGGCTCCAACACTGAAAGTAGCGAATCTTCGGACTCCGGCGCCTCCTCGGACACCACCTACACCGTCGGGATTATCAAGCAGATGGAGCACCCCTCCCTCACGGCCGCCTCCGACGGATTTAAGGCCGCGCTCGAAGAGTCCGGCTTAAACATCAAGTTTGATGACAAGGACGCCAACGGCGACAAGTCAGTCGCCGCCTCCATCGCAGGAACCTTCAAAGAGCAGAACGTTGATCTGGTACTCGCGATAGGCACTGACTCCGCTCAAGCCGCCGCGAATGCGATGGATGAGACCCCGATCCTCTTCACCGCTGTCACCGATCCGGTTGACGCCCAACTGGTGACCACTTGGGAGGATCCGGGCGCGAACGTTTCAGGAACCTCCGACGCAAACCCGGTCGAGGATCAGATCGAACTGATCACCGAGATCGTTCCTGACACCAAGACCGTTGGTGTCGTTTACTCCCCCGGAGAGCCCAACTCAGTGGTGCAGGTTGGCTGGGTTAAGGAAGCAGCGGAGAAGCTGGGAATTGAAGTCGTTGAATCTCCAGCAACCGAATCGTCGATGGTGAAGCAGGCCGCGCAGACGCTAGCCGACAAGAACGTTGACGCAATCTACGTCCCCACTGACAACACAGTGGTCACCTCGCTCGAAAGCGTCCTGATGGTTGGCGAAGACAGCAAGATCCCCGTCTTCGGTGCTGAGGGAGACTCAGTTGAACGCGGATGCGTCGCTACATACGGACTCGACTACTACCAACTCGGGTACCAAACCGGCCTGATGGCTGCCCAGATCCTTAAAGGTGAGAAACAGGTTGGGGAGATCGCTGTGGCCACGCAAGAGGAACCCCAGCTTTACCTGAACTTGGGCGGCGCAGAGCGTATGGGTGTGACGATTCCTGAGAGTCTGATTGAGCAGGCTGCTCCCGAGAACGTCTTCAAGTAGAGGTTCGTACCTGCCGGAGGCGGGACGACTAGAAGGGAACCGCTGTGGTCACAGCAGTCGAGTTGGGGCTGATTTACGCGCTAATGGCGCTGGGTGTCTACCTCACGTTCCGTGTATTGGAGTTTCCTGACTTAACGGTCGACGGAAGCTTCACGACGGGTGCCGCAGTTTCGGCCGTGATGATCATGAATGGCGTGAATCCTGCTCTGGCGATCATTGTTTCGCTGATTGCAGGAATGATCGCTGGTTTGGTCACCGGCCTTCTCAACACCAAAGGACACATCGATGGCCTGCTAGCAGGTATCTTGACGCAGATTGCCCTGTACTCGATAAACCTACGCATCATGGGAACCTCGAACATTGGTCTGCTAAGGGTAGAAAACATCTTCACCCCACTCAAAGATGCCGGCCTCCTAGGCACCTGGTGGGGGCCGGTTGCGATGTTGCCCTTTGTCCTAGTTGTTCTCGGCGCACTTATCTGGTTCCTCCACACCAACGTTGGACTGGCGATGAGGGCAGCTGGCGACTCGCCTGAGATGGTTCGATCTTTCGGAGTTTCTACCGATTTCCAGAAGATACTCGGTCTTTCAATCTCTAACGGCCTGGTCGCCGTTTCCGGGTCATTGATCGCTCAGTATCAGGGGTTCGCGGATGTCCAGATGGGCATCGGAATCATCGTTGCTGGTTTGGCCTCAGTAATCCTGGGACAGGCCATTGTCGGAAGGCTGTCGATCTGGCGGGCGGCAACCGCTGCCGTCGTGGGTTCTGTCCTTTACCGCCTGGTCATTCAGATCGCTCTAATGGTCGGACTGAACCCGAACGACATGAAACTGGTCTCCGCCATCTTGGTCGTCCTGGCTCTACTGATACCGCAATGGAAGCTGATTCCTCGTCTAAACAAGGTGCTCGGATTCAAGAAACGCACTCCTGAGGAACGCATGGCAGACCGCCTCGTCAACGAAAACGCTGCGTTGGATGCGGAGGACTGAGACAATGCTTGATCTACAGAACATCTCCAAGACCTTCCTTCGTGGCACCGTTAACGAACGGGCCGCGCTAGTCGACATCAATCTGCATTTGGAAACCAGTGAGTTCGTCACTGTTATCGGTTCGAACGGTGCGGGAAAGTCAACGCTGCTGAACGTCGTTGCGGGCTCCCTCAAACCAGACACTGGCTCGGTGGCCATTGGCGAGCGCGACGTAACGGGTCTCAACGACCACCAACGCGCTCGTTACATCGGGCGGGTGTTCCAGAACCCGTCTTTGGGTACCGCGCCCCACATGTCGATTGAAGAAAACCTTTCGATTGCTTGGGAAAGAGGCAAGCACAGGACCCTCGGTATAGGTGTCAACAAGGCTAAGCGGGCCATGTACCGCGAACAGTTGGCAACCCTCAACCAAGGACTCGACGAGCGGCTCAAGGACTGGGTCGGCCTCTTGTCTGGAGGGCAGCGCCAGTCGCTCTCGCTGCTTATGGCAACCTTCACCAACCCGGACATCCTGTTGCTCGACGAGCACACGGCAGCACTTGACCCGCAGCGCGCCGCCGCCGTCACGGGGCTAACCGGTGAACTGGTTGCGGAGCGCCAACTGACGACCCTCATGGTCACCCACAACATGGAGCAGGCGCTCAAGCTGGGCAGTCGGTTACTCATGATGCACCAGGGACGCATCATCTTGGACATCCCCCACGAACAGAAATCGCAGATGACCGTCAAGGACTTACTGGCCGAGTTCGACAAGATCAAGGGCGCCGAACTGACCGACCGCGATCTGTTGGTCTAGGTAGCACTATTCCTTTGTCACCAGGGTCGATTTTGTCCCTTGGAATCTTTCATCGGACGCGAACCTAGCTCACCACGAGAGTCAGTTGGGGCAAGCTATTTCGTCTCGCCCTGAGCGACCACCAACCATTCCAATCCACTAAGCTCAAATGAGTACGTTTTCGAACTAGGAGTGTTTGACGTGCCCTTCGAATGGAAGCCCCTAACTAAGAATGATGCCGTTGCCTGGGCGTCCCTAACCTCGGCCATCGCAGAACACGACGGCGTCGGCTATGGGATGTCGCCCGAGGTCGCTACGGATGAGTTGAACTCAGAGTTTTTTGACCTCGAAAATTACAGTTTCACCGTTTGGGACGAGGACCAGCTTGTGGGTTGGGAGCGAGTTACCGTCTTCGAACGCCCACGCTTTGACGGAGTCGCCCAAGCCCTGCTCAGTGGGGGCGTTCACCCGAACTGGCGTGATCGCGGCATTGGAACCGAACTGATCCACCGCGCGGAGGCCCGATCCCGCGCGATTCTCGATCTTCGCCATCCAGATTCCCCGCAGGTGCTCCACGTGGATAGTGGTAGTGAGGGCGGTCCCGGCGTTACCCTGCTGATCGACAACGGCTTCGTGCAGGTACGTCGGTATCAGGACATGAAGCGCGATGTCACCTCGCCCACAGATCTCCCCGATCTTTCCGAGCTGGGCCAGGGAGTTCGGGTTCGCGCTGTGAACGATGATGACCTCGAAGAAATCCGTCGAGCACACAATGATGCGTTTCGTAACCACTGGGGATGGTGGCCGACGACGCACGAGGAGTGGGCTGACGAGTTCAGCTCCATTACCTTTCGCCCACGACTCTCGCGCATCGCAGTAGGCCCCGACGGTCGCGTTCTCTCGTATGCCCTGGTCAACGAGTTAAGCCCCGGGCATCCCTACATCGAGTTTGTTGGTGCCCGAGCTGAGACTCGCGGCATGGGCCTGGGCCGTGCCGCGATCTCAGAGGTGGTTAGGTCTGCCGCCATCGATCCTGATATTGAGGCTCTCTACCTTGACGTCGATGCCGACAATCCGTCAAAGGCAGGCAACCTGTACAGCGACCTCGGGTTCGAAGTGACCCAGACCTGGGGCGCCTACGAGAAGAAGCTGACCGGCTAGACGCGTTCCTTCAACTCGTCGAAGCTCTTGCGAGCGTCAGCGATCTCCTCGTGAACGTCGCTATCCGAAGCATCGAGAGTCCTGTTGGCCTCGACGACTTCTTTGAACGACCGAAGGTGGCTGTAGAGCTCGTCCTTCAGCGGGTTCTTCTTGTACTTGAAGATCGTGTAAACCTGGAAGATCAACACTGCAACGTTGGAAAGTAGGGCGAGCAACGAAACGGTGAACAACGCCTCGGGACGCTGTGACGTCGCAACATGGAACGTGCCCTCCACGAAGGACGGAACGGCCATAGTGAACATCATCCACAGGGCCAGGGTGCTTGCGCGGTGCTGTAGCCAGGCGCCTTTCTTGATAAAGAATGCCGGGATGGTGCAAGAAATCAGCAGGGCAGCACCAGCGTAGAAAGAGTGGTCACCGACGCAGTTGTAAACGTAAGCAAAGTTCCACAGGTCGTAGGCGATAATCCAGAACCAGAGCATGTCCGGCCAAATCATGTCTTTCGCCTTGTCGCGTGAAACGAAGATTCCGAACCAGCCACAAATCGTGATCAGGTTGATCAGACCGGCGATACCGTTCATCCAGTTCCAGGGACCGGAAAGCATGTACACACCGTCAACCATGCCGTCAGCGCCCATCGCGCCGACCTGGAAGTCACGAATACAAGCTTCCATGATGTTGATCGCCAGGATCGCAGCTGGGAAGATCAGTACCCATTTGATCTTGGCGACCTTCGGGAAGTAGCGAATAGCCATGAAGCCGAGAACCCCGGCCAATGCCGAGTAGACCTTCACCCAGTGGAACCAGGTGCCGGTCGATCCGGTTGCGGTGTGAGGGAAGACGAAAAGCGTGAGGATTATCGGGAGGATGATGAAGAGGGAAATGCCGCCCCACTTCCAACGACGACCTACCTCGTTAAGACCGATAAGTGCGCCGAGGACGACGAACCACATCAGCCACGAGTACCACGGAATGGACTCATAAAGGAACACTGTTAACTCCTGGGATTGAACCGATTAGCGGCGACACCGCCACACGCCACCAGGTTAGGATTCTGTGCAATAGGGGGACATAGACAGTTCCTCGGAAGTGTCGTGATTTGGGGCTTTCACGGGAGGATGCTCCCTTCGATTAGAGTGATTTAGGGACTGACGTCCCACGGGTTCGGGCCACACGGAGGTGCACATGTCCTCATCGACACGCGACACTCTGGGTCGGATCTTGAAGGACCAACTCCGCACCACGCCTCTTGATCGAATCACAGTTTCTGGATTGACATTGGCCGCCGGGATCAACCGGCAGACCTTCTACTATCACTTCGCTGACGTGTACGACCTGGCCGTTTGGGTTTTCGAACAGGACGTCGCGAACCACATCATGGAGCACGCCTCGTACAACCAGTGGGCCGAGGGATATCGGACTCTGCTGCAGTACATGCGTGAGAACTACGACCAGACCCGCGCGGTCTTGAACTCCGTGGATCACCGCGAACGTGACGCGTTCTTCCTGCGGCAGTTCCGCGCGATGATGAGCGCGATCGTCACCGAGTTGCAGGGTGATCTGGTTCTTTCGGACGAGGATCGCCGGTTCGTCATCGACCACTTTGCGGCCATAGTCCTTGGCCACTTCCTGCAGTGGCTAGTTGATGACGCGCAGGAGGATCCGGACGTGCTGGTGCCCAAGATTGAGAAGGTACTGCGGGGCACCGTGCGCGAGTCGCTGGAGAGGTTCGCCCAAACGAGGACGCCCTTTCGACGTGGTCACTCCGGCCCCTACTGAACGCGAGTTCGCATCAGAGATGAACTCACGTCTTGCCGAGCTGCGAGCTAACTACATCGAGCATGACCTCTTGGAGTGGTGACAACTTCGTCATAGCGGCGTTTGGTTGCGTTAGCGGTGTCTAGTCAGCAAGACTGAGCCGATTTGACGGCGTTTCACCCTGGTCCTTGCTGACTAGGTGCCCCTAACGCAACCAAAGACCTCCATGAGACCTCCCGGCCACGCTCTACTCAAGGATTATGGTTTTTCCTTTCCAGTTTCTTCTTAGCCATCTGTCGTGCGAGGCGATCACTATCGTTCCGGGGTAGTCGGGTAGTGTCGCTTCTATTGCGGTGACAAGGGCGAGGGAGAAATGGTTCGTCGGTTCGTCCAACAAGAGGATCTCCGGCGGGTCCGCCAGCAACGCCGCGAGAGCCAAACGCCGCTGTTGTCCAGTGCTGAGATCCCGCAACGGTCGATTAAGGTCAGGGCCCGCAATCAGGCCGAGACTACTAAGCGGCACTTCTTCCGCCATCTTTTCCCCGACCAACTGCTCATAGAACTGGATGGTGGTCCTGCTCGAACGAGGATTGTCGAGCCCCGGAATGTCGATCTCCTGGCTCAGCAATCTCACCCGCTCTCGCTGGGACCGAGTAAGGTTCCCCGACGTCGGCTCCAGTTTTCCAGCGAGGACATTCAGTAGCGTCGACTTCCCCGAACCGTTTGGCCCGGTGAGCAGCCACTTCTCACCTCGACTAATACTGAGCGAGATCGGGTCAAGCCTTCCCTCAACCCCAACGTTTGTTGCTACCAATATCGGTTCGAGGGTGGGTTGCGAGGAGGCACTGCCACGCTTCTCCTCGTCCACCAATCCCCGAAACACCAACTCTGCCGGAGGTTTGCGAACCTGGTCCCGTTCGAGTTCCTCCAGGCGAGCGCGGGCATCGTTCACCCGGCGAGAGACGACCTTGGCGTTGCGGTCGGCGTAGAACTTCTTGGCCGCACCCGCTTCTGTCCTCGGCGCGGCACCCGGGTGCCCAACGGCGTGCTGCTCTCGAACCTGTTTACGAAGCCGTTTTAGTTCGACCTGCTCGTCCCGGTACTGCTGGAGCCAGCGGCGCATCATGTCGGTGCGGAACCCAAGGTAATCGGAGTAGTTGCCAGTGAAGCGCGTGACTCCGACCGCCTTGCCTGAACCGCCTACGCTCAAGTCGTTCGCCAGGGAATGCGGAACGGGGGCGGGATCGAGGTCTACTAGGGACGTTGCAACCTCGTCCAAGAAAGCACGGTCGTGGCTGGCCATCAGAACAGGACCGCGCCAGGAACGCAGAACACCAGAAAGGTGGGCGGTTGCCGCGTCGTCCAAGTGGTTGGTGGGTTCGTCGAGTAACAGGATGTCGGGAGTGCTGAGTAACAACCAGGCGAGGGACAACCGAGCACGCTGACCACCGGAAAGTTGACCGGTGGGACGCTCCGGCTCAATGTTGGACAGTCCCAGGCCGGAGAGCATGGTAGCAATGCGGGTGTCAATCTCCCAGGCGTCCAGGCGCTCGGCCTCTTCTAGAACGCGCGAGTAGAGTTTGGCAATCCGCTGGTCCTCGGGGCTTTCTGCCAGGAGTGACCCAAGCTCAGCGACGGCCTTGGCCGCTTGACGCGCCGGGGCAACCGCGTGTTCCAGCGTCTGGGCGACGGACTCGTCTTGACCGAAAGGTGGCTCCTGGTGCAGCAGCCCGATCCGAGGATGCGGTACACCAGGAATGTGAGCACCAATGGTGCCTGCAGAGGGCTGGAGGATTCCCGCAGCGGCACGGAGAAGGGTCGACTTGCCGGAACCGTTTTCTCCGATCAACCCGACTCGGTCCCCCGAAGGCACGATGAATGACACGTCGGTTAGGACGCGCCTGTCAGGGAAAGAAATAGAGAGCCCATCTATCCGCAGATGTGATGCTCCGCGAGATGATGTTGGTTCGGAAGATAGCGATAATTGTTTAGACCTGGACATGAGTGACCCCAGAAAGCAGGAGGAACCCGCCGGGCATCGGCCTCAGTCGCGGGTATTTCAATCACTCAGATCCACACGCGCCAAGACTAACATCTCAGACGAGGCACGCAACCCGCGAACTGAACGCACTGATCAGAGCGGTAGCTGACTATGTTTGGGGGACAATCGCGATGCGTGACCTTGGGAACAGAGGGGGATTTGAGTTGTCTCGCGCTACAGTCGATGAGTAAACTCGACAGCGGTTACAAACCAGGCGCCTGTGGCTCAATGGATAGAGCATCTGACTACGGATCAGAAGGTTGGGGGTTCGAGTCCCTTC
>JBATQJ010000155.1:0-9324 GCA_049291975.1 Scrofimicrobium sp.
TCGGCAAAGGATGTCATTCTGGCAGTCATTGCCAAGATCGGAACCAACGGCGGGCAGGGTTACGTCCTTGAGTATCGGGGTCAGGCAATCCGCGAGCTCTCGATGGAAGGTCGCATGACCATCTGCAATATGTCCATCGAAGCGGGTGCCCGTGCTGGAATGGTCGCACCTGATCAGATCACCTTCGACTACTTGGAGGGTCGTCCGCACGCTCCTGAGGGAGAGGACTGGGACGCCGCAGTCGAGTACTGGAAGTCTCTGGTTACTGACGAGGATGCCAAGTTCGACTCCGAGGTCATCCTCGATGGCGACAAAATCGAACCATTCGTCACCTGGGGAACCAATCCCGGGCAGGGAGTGCCGCTTTCCAGTGAAGTTCCCGATCCGGAGAGCTTCGATGATCCGAACGACCGCGCCGCCGCAGAACGGGCCCTTGAGTACATGGACCTCAAGGCCGGCACTCGCATGAAAGACATCCCCATCGACGTTGTCTTCCTTGGGTCCTGCACTAACGCGCGTATTGAGGATCTCCGTGCTGCCGCCAAAGTGCTGAAGGGTAAGAAGAAAGCCGATTCCCTAGAGATGATGGTGGTGCCGGGATCCGATCAGGTTCGCATCCAGGCTGAGGCTGAGGGCCTGGACCAGGTATTCAAAGACTTCGGGGCCGACTGGCGCAACGCTGGCTGCTCGATGTGCCTGGGAATGAATCCTGACCAATTGGCCCCTGGTCAACGTTCTGCCTCGACCTCGAACCGTAACTTTGAGGGCCGACAGGGCAAGGGCGGACGGACCCACCTAGTTTCGCCGGTTGTGGCCGCTGCGACCGCCATCAAGGGCACCCTGGCTAGCCCGGCAGACCTCTAGGAGGAAACAGTATGGAGAAGTTCACTACTCACACTGGCATCGGAGTTCCTCTGCGTCGTTCTGCCGTGGACACCGACCAGATCATTCCAGCGGTTTTTCTTAAGCGAATCACCCGAACCGGGTTCGAGGATGCGCTCTTTTCAGCGTGGCGACGCGAGCCAGACTTTATTCTCAACGATCCGAACTACGCTCAGGGTTCGGTCCTGGTCGCCGGCCCCAACTTTGGGACCGGTTCATCGCGCGAGCACGCGGTCTGGGCGCTCAAGGACTACGGCTTCAAGGTCGTCCTCTCAACCAAGTTCGCCGACATCTTCCGCGGTAACGCGGGAAAACAGGGTCTGGTCGCCGGGGTGATCTCGGAGGAAGACTGCAACGCCCTTTGGAAGCTACTTGAGACACAGCCCGGGGCAGAGCTAACCGTCTCGCTCGAAGACCAGACCGTCTCCGGTGGGGGAGCCACCTATCCCTTCCAGATTGACGAGTACACGCGTTGGCGTCTGATGGAGGGTCTGGACGACATCGGGCTGACGTTGCGTTCCGAGGACGCAATTGAGGCGTTCGAGACGGCGCGTCCCAGTTGGAAGCCTCGCACTCTGCCGGAGCACATCTCGCCCGTTTCCTAGTCGTTCGCTGACAGCGACGGGCGAAACAGGCCACTAAGGGCTTTCATGTTCTGGTCACGGCGCTAGACTCATCTAGGTATTGGCCGAATCTGATTGAGCCCGGTCCAGGTAACGCTGGATTGGCCCGAAAGGACAGAACGGATGTCGGAAGTTCTTCGCGTGAAGGGTGGCAAGCCTCTCTACGGAACCATTCAAGTTCGCGGTGCGAAGAACTTTGTTCCAAAGGCGATGGTGGCTTCTCTTTTGGGAACTACGCCGTCACAGATCCGTAACGTCCCTCTTATCCGCGACGTTGACGTGGTCAAGGAAATGATGGAAGCCCACGGGGTTGATGTCGATTTTGACCAGGAAGAGGGAGTCCTGCTGCTGGACCCCAGCAAGGTCGAGTCCGCTGCCTCAGGCGATATTGACGCACTGTCAGGTTCCTCTCGCATTCCGATCCTCTTCTGCGGCCCGTTGCTTCACCGCTTGGGCGAGGCCTTTATTCCCGAACTCGGCGGTTGTGCTATCGGCGACCGCCCCATCGACTTTCACCTTGAGACGTTGCGTCGCTTTGGAGCTGAAGTTGTCAAGGAGCCGGGTGGGATTCGCCTGATCGCGCCGGAGCGCGGCCTGCGTGCCACCCAGATTGATCTGCCCTATCCGTCCGTTGGGGCCACCGAGCAAACCCTGTTGACAGCGGTTCAGGCGAACGGGATAACGACCCTGACCGGGGCTGCGATCGAGCCCGAGATTATGGATCTGATCAACGTTCTTCAGAAAATGGGCGCGATCATCTCCGTTGACACGGACCGAACCATTCGTATCGAGGGCGTTGAGCGCCTTGACGGATATGTTCACACCGCTCTCCCAGATCGCATTGAGGCTGCTTCCTGGGGAGCCGCTGCTCTCGCGACCCGCGGGGACGTTTTCGTCAAGGGAGCCCACCAGCCCGATATGACGACTTTCCTCAACACCTTCCGCAAAGTCGGCGGAGGTTTTGATGTTGAGGCTGATGGGATCCGCTTCTACCACCCGGGAGGCGAGCTTAAGCCGATCATGCTTGAGACCAACGTTCACCCCGGCTATATGACTGACTGGCAACAACCCCTGGTCGTTGCACTGACTCAGGCAAACGGTCTCTCAATCATCCATGAGACCGTCTACGAAAACCGTTTTGGTTTCACCGATGCCCTCAGGCAGATGGGGGCGAACATTCAGCTTTACAAGGAGTGCGTTGGAGGCGCGCCCTGCCGCTTCGCTTCGGCAAACTTCTACCACTCGGCCGTTATCTCCGGTCCGACTCCACTGAAGGCCGCTGACATCACCGTTCCCGACCTGCGCGGTGGTTTCTCGCATCTGATTGCGGCGCTCGCAGCCGAGGGCACCTCGCACGTTTCTGGCATTGACATGATCTCTAGGGGATACGAGCACTTCATCCATAAGCTCCGTTCCCTCCACGCAGACATCGAATACGTCTAGGAACGGCTCAGTGGAAAAGCAGAGCCGAGCTAGTTCGAGCGATTCACCTCGCTCGATGTCGCTTGTGGTTTCCTCAATGTCCGCACGCGGGCGCTCGCTGACACTGGGTCGCGAATTAGTTGAGATTCTCCGTGATGGCGGTTGGCAGGTGGACGTTCACGTCACTAACTCGACAAGTGATGTCGAGTACGAGGCGTCTCTAACCGATCACCCGTTCATTGGCGCTCTCGGCGGGGACGGCTACCTAACTGCTGCAGCCCGCGGCTGTATCGGCCACCCATCTCCCTTGCTTCCCTTCCCGGGGGGACGAGGCAACGATCTTTGCCGCTCCCTTGGCATTGGTGCGGACTCCTTCGAATGGGCGAGGAAGGTTGCGGCGACTTCGACTGAGGAAGTCCTTAGTTGGGTTCGCCTTCTCGATGCGATGCAGGTTGAGTCCGCCGACGGAAAGTACGTTGTGCTCGGTGTTGTCTCGCTGGGCGTGGATGCGACGGCTAACCAGATTGCCAACAACTCGTGGTTCCGCTCCGGACCTTTGGCATACGCATGGGGCGCGGCGATCGCAGCTCTCGGGAAATACCGTCCACTTGAAATCACCGGGGCAATCGAGGGCGAGGTTCCGCAGGATTATCCGGGTAAGGACTCCGATTCCAGCGCCGGCGAAGCTGATGTTCAGCGCACCGGAGTGTTCCACCCCATTCTCGGAGGTTGGGTCACCTCCGTTGCGAACACTGGATGGATCGGCGGCGGCGTGAACATTACTCCACAGTCCCGCACCGATGACGGCACTCTTGAGATCATCACCCTTGAGGGGATCCCGCGTTTCCGAGCCATAGGAAAGCTAGCGAAGGTTCTTTCAAGCCGCGCACTGGATGACCCCGTAGTTCACATCTACGAAGGGACACGGGTTCACCTAGAAGAACCCGCTGGACTGGAAGTCATGGCCGACGGCGATGTGATCGGTCGTCTCCCGATGGATATTCGGGTTCTTCCGAGTGCACTAAGAGTCGTCGCTCCTCCACTGAGCATTGAGGAGACAAAATGAGAAGCATTGCGCCTCTGCGTTCATATAAGGGCAATCTTCGAACCGCATATCGAGTTCTGCTACCGGTCCTATGGCCCCTAGTGAACTCCCTGGCTAAACCGCGGTTGCAGAGCTTCGAGAATCTTCCAAAGGAGGGCGCGTTTATCCTCGCCCCCAACCACCTGTCGAACGCCGATCCGTTTGTCATGGGCTACCTGATGGCCGACGCCGGCTACGAAATCAGTTTCATGGCAAAGGATTCTCTGTTTCGAGTTCCGGCGCTAGGGCAGATTCTTCGGGCTTGGGGAATGATCCCCGTCGTAAGGAATTCTGCGGCCGCAGCTGATTCACTGGTGCACGCACGTGAGGTCCTCGGCCGCGGTGGAATCGTGGGCTTCTACTTTGAGGGAACACTTACACAGGATCCGGCCTATTGGCCAATGAAGGGCAAGACGGGTCTGGCCCGTCTGGCTTTGGATACTCGAGTTCCCGTGATTCCCGTGGTTCAGTGGGGCGCTCAGGACATCGTGAACCGCTACGTCGAAATGAGGCCATTTGGGAAGCGCCCCGAGTTGTTCATCAGGGCGTTGCCTGAGCTTGATTACTCGGATCTGCCCGGAGACTCGAGCAACCATGAGAGCGTCAACGAACTCACCCAGCGTCTCCAGAATGCGCTTGAGGCAGGTTCGGCCGCTCTACGTGAGGAACTTGCCCCTGAAACTCCGTGGGACAGAAAGACGAACGAGAGCCGAAATCCGCGCAAGCTTAAGCCATTTACCAAGTGGAGGCGAGAACTGGCGCGGGCGGCAAAGCGTCAAGACGTTCTCCCGGCTACTCCTCGGTAGCTGGGTTCCCCGCCACGTTTTCGCTCCCTATCTCACGCGATCTCACGCGTCGAGCCAGCGCCTCGCGGTGACACTCTTCCTTGACTTGCCCCTGGCCAGCCTTCGCTCACGTAACTTGTGATGCGCTGACTCTGCACAATCTAGGAAGTGCATCTTTGGAGCTAGTTAGATGGATTCGTCACCGGGCCTTCTGAATGTCGATCACCACGCGGCTCGGGTTCGAGAGTTGGAAGATTCGATATGGGAGCTTTCGCTCCATGCCGATGACCACGTGAGATCTCCCCTCGAAGGTTCCGTCATAGATGACGTTTACGTCTCCAACCGCCTTCTCTGAGAAGTCGTCATAGAACACGGACCAGTCCTCGTCCGTTTCCGGAATCCTCGTTTCTGTGATAGCGATCTCAAGAAACTCGCTACCTGAAATGGCAAGGGGTTCGCCGCGTCCTTCTTCAACGGGCCTGTCAGTCCACCGAGTGGTCCACCCGACTGAGTTATCCCCCAATAGATCTATGACAACCCGATCGAATTCTGCGTGCTCCCCGAGACGCATCCCCGTCACCAGAGCGGCTTCCTCGCTGGAGGCAACTGGCTCACCGATGGTCTCACCGGTGATCCAGGGAATGGAAATCTGTTGCTCGGAAGGTTCCTCGTTCGCCGCCTGTTCACTTTGTTTATCTGCGGAGGAGGGGTCAGAGACAGGTGTTTCCTCGCCCTCATGAACCGTGGACTCGGGTGTGTCGGACTGACTGAGTGTAGTAATGGTGTTACCGGAACAGCCCGCGATCAGCAGGGCTGCGGCCACTAGCGACACAACTGTGGACAGTGTCTTGGGTAAAGCGCTCACGTGCACCTCCAAATGGCGACTCCCGGTGTAGGGGCGGTGTACCTCAACCGTAACGCGGCTAGGCTGGATGGTGAGGCAAAGCGCGCGGCGCGTGAGCGAGGGAGGACAACTGTGAGTTCCAAGAGAGTAGCAGTGTTGGGAACGGGGTCCTGGGGAACGACATTTGCGCAAGTTCTTGCCGACGCGGGCCATCAAGTCTCGATGTGGGGGCGACGCAACGCGGTTGTTGAGATGATCAACGCGCACGAGAACTCGTCATACCTGCCTGGAATCGACCTGTCTGAGTCGATTGTCGCAACGACTGACCTGGACGAGGCCCTGGACGAGGCTGAGATGGTTTTTGTCGGGGTTCCGGTTGCGGCGACGGCTGAAGTGGTCGCGAAAGCCACGGCCAGTAACTCGGACGCCGTGTACGTCTCGCTTGCGAAGGGTATCGAGACCGGTTCACGTCGAACCATCACGGAGATCATCCGTCGTGCCGGAGACCTGGACTCCTCGCAGGTGGCGCTGATCTCCGGCCCAAACCTTTCAATGGAGATCGCGATGAAGCAGCCGACGGCTTCGGTTGCAGCGAGCACTGATCTTGAAACTGGAAAACGTCTGGCGAAGATTTGTCATAACGCTTACTTCCGACCCTACGTTTCCACAGACGTCATCGGCTGTGAGATCGCCGGGTCGACGAAGAACGTTATCGCCATTGCGATCGGTGCCTCTGAGGGCATGGGCTTGGGGGCGAACACCCGTGCAACACTGATGACCCGAGGACTGGCGGAGATGACGCGCCTGGGAGAGGCCGTGGGTGCGAACCCCGGGACTTTCGCGGGCCTAGCGGGAATGGGCGACCTGGTTGCTACCTGCTCATCGAGACTGTCGCGTAACTACTCGCTCGGATACCGCATGGGTAAGGGGATGAGCCTGGAGGAGGCTCTGAGCCTGTCCCCGGGGGTTGCCGAGGGCTCTAAGACGGCTGGCCCTCTGCTGGAGTACGCCACCGAGCGTGAGGTCGACATGCCGATCACCACGGCCGTCGTGGCTGGATTGAGCGGCGAGGCGACGGTGCAAGAGATGGGGGAGATGCTCCTCGGACGTCCGCAGAAGATGGACGGGTGGGAAATCGAACTTCTCGACTGAACCGTTTGCCGTAGTGGGTGCCCCGCGCAATAGGATTACCTCCATGGCAGAAACCACCGAGAGAACTGAGCCTCGCCCGCTCCTCGTCCTCCTTTTTGGGGGCAGGTCGGGTGAACACCAGATCAGCTGCGCCACTGCAGGCGGCGTATTGAGGGCTATTGATGACTCTTCGTGGGACGTGCGGGCAGTGGGAATATCACCTGACGGCGAATGGATTCCTCTGCCTAGCGAACCCGAAGAATACGACTTGCGGGACGATTCAGGTTATACGGTGACCCCGAACCACCGACGTGTCGCATTCCTTCCTGGGTCGCCGCGTCTCATTGAGTATGAGGTGGACGAAGCGAAGAATCCGGTGGGTGAGTCCGTTTCGGTCATCGGTGATGTTGACGTTGTCTTCCCGCTGTTGCACGGTCCCTATGGCGAGGATGGAACTGTACAGGGATTACTTGAGTTCAGCGGCGTGAAGTACGTCGGCTGCGGGGTGGCCTCGTCCGCAGTATGCCAGGACAAACACCTTACGAAAGTGGTTCTCAAAGACGCGGGGATTGACGTAGGTGAATGGGTCGCATTCACCCGCGATGAGTGGGACCGAGACGCACTGCGAATCAAGGAAGATATCGCCGCACTGGGGCTCCCGGTGTTCGTGAAACCATGCCGCGCTGGTTCCTCGCTCGGAGTAACCCGAGTTGATAACGACTACGAACTCGACGCAGCAATCAAGGATGCACAGCAACATGATCCGCGGGTGATTGTGGAGCGGGCCGCTCGTGGACGTGAGGTGGAGTGCGGTGTCCTCAGCACGGTCGACAAAGAGGTGCACGCTTCTGCGATCGGAGAGATCAACGTCCTTGGCGACACCTTCTACGACTACAAGACTAAGTACTTCAATCCGGACGGAGTCGATCTGCAGTGTCCCGCTGACCTGCCTGACGGGGTAGGGGAGCGGATCAGGGAGATTGCGGTGCGTGCGTTTGAGGCGACTGCGGGTGAGGGAATCTCGAGGGTTGACTTTTTCTACGATCCCCAAACCGACAACATCACGTTGAACGAGATCAACACGATGCCTGGTTTCACTCCTTTTTCCATGTATCCCACAATGTTCAGGGAGTCGGGTCTGTCATACGCGGAGCTGGTGGCGGCGCTGTTGGAAGAGGCGATCACTCGTCCAAATGGACTTAGGTAGACTCCGTCACGTTCTCTCCGACCGCAGGCTTTCCGGGTAACGTTGGACCATGAGTAAGCCCAAAGTGACCCTAGCGACCGCGGCAGCGTTGCCCGATCTGTACCCCGATGAGTCCGGTCTGCTTGATGCGATGGCCGATCGTGGAATGGACCCGCAGATCAAGGTCTGGAACGACCCGAACGTCGACTGGGATGATGCTGGAATTGTCGTAGTTCGTTCCGTGATTGACTACGCGAGGGACCGAAAGAGCTTTTTGGAATGGGCCAGTCGGATGTCGCGGATTCTCAACAGCTACGACGTCTTGACCTGGAATAGCGATAAGCACTACCTGCAAGAGTTGGCCAGGCGCGGTTTGCCGACCATCACCACCACTTGGGTTGGGGCTGACAAGCACTACAACAAGCACCAGGTTCACTCGCGGTTTCCGGCCTTTGGCGATTTCGTTCTGAAGCCCACGGTCTCTTCGGGGGTAAGGGACATTGGTCGCTACTCCACGGATAGCATTGAGGCGCGGCAGGCCGCCATCGCGCAGGCGATGGACCTGTTGGGCGACGGGCGTGACATTATGATCCAGCGGTACGAGGAAGCGGTGGATATCCACGGTGAGATGTCGATGGTGTTCTTCAACGGAATGCTCTCGCACGTCGTTCAAAAGGGTGCACTGCTGAACCCCGCACAGGTCACTGATGAACACATTAAGGAAGCCTCAGTCCGGGCCACTGAAGTGGGGGATCAGGAGCTTCGCTGGGCCGAGCAGATTCACGCCGTGGTCCACGACTACGTCCGCGAGCGCACCGGCCGTGACGAGCAGTTCCTGTTCAACCGTGTCGATATCGTTCCGGACGGCAGCGGGTCTTTCCTTGTCATGGAACTGGCCATGGTTGACGCGGATCTCTACT
The DNA here is from genome assembly GCA_049291975.1 of Scrofimicrobium sp. Taxonomy (GTDB): domain Bacteria; phylum Actinomycetota; class Actinomycetes; order Actinomycetales; family Actinomycetaceae; genus Scrofimicrobium. The sequence goes on from JBATQJ010000155.1 coordinate 8,878, forward strand.
TGGATTCCACCCCGACCGCGATCCGCAACTTCGCGGACGCGATCTCGGTTCGTGCGTTTTGGTGATGGTCCTTGGACAGTTCTGAGTTGTCGGGAGCGGACGAGGAGTCACCGGTCACCGACGCTGAGTTTGAGGAGATGGTGGAGCAGGCACTTGAGTCGATCCCACCCGAGCTTTCTCGCATGGTGGAGAACTGTGCATTCATCGTGGAGCATGAGCCTGAAGGTGGTAGACGAGGATTACTTGGGCTTTACCACGGGCGGCCGCTCACCTCGCGCCAGAATTACTATGGCGTCCTTCCCGATACGATCACCATTTATCAGGGCCCCCTCGTTCGCCACTATCCGGATCGCGAAGAGTTGCGCAGGCAGGTGCGTCGGACGGTGATCCACGAAGTGGGGCACTATTTCGGGTTCGAGGAGGGGGAACTACACGAACTCGGCTGGG
>JBATQJ010000156.1:0-4715 GCA_049291975.1 Scrofimicrobium sp.
CGTCACGACCGAAGACGGTCTTCTGCGACACGAAACCGTACACAAGGATGAGGACCGCAAGGATGATCAGGACAATTGGAAGTCCACGAGCGCTAGCCAGCTTGTAACCAAACGCCATGACAACGGCGACGATAATCGCCATCTTCACAACGAATATCCAGATGCTACCAACAGTCTGCCCGTACTTGGCCTTTTCCACGCGAGTCCGCCAGGCAGAGACAACATATCCGACAAGACCGATAGCAAAGATGACCAACGTAAAGTTGTCGACCCCGTATCCACCGAACAATCCGTTGAGGAATCCATTCGCGATGTTGTAATAACCCTTGGGGAACGGTGAAAGCGAAACGTTGTCAAGAACGTTGTAAGTGAGGCCTCGGAACATCATCATGCCCGCTAGGGTGACGATAAAGCCTGGAATTCCAACGAATGCAACCCAGAAACCCTGGAACGCTCCAACCAGCACACCAACGAGAAGAGCTACCAGAACACCAATCCACCAGGGCATGCCCTGACGAATCACCAAGACCGCTGAAATCGCACCGGTCAAAGCCACAACCGAACCCACTGACAGATCAATCTGACCCAGCACAATAACAAACAGCATGCCGATTGCCAGCACCAGAATGTACGAGTACTGCAGGACGATGTTCGTCAAGTTATTGGGCGACAAGAACGTCGGCTGCAAAATCGAGAAGATAATGATGATCGCAACGAGTGCGAGGAATATGCCCGACTGCCTAAGGCTGGTGCCAAACGTATTCTTTAGAAGATCCCGCGTTTTACTCACGCTACCTTCTCCTTCTTGGGTTCTATGGTCATTAGTCTCATGAGTTCTTCTTGCGTCGCGTCAGCCGTGGGCACCTCACCGGTGATTCGCCCGTACGCAAGTGTGTAAATTCGGTCGGTGATTCCCTGCAATTCTTCGAGCTCTGAGGAAACAACCACGACCGCTTTACCTTGCTCAACCATCTCGTTGATCAGGGTATAAATCTCGTACTTCGCACCAACATCAATGCCTCTGGTTGGTTCATCCAGGATCAGGACGTCCGCGTCGGTGTAGAGCCACTTCGACAGAACAACCTTCTGTTGGTTGCCGCCTGAGAGTGACCCCGACAGTTGCAAGACGTTGTTGGCGCGGATGTTCATTGCATCCTTGTACCTTGTCGCAACCGCCAACTCCTCGTTATCGTTGACGACCCCGCGAGGCGAATGCTTGTGGATCCCCGCAATCCCGATGTTGTGGCGGATATCGTCAATCAGGTTGAGTCCGTATACCTTTCGGTCTTCGGTTGCGTAAGCCACCTTGTTCTTAATGGCTTTGGACACCGACGAAAGATCAACCTCTTTGCCGTCCTTATAGACGACGCCAGAAATGTCGGACCCGTACGACTTCCCGAACAGGCTCATTGCCAGTTCGGTACGGCCCGCGCCCATCAATCCCGCAATGCCCACAACCTCACCCCTACGAACGTTGAATGAGGCGTCTTTGACGATCACTCGACCAGGCTGGGTGGGATGATAGACGGTCCAGTCCTTCACCTCAAACAGCACCTCGCCCGGATTCGACTCACGGTCAGGGAAGCGTTGGCTTAGCTGACGGCCAACCATCAGCCGCACTATGTCGTCCTGTGTCACATTTGGGTCATGCATGTCGAGGGTGCCAACCGTCTGACCATCGCGCAGGATCGTTGTGCGATCCGCAATCTCCTCAATCTCGTTGAGCTTATGGGAGATGATAATGATCGTAACTCCGGAGTCGCGGAGCTGGCGGACCAGTTCCAGCAAGGCCTCAGAGTCATTGTCGTTGAGGGCTGCGGTTGGCTCATCAAGAACCAGTAGTTCAACGTTCTTCGCCAGAACTTTACCGATCTCAACAATCTGTTGCTTACCGACGCCCAATTGTCCGACCGGAGTAACAACCGGCTCGTCAAGACCCACTCTGGCGAGGATCTCAGTTGCCCTTTGGTTCAGTGCGTTCCAGTTAATGGAGCCCAGAACACCTTTGGGCTTGTCAGAGCCGAGGAAGAGGTTCTCAGCGATTGATAGATAAGAAACCAGTGCGAGTTCCTGGTGGATAATTCCAATTCCCTCGTCCTCGGATTCCTTCACAGAATGGAACTTTGCGACTTTTCCATTAAGTACGATGTCGCCTTCGTAGCTTCCATACGGGTACACGCCCGATAGGACCTTCATGAGGGTGGACTTACCAGCCCCGTTCTCCCCACAAAGCGCGTGAATCTCACCCCGACGAACGTCAAAATTGACGTCCTTCAGAACCTGCACGCCTGAGAAGCTCTTGCAAATGTCTTTCATTTCCAAGATGTTGTCTGTCATGACAATGTCGTCCCTGTCGATTCTGAGTAAGGCTGCGGGGGCGGAGCTGCAACACTTCGCCCCCGCAGTATCTTGCTGATAGGTGGCTACTACTTAGCGGGCACGCCCGAAGCGACCTCTTCCTCGGTCCAGTAACCCGAATCGATGATCTCCGCCTGGATGTTGTCCTTGTAAATGGTCATTACGTCGAGCAAGTACGAGGGAACAATCTTCACACCGTTGTCGTAGTCCTCGGTGTTGTTGGCCTCAGGCTCAACCCCACACGCCAGATCCTTCACAACCTCAACTGACTTCTTAGCAAGCAGTCGGGTGTCCTTGAAGATGGTGGACTGCTGGATGTCCTCATTGATCAGCTTGATTGAAGCGATTTCAGCGTCCTGACCGGTGACAACTGGAAGACCGTCGGTGAGTGTCGGGCCGAGGCCAACGCCCTGAAGAGCGGTGATAATGCCACGTGAAATACCGTCGAACGGAGAGAGAACGCCCGAAAGCTTGGCGCCGTCACCATAGGTCGATGACAGCAGGTCCTCCATGCGCTTCTGCGCGGCTTCCTGCGACCAGCGAAGAGTTGCAACCTGATCGAATTCTGTCTGGCCCGACTTCACGACTAGTACACCCTCGTCAATGAAGGGCTGAATGGTGTCCATGGCACCGCCGAAGAAGAATCCAGCGTTGTTGTCATCAGGTGAGCCAGCGAAAAGCTCAATGTTCATCGGACCCTTGGGCGCATCAGCAACCGGAGTTCCATCCTGCTCAACCAGACCGAGACCGTAGAGAAGCGCGGTCCCCTGAGCAACACCAACCAGGTAGTTGTCGAACGAAACGTAGAAATCGACGTTGCCGTTGTCGCGGATCAGGCGGTCATATGAAACGACCGGGATACCTGCCGCACCAGCTGCATCAAGCTGGCTAGACAGCGCCGTGCCGTCGATCGAGGCAAGAACCAGAAGGTTCGCGCCGTTCGTGATCATTTGGTCAATCTGTTGCGTCTGGGTCGGGATATCGTCATTCGCATACTGCAGATCGACAGTGAATCCCTCGGCCTCAAGGCCTTCCTTCACCGCTTTTCCGTCGGCAATCCAGCGCTCCGAAGTCTGAGTCGGCATGGCCACACCAATGGTCATGCTCGAGGGATCGCATTCGCCCCCGCTTGCCTCTTCGGTCGTCTCAGTTCCCGACTCGGCGGCGGTATCTTCCTTTGCTCCGCCGGCTCCCGAGCCACCACAACCGGCCAAGACCAGGGCGCTCGCCGCGATTAGGCTGACACCGCCGATCCATCGCTTCTTGTTGGTCGAAGTCTTCATAAAACGTTCTCCTCATTGAGTTCCAGCAACACCGCTAGCATTTCCTAGCGTCATAGCTGGGCTTTAGTAATAGAGATTTGAGGCGTTTGACCGACTAATCTCACCCGCAATGATAGCGCTAACATCATTGAAAACGCCGGGGTCATTATCTCATTTTGGTAACAACCGTTCAGAAGTCGCATGCGGGCTTGGCGGTTCGACTCATGGAATTGAGCACGTTACCATCGGGCGCGAGTATCGATCCCCTGGACCATGTCGCAGTATGGAGTTGGCGGGAATTGTTAGAACTTCAGCTTCGCCGCCTGTCGCGCAGCGCCGAGAGCCACGTATTCTGCAGGCCTTGCCAGGATGACATTGGCATCAAGCATGGACGGCGCGAGCTCCTGCACGGCGGCGGACCTGGCTCCTCCACCAATCATGTAGACAGTCTCGATCTCAACGCCTAATTCGCGCACTGAGTCTAAAGCGAACCTCATCAGACCAAGAAGCCCCTCAACCGTTGCACGCGCAACGTGGGCGCGGTCAGAGTTCGCTAGAGTCATTCCTTCAAGAGCGGCGGTGGCATCCGGCAGATTCGGCGTTCGCTCCCCCTCAAAATACGGTACGAGGGTCAGACCTGCCGCATCCGGTACGGACAGGGCCAGTTCGTCGAACTCTCGATAATCTGCGTCAATCACCCGCGCCATCGCGTCGATGATTCTGGAGGCATTCAGCGTGCACGCAAGGGGCAACCAGTTGCCGGTGGCATCAGCAAAGCCTGTAACAATGCCCGAGGGGTCGGCAACGGAATGGTCACTAATTACCGCTGCAACCCCGGAGGTTCCGAGCGAAAGACTTGCTTCGCCGGGCTTAAGCTCAAGGCCGAGTGCTGCGCCAGCGTTGTCACCGAGGCCCGGACCCAGAGCTATCTCACCCCAGCCAAGAGCCGGATCACCGTGTGCCGCAACATCCCACGGACCCAAGATCTTCGGGAGGACAATCCCTCGTGCGGCAGGTTCATCAATTCTTAGAGCAAGCGCCAGCAGATCGTACAGATACACGGGTTCAAACCGAGACATATAAGCAGTCCCAGAC
>JBATQJ010000157.1:0-3046 GCA_049291975.1 Scrofimicrobium sp.
CAGGATTGGGCTGCATCATCAACGCGTCATATAGTTGCGGGTCAAAGTGGTCGCCCTCTTCCCCGTACTGCTCATAGTCGAAGCTACTGGCTAGGACTGCCTCTAGCTTCTCGGCGATGGAGGCAAAGGGTCCCTCAGCCAGCTCTCCAGCGGAGCGAGCAGCAGCGATGTCGTCAAGTACCGGCATCAGTGCTTCGACAACGTCGTGTTGACCCTCGACTCTCCGCCTTCCGGCTTCTTCCTTCGCGCGCCGGACATAGTTTCCGTAGTCCTGGCGCACGTTGAATGTCTCTGCCCGGCTTCTAGCCAAGTCATCCTTTGTCTGTTCCAGTTCGGCTTGAACCTTAGCTAGGAGGGAGTCCTCCCCAAGATCCTCCTCAAACTTTGCAAAATCATTATTCCCTGAGCTACTTTCCCCGGATGAGCCCGAGGGGGCCGAGATGGTCTCGGCCCCCTCGTTGTTGTTCTCAACCTGGGACGCTTCTTGCTCTGTGCCGTCCGACTTGGGATCTACCGGCAGGAAGTCGTCTCCAAGATTCGTCACTTATCTTCGTCCTCGTCTTCCACGATCTCGGCGTCGATGACATCTTCCTCAGCGTTGACGTCTTCCTGGCTTGGCAGTTCTTCTTCCTGCGAAGCAGCGTAAACCTCTTCGCCGATCTTCATGCCAACTTCGTTGAGGTGTCCAAGTGCCTTGTTGATGGCTTCAGTGTCCTCGCCCTCAAGCGCGGTCTTCACCTCGTCCACCGCACCCTGAACGGACTTGCGCGTGTCCTCGGAAATCTTTTCCTCGTTGTCCTTGAGGAGCTTCTCGGTCTGGTAAACGGCCGACTCAGCAAGGTTACGAGCCTCAAGATCCTCACGGCGCTTCTTGTCCTCGGCTGCGTGCTCCTCGGCTTCCTTGACCATACGGTCAATGTCTTCCTTCGGAAGCGCCGAACCACCGGTGATGGTCATGGACTGTTCCTTGTTGGTGCCACGATCCTTTGCGGAGACGTGAACGATACCGTTTGCGTCGATGTCAAACGAAACCTCGATCTGCGGAATCCCCCGAGGAGCCGGGGCGATACCGGTCAGCTCAAAGGTACCCAGCGGCTTGTTGTCGCGGGTGAAGTCACGCTCACCCTGGAAGACCTGAATCAGAACCGAAGGCTGCCCATCCTCGGCGGTCGAGAAAACCTCGGTCGCACGGGTCGGGATAGCGGTGTTGCGTTCGATCAGCTTGGTCATCACGCCACCCTTGGTTTCAATCCCGAGGGAAAGCGGGGTGACATCAATCAGAAGAACGTCCTGACGATCCCCCTGCATGACACCGGCCTGAAGCGCAGCACCAATCGCAACAACCTCGTCCGGGTTCACGGTACGGGTCGGCTCCTTGCCGCCGGTCAGCTTCACAACCAGGTCGTTGACAGCTGGCATACGAGTCGAACCGCCGACCAGAACAACGTGGTCAATGTCTGACACAGAAATCCCGGCTTCGCGGATAACATCCTTGAACGGCTTCTCGGTGCGGTCCAGAAGATCCTTGGTCATGTCTTCAAACTTCGCGCGGGTCAGCTTCTCATCCAAGTGGATCGGGCCCGCCTCGCTCATCGACAGGTACTGCAACGAGATGTTCGTTGTCGTAGCGGTCGACAGTTCACGCTTTGCCTGCTCGGCTGTCTCCTTCAAACGCTGAAGAGCAACGGGGTCCTTCCCGAGGTCAACACCGGTCTTGCTCTTGACCTGCTGAATCAACCAGTCAACGATGCGCTGATCCCAGTCATCGCCACCGAGTCGGTTGTCACCAGCGGTCGAGCGAACCTGAATCGTGGAGAATCCGTCCTCGTCCTTTGCAACCTCAAGTAGAGACACATCGAAGGTGCCACCACCAAGGTCATAAACCAGGATTAGCTCCTCTTCCTTACCCTTATCCAGTCCGTACGCAAGTGCGGCTGCGGTGGGCTCGTTGATAATACGAAGAACGTTCAGACCAGCGATCTGGCCTGCATCCTTAGTTGCTTGACGCTCTGCGTCATTGAAGTATGCGGGAACGGTGATGACGGCGTCAGTGACCGGTTCGCCTAGGTACGACTCCGCGTCGTGCTTCAGCTTCGAAAGGATTCGAGCCGAAATCTCTTGAGCGGTGTATGTCTTACCGTCGATTTCCTTGGTCCAGTTAGTGCCCATGTGGCGCTTAACCGAAGAGATGGTGCGATCAACGTTGGTTACTGCCTGACGCTTTGCAATCTCGCCAACCAGCACCTCGCCACCCTTAGAGAATGCAACAACCGACGGGGTTGTGCGAACGCCTTCCGCGTTCACAATAATGCTGGGCTCGCCACCTTCAAGCACCGCAAGAGCGGAGTTGGTGGTACCCAGGTCAATGCCTACTGCCTTAGCCAAAATGGCCTCCTTGTATTAGTTAATGCCTCTGGCTTCCCGGTCAGATCCTGACCGACGGTTGAATCTCAGGTTCAACCTTTAGCCTCACAGACTCAACTTTAGAGGTCTTCGGTGAGCGGCGCAACATCAACCGCTGATTCTTGAGTCACATAGACTCAACTTTAGTAGCCATTGCAGTCGTGGTTGCCTTCAAGGCAGGGTCGCAGACAAGCAAACTCCCCGAGTGGAAGCCGGCAATACCAGCTCCGCTCGGGGAGTTCGTTCGGGGAACCGCGAATCAGAAGAGGCGAATCACCCCTGCGCTACCTAGGCAGAAACCGCTGAGCGGCGTTTGTTGTAAACGTCGAATGCAACTGCGAGGAGCAGGACTGCACCCTTGACGATCTGCTGCGTGGAAGTCGAAGCACCCATCAGCTGCATTCCGTTCGAGAGGACGGCCATTACTAGTCCACCGATGAGGGCCCCGTTGACCCGTCCGATACCACCGGTAGTCGAGGCACCACCAACGAAACAGGCCGCGATCGCGTCGAGTTCGAACATATTGCCCGCTCCTGGCTGTGCACCATTCATTCGGGCTGAATACAAAACGCCCGCAACACCGGCGAGGAACCCCATGTTGACGTACACCCAGAAGGAAACCGCGCGCACGTTGATACCTGAG
>JBATQJ010000158.1:0-8695 GCA_049291975.1 Scrofimicrobium sp.
CCCCTTTAGAACCCCGCAACGGCGTGGGAGCGACCCGACTCCGGATTCCGGATAGCGGCCCGTGGCAGACAATTTCTGAGTACATGGTCTCCCGTTTCGGGCACCTTGACCCTGAAGTTCTCCTAACCCGCTTCGATCACGGCGGGGTGGTGAACGCCAAGGGTGAATCCCTGAGCCGGGAAACACCACTGAGCGTCGAAAGGTTCGTCTGGTACTACCGCGATCCTCCCGAGGAACGCGAGATTCCGTTCGAACCCGAAATTCTGTACGAGGACAAGGACCTACTTGTCGTTGACAAGCCGCACTTCCTGCCCACCACTCCCTCGGGCAAGTTCCTTCAGAACACGACCTTAGTACGGTTACGGAACCGACTTGGCAACGACGACCTAGCCCCGATTCACCGACTCGATCGACTGACAGCCGGGGTCGTCATGTTCTCGACTCGCCCCGAGACACGCGGTGCGTACCAGACACTCTTTGCCCGTCGCAGAGTGAAAAAGGAGTACGAGGCCTACGCAATGTTGCCCTTGGATTGGAGACCGGATGCGCCGATGCTAGGCGCCCAGCCTTTCCCGGTCACAGTGCGCTCGCATATCCATAAGGAGCGACGGGTTCTGCGGGTGCAAGAACTGACTGGCGAACCACCGAACGCTGAAACTGTGATCGAGCTACTCGACTTTGACGACAAAAGAATGCACCTGCGGCTGCTCCCTCGCACCGGCCAGATGCACCAACTTCGAGTGCACCTGGCGTCTCTGGGCTCCGGCATCCTGAATGATCCGTTCTACCCGGTCCTACTGGACGAAGCTCCGGACGATTTCGACCGACCACTACAGCTATTGGCACGTTCGATCTGCTTCATTGACCCGTTGACAAAGACTTCACGCGAGTTCACTAGTCGGCGGACGTTGTCGGACGGGAACTCTCTCGAATCCCCTAAGTCAAACCACACGCTTTCCTAAAATGCTCGTATGAGACCGCACGAGAACGACCGCTTAGCTGTGGGGCGCACTCACCTATTTCATTGTGACGCGCCTTGAGAACAGACACCGCACCGGGTCCGAGGGCGTAAGTTCCCGAATTTCGACGCCATCAAGCGCCGAGCGGCCGCTCCCTCCTACCTCAGGATCTGACGGCCCGAGAAACGAGCTACTCCATCCTGATCATCGGCCACAGTCCGAATAGTTGAAGCAACCAACAGAACAGGACGTCGGGAGGATCAAGACGCGTTACTCTTGACCAATCTACAGGCCGCCCGACACGTCGATTCGAGCTTTGGTCGTGAACGAGGACCTCGGTGAAAGCGCGAGGAGAATCCATGGCACAACCTCGTCAACGGTCCCCATTCTGCCAAGAGGCACCCCTCGACGGCGCCCCTCTTCCTCGACCCATTCCTCGAACGCGAGATCTGATCCGTTCAGCGCGTGCCGTTCTCGTTGCCTATCCGTCACGATTGGTCCGAGATTCACCTGGTTTACGCGTATTCCCTGGTCAACAAGGTCTGTGGCAAGTAGCGTTGCCAGGCTGGACAACGCGGCTCTCGACACACTTACCGCCGCCATCTCTGAGTCAGGTGAGTACGCTGTAATTCCATTGATGATCACGATGCTTGGGGACGTTGACTGTCTCAATGGCTCGATGGCGGGACGAACCACCGCGAGCGCAGTTCCGACTTTCATCTGGAATTGATCCTCGAAATCCTCCCACGAGGAGTCGAGTACACCTCCAATGTTTCCCGCTCCAGCGTTCACGACTAGACCATCCACCCCTCCGAACTGATCGGTAGCTTCGCGCACGAAGGCTCCCATAGCTGTTGGATCGAGCGCATCTGCCTGAACGGTGAAAAGACGGTCCGAGTTCTCCCCCGCGTCCGAGATCAATTGGTCCAAGGACTCTTTGTTGCGTGCGCAGGTGGACACGAAGGCTCCCTCGTCGAGCAGAGCCAGGACTATGCCTCGTCCGACCCCACGAGAGCCCCCAGTGACAAGGACGCGACGATCGTAAAGGCCTAGCTCCATTGGCGCTCCTTATTCGGGTCTCTCAGATACCGACACCTTATGTGACAAGAGAAGCCTGATCTATCCTTTACCACTCTCTGGGGCGATATCTGTCGGAGGATCATCGCCTCCAACGAACACAAATGTCACCGAGGCGTCGTCCATGTAGGAAAGACTGAGACGGGAGTCCTCACAAGTGACAGCCAACCGAGTTCCCGGGGACATCCCAACCCGCCACGTGCCTTCTACCGCCTGATCAGAACCTGGATCAGTAAGTCCAGAAGACGACACCGTCTTCCCTATGACGAGGACTGAGTCGTCCAGTTCGTACTCCATCGTTACCTCGCCCACGACGCCGGTCATAACCAGAGTCATCGGTCCGGACTGCGGATCGAGAGTGTCGGGGATGAAAACGTTACTGGTGATAGTCGAGTCGTCGATTCGCATTGAATATTCAGACCCGGCCTTGTACGCGGAACTCGAGCTGTCCTCCGGATCGAGGCTCCAATGGCCGCGAACGCACACACTCAGAGGTTCGGGCGCAGGGTCCGTTTGTAAACTCTGAGAGCATGCACTCAATGCGAACACAGCGCTAAGCAAAAGTGCTCCGGGAGTTAAGGCCCGACGTGGGCAAAGACGGCCAGTGCTCCTCGCTCCGCCCCGAGTTACCTCTCCCATCCACAAATCCTAGTTGAGCTCCTGGGCCGGGCCAACGACCGCAACCAGCCAGTTGGTCTAGCCCTCGTTGTCTCCATGTTTGATCACAGTCTCGATGTCTTGGTGCATGGCTCAGCACGTCTTTTTTCGGAATATACGAGGGATCTTGCAGCAAGACCTGGAAAAGACCGCAGAAACTCAACACGGCAAGGAAACTCGGCCAACAGTAATCTGTCATAATCCTATTTCTGAGGCGAAGCTACGACAAACTAGCTTCGCGAACTCCCACTAAGAGCTCAACGTGTGCTTCTTGGTGAACTCCTCAAACACGATGTCCCAGAATCGTTGACTCCAGACTCGTACCCTTTGTCGGGCTGACTCAGTCTCAATCGGCTCAAGGTCCGCAAGTGAGAACTCAGCAGAATAGCCGCTGTCATCTATCACGACAAGATCGGAAATCGTCGAATCATCGGAACGCAGCCCCACCCCCACTAAGCGGTATAGATAGGTCTTATGCGGGATAAGAGTTGTCACCGAGACTAGGAGCTGGCCCTCACGTCCAAGCGGACGATATCCAGAGCCTAACCGAACACTGGAACTCGATCCGCTTAAAACTTGAACCTCCAGTTCACCCGGAACCGATAGTTCATCGAGACGTGCCCGCAGCTCCTTAACGACGAGGTCGCGTAAGCGAAGAGCAGCCGGCTCCAAGTCCTCTGACAGTTTGCCGCCCTCGATCTGACCTGCCAAGACAGAAAGGGACTCCTCAGCCGGTCGAGCCTCAACTGCCAACTCTGTAGTAACAAGAGCCGCGGTATCGGTTGCACGTGCAGCAACGAAGTGGATGAAGGGCCGCGCGTCTCCCTCATCCGCAGCTTCAAGCGCATCGGAGTACTCATTCTTCTGATCGTCAAAAACAACAAACGGAATGCCTGGGTCACGATAAAGGTAGACACTTGCCAATGCCCTCGACACGCGGCCGTTACCGTCGCTAAACGGATGGATTGAAACGAACGCATAATGCGCGTAGGCCGCTTGTACTACGGGATGAGCAGCCTGGAATTCAGGCGTGCGGATTTCTTCGATAAAGCGGTGCATCTCCGGCGCGGTATCAGCAACCGGAGCATACCTGTGGATTCCTCCGCCCGGAAGACTAGGGCTGTTCTCATACTTCTTGTACTCACCCTTTGGGAGAGGTTGCGCCTGCAACCCAGCGGAAGTCCACACGTCGTAGGTATCTTGAGATCTCAGTAGCGTGCTATGCAAATCGCGTACCCATGCTTCAGTGATCGGGTGTGATTCTGTTACGGCATCAAGGACCAGTTCGTATCCCGCCAGAGAGTCCTCAAAGGCATGGCGAGCACGAGTCCCTTTGGCTTCCATAGCAGCTTCCCATGCGGCGGCTTCTGTGGCCACTGTCCGTGTAAACCCTCGATCGGTCGAAAAAACGCCCTCGATCGCGTTTGTATCGACCGCTGCTTCGCGGATAGTTCGAGTAAGGACTCGCTGCAGTTGATCAGAGGTTGCTTGAGCTTTCGCCTGCGCTAATCGCGATGCGTACTTGTCAAAAGCGGACGTGCTGACATCGTGCACAGTCCATTCAGCAAAGCTAGGGAAGGGCCTATATAGCTGATTCTCGTCACTTCCAGAGGTCATGACGCTCAGAGTACGTCAGACCACCGACAACACCAACCGATATTGGTCCGATCACCAACCTCGTCTGAGAACCCGTGTACGTACCTCAGAATACGGAGATCGCGTTTCGCGGAGGTTCGCTAATGAGCCCTCGGGTCCTAGTAAACCGTTTGAGCAATCAGAGACTCGCTTGACGAACCAGGGACAGTTCCTGTCCATGCTTTGCACTCCTCGCCGTAGAATGCCGATATGGGGAGCAAAGCTGGAGTCCATGATTTCGTGCCCTTGCAACCTGGAGCGTCAATGCAGCGGCAAACCTCGTTAGCGGCAATCGTATGCGCAGTGTTCCTTGTCATGGCAGCTTGTTCCTCGTCCTCACCCGCAACAGAGCACGCGTCTCCAAGTTCCGATGGTCCACTTTTTGACGCTCTCAACGCTATCTACGCCGTCCAAGGGGACCCAGAAGTTGCCCTATGGCAAATGGAAGTCCTGCGCGAAGAACTCATCGCCGAGTGCATGGTGAAGGAAGGCTTCGAGTACACGCCGAATCCTCAATCCGAGATCGTTATTCCACAGGAGCCTTGGGCAAATGGTTTGGAACCGGGGAGTCTTGAGTACCGGCAGCAGTTTGGCTATGGAATGATCCAGAGCAGGATGGAGGGAGTTCAGGAGTTCAGCAACGTGTCTCCTGGGCAGGTTGATCCCAACGAGGCCTATCTTCGTTCCCTGACAGCTTCCGAGAAGCGTGCGTTCAATGAGGCGCTCTGGGGGCCGGTTTACGAGGGACAACCTTATGACGACAGCATTGCCTCGAGCCCCATCTCTGGCTCGGACAGCAAAGGCTGCTATAACTGGGCAACGAATCATGAGGAGATGCGAAGGTTCAACCCGGAAGCCCTCTTTCAAGATCCCGAGTTCGCTGATCTGGACGAGGCCTTCTTGACGTTAGACCAACAGATCCAAGAACAACCTGAGATCGTGAAACTGAATCAAGAGTGGTCCGACTGCATGGCGGACGAGGGCCATCCCGCACTAACCAAACCAGCCTCATTTGACGAAGGATTCCGCGCCGACTTACTCGCCATCGAGAACTGGGACGCACTATCGGCAGAGCAGATTGAGGACCTTCAGGAGCGCGAAATAAGCGAAGCCGTTGCCGAACTCGGATGCATCGAGAAAGTGGACTTCTGGGACCGATACCGGGAGACCTCGTTCAGGGTCCAACAGGAGATCGTCGACCGGTTCGGTGATCTACTCCAAGCGGCAACACTGAAGTATGGCTCGGGAAGCAAGTAGTTTGCGTTCACCTTCAACAACTCAGCTAATCAGGCACATCCTCTAGTGTCAGGATAAGGAGCTTCGTAGCACCTCTTGCGAGAACCGTAGACCCCTTATGCATAGCCAATGCGACAGCCTCGCGGAGTGCACCATTACTTCTTGTTCGCCAAGAATGCTCCGGGCATGAGGTTCCGTCGGTGCAGTGTCCTCAGTGCCGTAGATACTCCGCCGCCTCTTGGAACCTCTGACGCAAAGCCTCCGGGAGGACGGCCGGACCCGCCTGCGAGTAGGCCTCGAAAAACTCCTCGAACAAACCATCGGCCTCAGAATCAATGAGTTCCGCAGCCTCGGAAGGATCACCGATACCCTCTTCCCTCCACGCAGTCGCCGCCTCCACCAACCGCTGAGAAGGTCCACCAGACTCGACGTACCAGTTCGCAGCTGCCTCATTCTTCCCGATGTTGCCACTTTCGAGCGTGTACAGGAACCGGACGGGGAAGAGGACAAACTTAGACGCGTCGCGAGATCCAGCCGCAACCAAGTCAACTCCCGTTTTCGAAAGGTACTCCTGCGTGAACTTCCCCGCCGCAAACTCAGCAGCTGCCAGGATCAGTTCTTCCCGCGAGGGGCGAATGCCTGGCTCACGAGAATCCAATCCATAGAGGAGAACGCCCGAATCAAGCAGATCAAGACGATCGACTGGACCCAACCGGACGTCGCCACGCTTCCCAGTTCGTACGTGTTCCTCGTCCGCCCAGAAGATCGACACCCTCGACGCCAACGGTGAGGTGTACCTCGCGGCGATCCTTCCACGCACCTCATCAACCAGCGGCGCTGTCTGTTCGTCCACTTCAGACAGGACCAGCGCAATGTCAATATCGCTAACCTCTGGCGCGAAACCGCCGTGCGCCAGGCTCCCCAAGGCGAATGCACCCACGAGGTTGGAGCCAAACACCTCGCGCGCGACCTCGACGGTTGCGTTCATGATCTCGCGCGCATGCGCCTCTGACATCGGCGGATTATTCTCCCTCATGGTCGCCATTCTAGGTGCTCCTTCAAGCTCAGTCCCGCGGCAAAATAAGACTGCTGAACCTCGCCGAGAACACCAGCACCTAAGTTGGCCATCATCGGAATCTTCCCCTAAACCTCACCACAGCGTCCCTCGTCTTCATCTGCACACGACACCACTCCTCGCCAAGCGATCAGCCCTCCGTTTGAACTTCGTCATAACGACATTTCGTTGCAGTAGCTACCCCTCGTCACCGAAAGCCACTTATTTTCGTCAAAATGTACGAGGGATCCTGCAACTAGGCCTGGACAAAACAACTAAAGCTAGCCCCAGCGAGGAAACCCAGTGAACACCAATTTGTCATAGTTACATTTCTCAGGCCGAGCAACGAAAAATCAACTCACGCTCCTCTGCTCAACGGAGGGTCAGCTATGGCAAACAGCCTCGACATTATGATCATCGGGGTCATGGACAAAAGCAGCGTAGTAGCCAGCGTGATAGTGAGGTCGCTCCCCGGGGGCTCCGTTGTCAACGCCGCCCGCCTCGATCGCAGCGCGGTGAAAGGACCGAACTTGCTCCTGGTCCGAAGCAGCCAGCGCGAAGTGAAATGGCTTGGGATCTGGGTCGAGGGCGAACCAGAGTTCCCCACCCTGTTCCTGGACGTTGAGGCCAGGAATTCCCATGGAGAAGACTCCATTATCAAACTCAAGGATCACTTGATACCCGAGCGGAGCTAACGCAGCCTCGTAGAAGGAACGCGATCTCGACAGATCACTTACTGCAAGGGTCATGTGGTCGATCATGGACAGATCTTAGCGGAGCAACGAGTTACAGCCAGATATCATCGGCCCATGAAATCCACTATCCTCCGCCCGCTGGTCGTAGCGGAAGCCGAGCTACTTGAACTTGCCACGCTCGGAAACATGAACTGGTGTGGAGAGCGGTTGACGATCGAGGACATTCAGGAAAAGTCCGAGTTCGCCCACTACACAAAACTTGCACCTGAACGAGGCGACTTTGGCATCGTCGCGGAGCTTAACGGTCAGCGGGTGGGAGTGTGCTGGGCTGTTTTTCTGGCGCAGTCAGATGCCGGGTATGGATACATCGATCAAGAGACTCCAGAGATAAGCCTCTGGGTTGATAAGGGCCACTGCGGGAGAGGACTGGGAAGAAAACTTCTCGAAGGACTGATCACTGAGGCTTCACGAAGGGGCCTGGCACAGGTAAGTCTCTCTGTCGAGCCGGACAATTTCGCTAAGTCGCTTTATGCGTCTGAAGGCTTCCAGGAAGTACATGGCAGAGAGGCAGACGGGGTCATGCTCTTGCACCTCAAAGAAAGCCAGACCGGTAGATAGCCCTCGCTTCGACGCCCCCAGATCGCCTCAATGGTCCCAGAACCCAGTTTCGGGGTGAACAAGGTGAGGCCATACGAACGAGCGCCCAGCCTCACTTCTCAATAGATGTCTTTCGTTGCAGTAGCTACCCCTCGTCACCTAAAGCGACCCGTTTTCCTCAAACTGCACGAGGGATCCGCTGACCAACCGCTTCCAACGCAACCAAAGGCGGCTATGACGACGGGCACCCATTCTCAACCCGAGAATCAAGTAGCTGGCGCAGTTGACGTTCCTCCTCGTCAGTTAGTCCGGCTGCGCGAGGACGATCACGGTTCTCCTCGTACTGCAGCGCCGAGGCGAGCGTTTTGCTGAGGGGACGCAACCTCAGGCCGCGTTCCTTCGCGGACGAGGAATCAAGTGTTGCCACGTATCGGTAGTCCGGGTCGTCCACCCAGAGCGGCAAAGACTTGGGCCCCATCCACGGGGATACTCCTGCGGCACTCAGAGCATCGTTGCTCACCACGCGAGGGACAGCATTGCTTGAGGCGACTTCCTTGGAAAGACTGATTACCTTGGACAGTTCCACCGTGTCTCCCGCCGCATTGAACGTCCCTCTGGTACGGGTCTCCGCGCAGTGAATGATCCATGCCGCAAGGTCCTCACTGTCAATAAGAGCTACTGGGAAAGTGAGGTCCGGGACCAGCACATCGTTGCCGGTTGGATGGGCGAATCGCCAGGGGTAGTAGCCGCTACGCCCGGTGTGATCCTCGTTCCCACCTATCAAT
>JBATQJ010000159.1:0-29166 GCA_049291975.1 Scrofimicrobium sp.
CCTACCTCCTTAGCAGGGAGGCGCACTCGACCTGGCTATGCGACGTCTCCAGGCCCCTCAATAGTAGTAGGTAGCGCGTCATCTTCCAATTGAGTTAGGTCCCATCCTCGTATGTCATAAACCGCAGTTCCCAATAGCTTGATGGTGCGGGATGCTTGACTCGGTAGAAATCGATCTGAAAGCGACGAAGACATGCAAACAATCGAGATGACATCTATGCGTGATTCGCTGCGTCCCTGGTATCAGACGACCCCAATGCTGATTGTCCGCTGGGTCATCACTGTGCTGGCTGCGCTTGGAGCCGCAGTGAGCGGGTGCCTATCGGTTGTCGGAGACTGGAGTCGGGACTACGTGGTGGACACCGACGGCTTTGTCCAGACTCTAGCGCCCATGGCGGAGAGCCTGCCCTTTCAGGCACTCATCGCGAACCAGGTGGGAGAGGTCGCGACCGAAACAGTTCAAGAACTCCCCGTAGCCACGGTGCTCCAAGAGAGCCTCGGTCTGAACCAGTCCGGTACGGATGCCGATTCTGGACTATTGGGTTCGCTACAGCAGCTCCTTCAGGATCCGGTTGAGTCTGCCATAACCGGAGTAGCCGATCAGGCCGGGCAACTCGCCAACGAGGCGACGACCCAGTTCGTCACCTCTGCTGCTTTCCCTCCCGTTTTCAATCAGGCCACTCAGGACTTGCATTCTCAGGTAGTTGCCGCGCTCAGTGGGCCTACCGTAGATGACTCAGAGCCGTTTGTCCTGTCACTTCAGATCGATCCGATTCTTGATGCGGCACAGAGCAGTCTTTCGGGGCCGAGTTCTTGGATGCTTTCGCTGGTTCCCGATACGGGTCAAACCATTCCCGTTCTTGAAATCTCGAACATCGCGAGTTGGCGTCCCCTCTACAAAGCCCTTGCAGAGGGTGGCGGCAACTTCGTCTGGATCGCGGTTGCCCTAGCGGCCGTGGCGCTGATCGTTGCTCCCAAGAGGTTCACGACCGTCGCCCTTATAGGAGCTTTCACTGCAACTGCAGCTGGAGCCCTGATTTGGCGTCTTCCGGGGCTAGGACAGCAGATGCTCTCCGCCGTAGATCCGTCTTTGAACGAGGTTGCAAATCAGGCGTGGTCGCGCTTCACCAATCCGCTTTTGCAGTCGCTTGAACCCGTCGCGATCGTGGGAATAGCGACAGCGGCGACAGGAATAATCCTCGCCGTGGGAGCGGGGATCATTCGGAGATCGCGGAAGAACGCTGTGGTTACTGCTCGTTAGAGCTATCTGTGTCTTCGGTGGCCGTTTTGGCGTCTTCTACACGAATCCAGCTGGGAGTCCTCTTAGACACGGGAACTTCTTCAGATTCTTGAGACTCCTCGGCCAAGCGGGGTTCTTCGCCGAACTCAGAATCGTCGACCTTCGCGGGCTCGTTTCTGGATTCCTCGACGGTTTCGACGACTTCAACGTCAGATGATTCCTCGACCGTGTCCGGCTCTTGCTCCTCCGGCACGGCTTCTGAATCTGTGGTCGGGACCTCCAAGTCGGCTTCCACATCCTCTGATTCCTTGGCGGGAGCGGACTGATCGTCTGACTCCGGAACGTCCGTCAAGTCGATGAGGCTGGCTGCGGGCGCTCCGTAGGTGGCAAGCATGGCGCGTACGCTGACCAGTTGCTCATTAATCGAGTCCCGTCTGCCGAGCGCGGCAGTAAGTTCACGTTCTGCGTTCTGACGGAGTGCGTCCGCGGTGTTCTTTGCCTCGGAAAGCATCTCATTTGAACGTTGCTCAGCAGTGCGAACAAGCTGCTCGGCGCGTTCACGAGACTCGAACTCGGAGCGTTGCGCTTCGGCTCGAGTGTCGTTCAACTTAGAAGTCGCATCTGCCAACTCTTGGTGTCGGGCAGCAACGTCGGCATTAAGGCCAGCGAGGGCCTCTTCTCTGCGCCCCGCCAGAGTCTTCTCGAAGTCGAGGGCGGCGGCTGCAGCCGCCGCTCGCTGGGACTCCATGTGCGTGGCGGCTTCTTCACGTGAAGCGGCGGCCTCACCTTCAACCTGGGCTCGAATGTCGTCGGCTCGCTTGTTCGCATCCTCGACGGTCCGGGCTGATTCGGTTCGTGCCCGAGAGCGCACATCCTCGGCCTCGTTATCCGCGTCGCTTAGAATCTGATCGCGCTTGGCGTTCGCCTCCGAAAGGATCCTTTTGGACTCTTCCTTTGCTGCAGAAGTCAGCGAACCGGCCTCTTCCTTCGCGGTGTTGAGAATCAGCTTTATGCGGTCCCCGAGGTGATCGAAGGTCGCGGCTTCAAGGGGCACGGCGTTCTTGAGGTCAATGCTTGCCTGGTTCAGCTGTTGCTGGAGCGCTGTGGCCAACGTGCTTAACTCTTCGATGGTTTGCTGCTGCTCTTCAGACTGCTTGGCGGCCGCGAGTCCAGCGTCGTTGGTGACACTCAACTGATCTTCAAGGCGCTTGACGGTGGAGCGCAGAGAGGCCACTGCTTGGTTTACTTCGGTCGGATCATAGCCCTTTCGGACAATCGGAAAGCTCTGGTCAGACATTGTTGTCCTCCTCGGGCAGGTCTGTGTCGGATACTGATTGGTCTGGGATGTGTGATGCCGGGATCGGCACCGCTAGAGCGTCAACAATTGCAGACACGCTGGCTAGTTCTGAGGCGATTCCCTCTCGCTTTTCCTCAAGAGTCGCGGCCTTTTGCTTTGCCTGCTCAAGGATTGTCTCGGCTTCGGTTCGGATCGTGTCGGAATACGTGCGGGCTTCCGTAAGGATCTGCATGGCCTCGGCACGTTGCTGGCGTGAGTTGGCGAACGCCTGATCCCGTAGTTCCTCCAACTCGGCGGCAGTTGCGAACCGGGTCTGTTCGCTCTGTGATTCGATGTCGGCGAGGAACTGTCGCGCGCGCTCTCGTGTCAGGTCAGCGTCCTCTTGCGCATCCTTCACCAGTTGATCGCCGATCTCGACAGCGTCTTGTAGAAGATCTTCCTGCCGACGACGTGCGGCTTCCAGCGTTTCTTGAGCCTGCGATTCCAGGTCGCGTGATCGCGTCCTCGCGTCCTCCAAGATGGCGTATTGGTCCTGCTGTGCGGCCTCAAGGAGTTCTCTCATTTGTTCTTGCACGTCACTGATATGGCTGGTGCCGACCAGATGAGCTTCTTCGCGGATGCGCTGCGCTTCTTTCTGGGCTTCCTCAAGCAGAGAAGCGGCTTGCAGACGAACCGACTCGGCATATTTCTCCGCGTCTTCAACCAGCAGGCGATGCTGAGTCTGTGCCGCCTCACTCTGGGAGTCGATATCTGCCTGTGCGGTGGAAACCATCTCCGCGACTACCTGCTCCCCACGGCTCACGGTTTCGGCTGCCTCGGAGCGGGAAGCTTCGCGATTCGCCTCCGCCTCGGCAAGGATCCGTGCCGCCTCCTCCTCCGCCTCACGAAGCCGGGTTTCGATCTGCTGATCAGCCTCGTTCTGCTTCAGAGTGATTTCTTGGCCGACCTCGTCCATCTTCGTGAAAGTGGCGAGGCGATGCTGCCCGGCTTCCTCTTCCGCGCTGCGCTTGAGTTCTTCGGCATTGATCTTCGCTTGTTCGAGGATTTCCCTGGCCTCGCTCTTTGCGCCCTCGGTTATTTTGTCTGAGCCGTCCAGAATTTCCTGGAACGTGGCACCCGCCTTCTGTTCGGCCTCAACGATGATGCTGTTGGCCTTGGCTAGCGCCTGATTGATGATTTGGTCATGCTCCGACTGAGCTTGGATTCGTCTGGCTTCAATCTGGTCAAGGTACTCGCGAGCAAGCTGATGCTTGCTTCGAGCTTTCTCCAGTTGTCGGCTTGCTTGGGCGGTAACCTCGTCTGCCTCACGCCTTCGCTGCGCCAGGTAAGAATCGGCATCTCGGCGGGTTTGTTCAGCAACGAATTCGGCTCGTTCAAGCACTCGTTGCGCGCTGGAGTCCGTCAGGGGGACATCAGTGTCAGTGGGCGCCATGATCTAGTCCTGCGTTAGTGGAATCCGCCAGCGTCCTGGCGGATTTGCGGAGAGTAAGGGATTCGAACCCTTGGTGCCATTGCTGACACATTGGTTTTCAAGACCAACACCTTCGGCCACTCGGTCAACTCTCCCGAAGTGGAGTCTACTAACTAGACCCTAGACTAGGCGACTTTCTAGAACATGAGACTTCTCTAGTGTGGCTATTGCTTCCAGGTGAACAGTGGGGATGTTCCTGCCTTCCCCCTGCGGCCGCGGTTCTTGACCAGACGAGGAGGAGCTCCCGCCGGCTTGTCCAGCAGACCTCGGCTGATGGCCGGAGCGATTGGCGGCCAAAGTGGTAGTCGCGGAGTTAGTAGGGCCTGGATTGGATGGTAGATGTCTGGCCGTGTCGGAATGGTGCCAGAGATCGGTTGATTATCCTCGTCCAAAACTCGAGCGAAGACGCCTTCCTCAAGTTCCATGTAGTCGTGGAGGTAGTCGATCCAGGAACGGTAGCAGTGGTCGTAGAGCTCGACGTCACCAGCATTCCCATCGTCATCGAGCACAGCCCGGCGCAGAGACACGGCAGCGCAAATGCCCTCATTCACCACCCACGCCAGGTGCTCGGTGAGTACCGGTTCTCCCTCAAGCGTTGTTGTGTAGAGGAAGCCCGGTTTACCGCCTCGGCGCCAACCATCGGCGCGGGCTCGATCGAACAGGCGCGTCGCACCGTCTTGAATGTCCCAGTTCTCTTCAAGGCCATGCTCGCGCAGCGCCGCGCGGTATTCGACGCCGAGTCGCGCAAGCTCAAGGCCGTGGCCGACAACCGCACCATACGGGTAATAGGGAGTGTTGGGGGCGTCCTTGTTGTAGTCGGGCAGAGCGTTCCATTCCTCATCCAAATGTTCGGGAACTCGCCAATCGAACTTCTCCGATTCCTCGTACGCGCGCTCAAGCATGCGCCCCGCGCGCGCGATCCAGATCGGTTCCTGCATGGCCTCGGCCGCGGCAAGATACGCCTCGACTGTGTGTAGCAGGGAGTTCATGCCCCTGTACGGAACGCATTCGGACCAGTCCCGCGAGTACTCGTCAGCGATCGCACCAACGACCTCGTCCCACCAGTGTTCTTCCTGATTGGCGAGGGCATCTCGGAGCAACTCGGTGGCCCCCGGACGGTTTGCTGTGGCCGCTGTGGAGGCTGCGAGAATGAGGAACGCGTGCGCGTACTGCCACTTCCGGTCTCCGCCGTCCTTCCACGGTGTGCCAGTTCCGTCCTGGTTCGGTTCGTGCTCAATGGCAGTGAACCAGCCACCCTTGTCGCGATCCTTGAAGTAGGTCTGCAGACTACGGATTCCGTGGTCACAGTAGCGACGGCACCCCGGAATCCCCAGCAGCGTGCCCAGAGAGTAAGCGAACGTCATGCGTGCGGTGATTGCTAGATCGACGGGGCGCTCTGTGTCCAGGCTGCCATCCGACTTGAAGTAGCCGTATCCAGTCGGCGCAACCGCGGCCTTGCCGTGCTCCAAGAGCGCTTGCATTTGGCGAGACAACCACCTGTTGTGCTCAACCGATTCAATCCAGCTACTCATAGCCCACTCACCTCTAGCGTCATTGCGTTTCTTGCAGGAGTCTCGCCCGACCCTCGGGTCGAACACATAGGTAAAGCATAAAGCCGCAGTCGATGATTGGTGACCGCGAAAAGTCCCGAACCTACCGAACTGGAGTCAATAACCCTGTTATCAGCTTTGCGGAGAGTAAGGGATTCGAATTCTGGACAGGCGCCCGCGATAGGCTTTTGGCATGTTTCGAATGGATGCGCAGTCGGATGATCTCGTTGTTGCCGCGAATGAGGCAGTGAGTAATTTGCCGTGGATTGTCCCGGTTTTGCTGGTCGTGATGATCCTGACGGGGGTCGTCCTGTTAGTGGCACGGTTGCGGGGCAACTCGCAGGGTCCGGGCTGGGAACTGCGCTCAGACAAGGACAACCCAACCAAGGAATGACTAGATCCGTTCCAGTAGGGCCTCTAGGACTGCTGCCGCGCCGTCGAAGTCGACCGGGCCGGTCCTCGCATCCGCCGCTGCAACTACCACGTCCGACGCGCCGCCCATTGCGACGCCGTGCCCGGCCCACTGCAACATCTCAATGTCGTTCACCCCGTCACCCAGAGCGATGGTTCCCTCGTGCTGGATTCCCAGTGAGTCCGCGAGTTCCTGCAGGCCGGTCGCCTTCGTGACTCCGCCCGGGCAGATGTCCGCCCATGCCGTCCACCCGACCGCAACCTCTACCCCGTCAAGCGGCAGTTCGCCCAGGAAGTCCTCGAAATCATCCCGTTCCATCCAGGGAGCGCGGGCGATCATTCGCGCGGTCGGCCGAGCCAGCATCCGATCCAGCGGGCTGAGGATCTGCTCCGACATCATTTCCCCAAACGGGAACGTCTTGGTCACAAGCATCCCGTCAGGCCCGTAGTCGATCCCCAGTAACACGTCCGGTAGCGCCTCGATAATGATCTCTGCGGAGGGACGAGGGTCAAACACGTGCTCAATCAGCAGGTCCGGCGTGTGTCCTACCGCGCCGGTTGTGTCCTGACGTGTCCAGTGAACCGTCTGCGCCCCGTTAGAGGACACCGAGTAACCGTCGGGAAGCTCCAGCGCAGCAAACACCGGTCGCGTGGACGAAATTCCGCGGCCTGTTGCGATCACGATGTTCACGCCCGCCTCCAGCGCATCCTGTACGGTGCGCTTCATCTTCGTCGTTGCCCCATCAACTGTCAGTAGAGTTCCGTCCACGTCCAGTGCCACGAGGATTTCTTGCGGCTTCTTAGGCAGATGGTTCGGCAGCGAGGTGCGGGCGTGGTCGAGGATTTCCTCGTACGGGATACGAGGCCCCTTGTGGGGCGGGGGAACGAGGAGCGGGTTACTCACTTGCCTCCCTCAGTAACTGGTTCCATGACCGAGAGGCCACCCAGGTACGGGCGGAGCGCGGCCGGAACGTTCACGGAGCCGTCCGCGTTCTGATGATTCTCAAGTAGCGCGACCAGCCAGCGCGTGGTTGCGAGGGTTCCATTGAGGGTAGCGACGGTCTCCAGACCCTCCTCACGGCGCTCGCGGATGGAAAGCCGACGCGCCTGGAAAGTGGTGCAGTTCGAGGTTGAGGTGACCTCCATCCAGCGTTCCTGCGTCGGGAGCCACGCCTCGCAGTCGAACTTGCGGGCGGCGGACGAACCGAGATCTCCGGTTGCGGTGTCGATTACGCGATAGGGAAGTTCGACTTTGGCGAGCATCTCCTCTTCCATTGCCAGCAGTCGCTGGTGTTCGTCTTCCGCGTCCTCAGGATGGACGTAGCTGAACATCTCTACCTTGTTGAACTGGTGGACTCGGATGATGCCGCGTGTGTCGCGTCCCGCTGCCCCTGCCTCCCGGCGGTAGCAGGTTGACCAACCGGCGTAGCGAAGTGGGCCATTTGAAAGGTCGATTATCTCGCTTTCGTGATAGCCCGCGAGCGCCACTTCAGATGTGCCAACTAGGTAGAGGTCATCTGCTGGCAGGTAGTAGATTTCGTCTGAGTGAGCGCCGAGGAAGCCCGTTCCCTGCATGATCTCTGGCTTTACCAGAGTCGGAGTTATCTGCAGGGTGAACCCAGCCTGGGTTGCCTGGTCCACGGCCATGGAAAGCAGTGCCAGTTCTAGTCGCGCCCCGATGCCAGAGAGGTAGTAAAAGCGTGAGCCCGAGACTTTTGCGCCGCGCTTGACGTCAATCGCGCGCAGTCCCTCGCCCAGTTCCAAGTGGTCCTTGGGATTGAAACCCTCCGCCGCAAAATCGCGGGGTTCGGGGCCCTCATGGCGGAGGACCTTAAAGTCATCCGGACCACCGACAGGGGCTTGGTCTGAGACTAGGTTTGAGATCTGGAACGAAAGTTCGCGAACCTGGGCACCCAGCGCATCTGAGCGTTCTTCGGCCTCCTTGACCTTTTGAGCGAGTTGCTTGGCGGCGGTGAGGGCAGCGGGACGTTCTTCGGCCGAAACTTTACCAATCTCCTTGGAAACTCGTTTCTGTTCCGCTCTCATGGACTCGAAGTTCTGAAGTGCTTCCCTCCACTCGGCATCAGCCTCAACAAGACGGTCAACGACTTCGGGGTCTTCCCCTCGGCGAGCCTGCGATTCCCGCATAGTATCGGGGGTATCCCTGAGAATTCGAACATCAATCATGGCTCAATCGTACCCGGCAAGCACTGAGGCCTAATTCGGTGGCCAGATACTCAGGGATAAAGTGCGCGTTCGCCGCTACGCTCGTACCTATGAGCACAGGTTTAATCGCGGCACTGAGCGTCCTAGGGTCACTTGCCCTAGTCGCTATCGTCACGTTCTTCGTCATGAAACACATGAGCGAGAGGCGCCGCGAGTTCTTCAGTGCCACCCCCTCGGCCATGGCGAGCAAATCCGAGATGCAGGGGCGTGCTTGGGTGATCGTAAATCCGACGAAAGTTAGCGCCTACGCAGAGTTTCAGCAGAAGGTCAGCAACGCCGTGATCTTCGCGACCGGACGTCCGGCGATGTGGATCGAAACGACTGCTGAGGACCCTGGAACAGGGCAGACCATCGAGGCGCTCAAGCATCAACCATCACTGGTTATTGCGGCGGGAGGAGATGGAACAGTCCGTGCGGTCGCTGCGGGAATGGCGCATTCTCGGGTCCCAATGGCGCTACTCCCGATGGGAACTGGGAACCTCCTGGCGAGGAACATTGGGGTTCCTCTTGACCTCGATCGGGCACTGGATACAGCCCTTGAGCCAGTCTCAAGAAGAATGGACCTCGCATGGTTGCGCCTTGAGCGTGTCTCCGTATCTTCGGATCTTCCCGCCGAGGGTAACCTGCTGCGCAAGGCCGGAGCCAGTGCCGTTCGCAGGCTTCCGGAGGGAGTGAACGAACCCGCCAAAGACGAGTACGCCTATACGGTGATCGCAGGTGTTGGCTTTGACGGGCAGACGATGGTCGATACGGATCCATCTCTGAAGAAGTGGATTGGGTGGAGCGCGTACGTGGTCGCTGCACTGAAGTCCCTACGCATCGAGAGAATGAAGGCTACGGTCACCATATTCCATGAGGAGGGAGAGAGCGCCGGCGACTTCAAACCGACACGTAGCGCACCGATTCCCAAGGCTGTTGAAGCGGCAGTGCGGCAGTCCCACACCCTCGGTTCTGACAAGGGCGTTTCCCCGGCACTAATGAAAGAAGAAACATGGGACATGACAGGGGTTCGTGCCAAGACCATCCTGTTCGCAAACTGTGGAGTTCTGCCCTTCGCGGTCCTGGCGCCCGACGCCTCCATTGATGACGGAAAGATGGATCTGATCGCGGTTGATACCCGCGCAGGACTTCTTGGTTGGAGTTACCTGTCTATGAAGGTCGCCGGTCAGAGCGTCGGGCTCAAGCCCATCAACCTCAAAAACGATCTGGGTGCTATACAGTTCCGCCAGACCTCTTCAGCCAGAGTCGACATCTCTAAGGCCTATCCGGTGCAGGTCGATGGTGACCCAATCGGCGAGGCTCGGACTGTCTGTGCACGCGTTGATAAGGGAGCTCTTGTTGTCCGGGCACCGAAGAACACAGTTGGGGCTATCCCGGACGAGGACCGTCGAATTTAACCTTTTGCTACTAGCGACCTTATCCAGGCCCTTGCGTCCACGAAGTCCTGGTCACTGGTTCCGCGCTCGACCTCCGCTCGGATTCCGTCGACGCGAGGATAGGACCCCAGGTACGTCACCTTCGGACAGGTTCGATGCAGGCCAATTAGTGCAGCTTGAACCCGCTCCTCAGCGATATGACCGGCAATGTCGATGGAGAAGGCGTAGTGGCCGAACTCCCCCCCGATCGGGCGCGACTCAATCCGAGACAGGTTTACCCCCCTAACGCTGAACTGCTCGAGCATTGAAAGCAGTGCACCGGCCTCATCATTTGGCAGTTCGACCTGAATCGTTGTCTTGTCGGCTCCGGTTGCGGGGGGAGGAGGTCCCGGAGGTGAAACCATGATGAAACGAGTCACGGCTCCGCGGTTGTCAGCCACGTCTTCCTCTAGCGGCACCAGTCCGTAGCGCTCGACCGAGGTCGCGTTGCACAGCGCCGCCTCAAAGGGAAGCTCGCCGGAGCTACCGGCCATTGATCCGAGCAGTTCAGCGCCGGCTGCCGTGCTGGTTGCAGGAACGTGGATGACTCCCGGCAGATGGTCTTCAGCCCAGCCTCGACATTGGGCCCAGGCATGCGGGTGAGTTCCGACCCGTTTGACGTCGGACATTGTTGTGCCGGGAAGCGCTGCAAGGACGAACCTCACTGGAACCAGCATTTCCGCGACGATTGTCAGCTTCCCATCCTTAGATAGTGCATCAATCGTTGCGTTGACGCCGCCCTCAATCGAGTTCTCGATGGGGACAACCGCGCGGTCCGCCTGACCATCGTGAACCATTTTCAAGGCTTTGGCGGCAGAGGTTACAGGAATCAGCTCAGCACCGGCGGGTGCCACTTTCCAGACAGCCTGCTCCGTGAAGGTGCCGAATGGGCCCAGAAACGCAATCAGCATGTGTTCGCCGACCGGCGGTGGTCCCGGTACGTTTGTGACTGGCATGTTGATTCCGTCGCGCATTCTTGCTCCAGTTCGCAGGTGTGGGGCATCAAACCCTCATCTGTACAGGCCACCAGGTTACGACTCTTTCGCCGTGGAAGTGTCAGACGTTCTAATCGCAGGCGGTGATTCGATAGAGCCTGGCCTGGTCTCCTTCGGCTACCAACTCAAATCCTTCGCTGGTATCGACGTTGTAGAGGCCGGGGGCCCGATCCCCTCGTAGCCGCGAATAATAGTAGCCGTCCGGGTGCTGGTAGAAGTGGGTGATCCCCTCGCTCTTCACGACTTCACATACCGCCGGATTCGTGGCGATCTCGTTGAATCCCTGAAGCAGAATCTCCTGCGCTTCCTTGTTCTGATTCATCAGAGTCAGCTGTGGGAAATATGCGCGCCGCTGCCCGATCATCTGCGAGTACATTGCGCCGGCCTGGGGATCACCGAGGACAATCGCGTCTTCAGGAAGTAGCTCCGGCAGTTCTCGCATCATGTCCAGAACTCCCTGTGTCGCCATTCCTGGCTTGCCGAGGCGCGTTGGATCCATGACAGATTTGGCCGCCGCGATCCGCCCGTCTAGTCCACCCCCGAGCGACCCGACTAGCAGGACGAGGGCGAGGATCCCCCCGATCACCGAATCCGAATTGGCGGCCTTTCGCCCGGTTGTCTTATTCCACAGGTGAACCAGTCCGAGGACCGTCCACTGGACTCCCACTGCGGCCAACATTACGAGGGGGACTGACATTGCCTCCATGATTCTTCGACCGTCAGAGAACCATGGACCGACAATCCATTTCCGGATTGACCAGTTCGGCCCGTAGGCGAAGAAAACCAGGGCTAGGTAGAGTCCCCACGACCAAATCGGCCAGACGATCGGAGGAACTGCGCCCTTCCAGTTAGTCCACTTCTTATCTGTGTACTTAGCTAGGACGATCCAGACCGAGCCAGCCGCTGCAAGAGCGGTGAGAATCGCGGAGGTGACCGGGACGCCCACGTTGCTCGGGAACGGAGGTGTCGGGACAAAAACTTGCGAGAGAGCAGTCTCGATTCCTATGCCCTTGCGGTTGTAGTTGCGTAGCGACTCGAGTTCGGGAGTCAGGTTCACTACAACCACGACCACCACCGCGCTGATCACGGCAAGAACAACTATGAATATAGTGCGCAGGTCATGTGAGCGTGTAGCCCAGAGAATCAACCCCACCGCTCCAGCAATTGCTGCTGGGGCTAGGAAGAAGAGCAGGTTGAAGGCCACGACCGGGTGAGCCTGGATCCCGCCGTACAGGGCCACCAGTGCGATTAGGAGCGTCGGAAGTAGGTCTCTCCATCGGCTCGCTCGTCCCTCGAACAGGGCAACCAACTGTCTTCCGGCGAGGACCGCAATCGCGGCTATCCCCGGCAACAGGGCGACCGACATTGCATTCGGAGTCTGCTGGTACGCCGTGAGCGCATCGGCGGGCATCGAAGGAGGAATACCCGCGATTATTGGTGCGGCAAGTGCGGTGATTCGGGCTGGGAAGAGGAAACGCGTTAGAGCGGCTATGGCGATCACCCAGAGCGCCATTAGTGCCAGCGAGGAGGCGTTGCTCACCTGAACGGTGGTAGGTCCGGTAGCGAAGAGCGAAGTGAAGGCGTGCCAACCGATCGGGTACTCCCTCGAGGCCGCGCCACCGTAGTTGGAAGCCAATCCCTCGCCGGGGGACGCAATGCCCTCCTGCGTTATCGACCAAACCCCGTTCATGTGGAACGAGGGATCCCATTGCTGAACCGGATTGATAGAAGGTGCAGCGACCATCATTGGGATCGCCGCGAGGATCCAGCCGATTAGGCACGCAATAGAAATCGCCGCTACCCCCGGAAGGAAGCGTAATCGGGCTTTGTCGCTTGCCGGCGTGGACATTCGCCCCGTGCGCCAGAACCAAACGTAGAGGGCGGCCCCGGTCAAACCGATAAACGCAATGACGGGGAGGACTCGAGCGCCGGACCAGAACCATCCGGCCGCCTGCCAGAAGATACTTAACAGCCAGATAAGCGTTGTTGTTACGGCGGGGGCCACCGCGAGGGCCACCACTGCGGGAATCCGTGCCAGACGGAGCCAGAAGTAAGAAGCGCCAAACCAGCAAAGGACCATCGCGGCTACCAGCGGCAGTAGCGCGAGCCAGTCAGGAACCCACTGGAGGGTCACGGCTGCTCAGTACCCCCGTCTGAAACGGTCACCACCACGGGGGTAGCCTCGTCCTCGTTCTTGTGGCTTCCGTTTTTCGCCTTCCTGCGCTGCAGGAACCATTCGATGAACATCGGCAGAATTGAAACGAAGACGATCAGCAGAACAATGACAGAGAGGTTCTCGTGGATGAATTCAACGCCACCGAGGGCGGAGCCTAACCACGTGATTCCTCCGCCCCAGATAGTGGAACCGAGGGTGTTGAAGAAAACGAATCGTCCATAGGGAAACTTGGCGATCCCCGCGGCGAGGGGGACGTATGTACGGACAAACGGAACGAATCGACCGATGATCAGGGCGCGACCGCCATACCTGGCGAAGAAAGCTTCCGCCTGGTGAAGGTACTCGGTTTTCAGGAACCGAGCGTCATCTTTGAACAGACTTCGGCCCCACTTATGTCCGATCCAGTAGCCGACTTGAGCCCCGAGGAACGCCGAAATCAGGATTACCCCGATCAGAACCCACATGTTGAGTCCCAGCGAGATGTGGAGTAGGCCAGCGGCGAAAATCAGGGAATCTCCGGGAAGGACGGGGAACAGAACCCCGGACTCAACGAAGACAATGAGTGCAACGCCAACCAGGACCCAGGGGCCCATCGCGATCAGTAGGTCACTCGGGTCCTTGAACCAGCCAATGACGGTATGCCACCATGACTGGCTGCCCGAGTCGGTCGCGGCGGGGAGTAGGAAGTAGGGGATAAGCGTAAGTCCGGTCACTTCGTTTGCGGTCCTGTTCAGTATTTGACGATTCTAGGTAGGGCCTGGATCGGATTGGATTCCGCGACCTAGCCTATCCGCGCGTGAGCCCGACGGAATAGAACGAGGCAAATTGAATGCGATCTCTCAGGGCGTTCCCAGATGAGCGACTGGGCGTTAGATCCGCCGCGACACTAAGCTTGAGCACATGTCAGACCAGGCCGAAGTCTCCTCTGAGAAAGAGGAAGTTGACGCGCTCATCCAGGATGAGGACGCGTCAAACGTGGCCAGAGTGGATGAACCGGAGGAGAAGGGAGACTCCTTAACGGGGGGCCCAGACCTGATAACCCAACGGCGCCTGGCAACTCCGGTTTTGGTCTCCGACCGGATTCCGGTGCGGCAGCGTCGATTCGAAGATGTTGTTGAAGCAATTGCGGCGCTGTTCGGAATAGCGTTCGTGGTCCTGGTCAATATCTATGCGAGCTCAACGACGCAGGGCGTCGAGAAGGACATCACCAATGCGCTGGGAGAGGTCCTCAAGCAGGTCCTGTTCTTACCTCTCAGCGTGCTTGAAGGTCTGTTTGTTATTGCAGCTCCGCTGGCGTTGATGATTTCCCTGCTGCGTCGCGGTGAGTTGGCCTCCGTCATTAAGACGGTTATTACGGGTGTCGTCTCAGCTCTCTTAGCGTGGGGACTGCTGCTACTGATCCCCCTGCTACCAAGTGCTGTTAGTGCCGCGTTCGTAGTTGAGACCAGTACCGGTCAGTTGAACTCGGTCAACGGCGTTTTTGTGGTCATCATTGCCATGTTGACCATTGCCGGTACTTCAAACAGTTCGACGGCTATTCGACTGTCCTGGTGGGGAATCTGGATTCTGCTTTTCTTCTCCCTGGTTCGTGGTACGGAGACTCTTCCAGGGATCCTCATTACCGTTCTTCTTGGCAGGTTGTTCGGGTCTGTCGCTCGTTGGACAGCAGGGTTTGATGACGGTCGAGCTGGTCCCGCGAACCTAGTTGACGCCTGTCTGGATGTTGGTCTAACGCCTACGCGAATCGTCCGCAGTGATCTCAACACCAGCGATGAACCGCTTGAGACCTGGGAGGTGTCCGAGAGTGACCAGACCCCAGATTTCCGTCGGGGGCAAATCAATCCGCCTCTGAAGGCCGTTACCGCGGAGACACCGCAGACCAGCTTCCACATCACCCCCCAGTTCAACCAGGGACGAGGGCGGCTCTACCAAATCTGGCTCACTGACGGACTTCAGCTCGACTTGCACGTTTCTGATCCCGAAGTCTCGCTGGTTGCTCTTGCCGTCGATATCTGGGAGAACATTCGGCTGAAGGGCATCTCGCGTTGGATTAGTACCGGGCTGAAACCAAGTGTCGAACGATCCATGCTGACGGCCGCGTCGGCGGCGTCTGCGGGGGTGAGGACTCCTCGTCCCCTTGCGCTCGCAGAGGCAGGAAGTTCAGTGGCTGTGGTTTGGGAGACTCTGCCGCCGGTTGCGAGTCTTTTTGATCTGGTAGATAACGGCGTTGAGGTGTCTGACGACATGCTCGACCAGGCATGGAGACAACTGCAGGACGCGCATGACCGCGGCATCTGCCATCGTGACCTTGAGCGAGACTCAATTCGAGTCGACTCCGCGATGAATGTGTGGATCGTCGATTGGAGCCAGGGAGATCTGGGAAGCGGGGGCACCGCACGGATGATTGACTGCGCGCAGATGCTGGTGCATCTTTCGCTGGTTTCCACGCCGGAGCGGGCCATCACATCTGCTCAGCGGCAGATTGGGTCGGCAAAGCTTCTATCGACTGGCTTGGTACTTCAGAGCGCGGTTCTCCCCTCGGACATTCGCCCGATGATTCGCCGCACTGGAGTACTCGACACTCTTCGTGACCAGCTGTCACAGATTGCTCCCACAGCGCAGGCGCCTGAACCGATGAAGGTTCAACGCTTTGCTCCACGCACAGTCCTAATGGCGGCACTCGGTGCGGCTGCCCTGGTTGCGGTGTTCGGCGGTCTTAACTTCAATGCGGTCGTGGATGCGGTCAAGCAGGCCAACCCCTGGTTGATCTTTGTGGCGTTCGCCTTTGGCTGTCTGCCATGGGTTGGAGCGGCTATTCCTCTGGTTGCCTTCTCCCCGAAGAAGATTGGCCTGTGGGAGACGACGCTGTCTCAAATGGCGGGGTCAATTGTCGCTCTGGTGGCACCGGCGGGCATTGGACCGGCAGCAGCCAGCCTTCGCTTCCTGAACAAGCAGAAGATCGCGACGCCCGTCGCGGTCGCAACCGTGACCCTGGTTCAGGTGAGCCAGTTCTTGACGTCCGTGATTTTGCTGATCGTCGTGGTAGTTGCCACGGGAACTTCGCTCAATCTGAATCTACCCACCACCACGATCATTTGGGTTTTCGCCGCGGTTGTTACAGTGTTAGCGGCCGCTTTTGCGATTCCTAAGGTCAGGCATTGGATCATCGCCACGGTCGAACCGTACTGGAATCAGGCATACCCGCAGCTCCTCTGGATCCTGGGGCACCCGAAGGAACTGGGAATTGCGTTCCTCGGGAACCTCTTGATGAACATCGGGTACATTGCGGCATTCGGATTCTCACTGGCCGCATTCGGTATGCACCTGAATGTCGTCACCCTGTCGATCACATACCTGATCTCGACAACTATCGGTTCGTTGGTCCCGAGCCCCGGCGGCATCGGACCCGTCGAAGCTGCGCTAACCGCAGGTCTTCAGGTGGCAGGTATCCCTGCTGCCGTCGCACTGTCCACGGCGGTCGTGTTCCGTTTGGTTAGCTTCTACGGGCGCCTGCCCATTGGGTGGCTTGCGCTACGCCACTGTGAAAAGAAGGGCCTGCTCTAAAGATCTGGTGGCGGAGCCCCGAGGCTCTTGTGGTATTTCTTTAGGTCGGTCTCGATTGCTTCGCCGATGTGCTCTTTCATCTCCGGGGTGATCCACTCGCCGCTCGCAACGTTTCCTTGCGCCAGTGGTTCATCGAGCCCAAGGACCTTGATCCAAACGTCCATCAGCTCACGATGATATGTGTGACCGTGTCCAGCTGGAGCCAGTCCAGCGACCGGTAGGTCTGTGATGACCTGGAACAGGGTGGCAATCGGGGTGTACTTCATGGCCGGTGAGACGTCCGGACCGACTCGCTCGCGTAACCAGTCTGGTTCACGGAATGCGAGCATTGGCGAGTACCGGACCACAGGATCTGAGCCGTGCTGAACGAGAACGGTTCGCGGATAGTTCCAGGGGCCATACTCGCGCCCGAACAGGTCCGCTTCCAGGTCCTCCGGGCGAGTGATGAACCGGATGTTCTTCCCTGAGTCAAACACGGGCGCGACTTCTGGGCTTCCCTTCTGTCTGCCGGAGGTTAGGGCTAGCGACAGGTTGGAAGAGTTTGGCGAACCCACCCAGATCGCACCATCGGTTCGTTCGCGTAGGTCTACCTCGTCCACAAATGCGGCCTGGGAACCGAAGGCGCCGAGCGACTCTCCCGCGGCGATTAGCAAGGGGCGACGGTCCTTAGGGAGTTTGAGGACCTCCTTCTCCACCGCCTCGAACAGCGCCCGTCCCGCGTCCGCGCACGGGGTCAGATCAGAGACCATCATGGCAGCGGAGAACAGGTACGAGTACTGGATCGAGACGACGGCGCAGTCGCCGTCGGTCATGTACTCAAGGGGTTGGCAAACCCACTCGTCGACCCAGCCTGACCCTGTCGCCGTGTAAACGACCAGTACGGAACGTTCCAGTCCACCAGCTCGCTTGAGTTCTTTGACAGCCCTGTCGGCGAGGGGACGAGGGTCCTTTTCGCCCTTAGGCAGGCCGACATAGACCCGCACAGGCTCCATCGCTGGGCGGCCTGTGACCGCGGTAATCTCTTCCGCGGATGGTCCGAACCCGAGGAAGAGTCGTCCCTGCCCGCCGATTGATTCCCAGGTGCTCGCCGAGTCGGGAGAACCGGATCGCTCGGGGACCGTTGGGACTCGAAGATGAGAGTTACTCCTGTCGTTGAGGGTCTGAGCGGCCCGGGCGAAGTAGGCCATGATCAGTTTGAAAACGACCTTGTTCGAGATCACCAGCACCAGCGCGGTGACAGTGACAAAGGCAATGACCCAGGAGGCGAGAGATGGAAGCCACCGGTCAAGGATTGCGACCAGCAGAGTGAAAATGTTCTTCAAGAGATCGACGATGGCCATTGTCGCGGCGAACATAACCGCGGTTGCCAGTAGCGCGAGGAGATACTCGACGAAACTGACTGGCTTGATCCCAACCATTTCGGCGGCGCGCTTCGAAAAGAGGAAAGCACGCGCACACATCCAAACGGTCCATCCCAGGACTAGGGCGACAATCACCCATTTCAGCGCGTCGAATAGTTCCGGTGGGCCGACAAGTCGCACTCCGGTTTGATTCGCGAACCATCCCGCAAACTCGCTGACTGCCCAACCAATCGAATACCCGAGGGCCGTAAAGGGCCCAGAAGCTAGGCCGTGGTACCACCAGCGCCTCGGAAGTAGCGAGGGCGAGGCAGAAATCGCGTAGAAGACAAGCGCAAGTAGCACGCCGAGAAGCGGCACCTGCGCCATGTGCTTCCTCCGATCAACTCGCCCGGTAAGAGCCTAGCGTCATGGGGACGGTGATTCCCACGTGAGAAGTGACAAATGATGGTTCCTAGACCCGCTTAGCGGTCCAGATAAAGGTGCGGTAGGGGAGTTCGATCAACTCGTGAGGATAGAAGCCGAGCCTCTCATACAGGTACCACCGTAAGTTCTGCTGCATCTTGGTCTGCCCACTGGGACTGGCTCGCAGGTAAGAGCTGCGGGTGCGCCCCAGATCCATGACCTCCTCCGGAGTTCGTACGTCGGTCCATTCGATGACGGTGGGCGTCGGATCGGTGAACTGCGGCCCCAGACTGGGTGGTCGCTGGCGGGCGAGGACGTCCCCGGAGCGCATTATGCGGGTGAGTCGGTGAACCCATGGCCTTCGGACATCGAGTTGGTTCCACAGGGCTGCGACCATCCCTTCCGGGCGAAGAAGGCGCGCCGCCTCCTCGGTTGCCCGTGGCGCGTCAAACCAGTGGAAGCACTGCGCCCAGGTGATCAGATCTGCCGACTGTGAGGGAAGGCCGGTGGCTTCGGCGAGGCCGGAGACAACCCTCGTCCCCGTCTCTTTGACCCAGGATTGGCTTTCCAGCGCGGATCGCATCGCTTCTGATGGCTCAACGGCAGTGGTTTGGCGGCCGGACTCCGCGAGAAGGCGCGTCAGCTGTCCGCTCCCGGCGCCGATGTCAACCGCGCGGATTCCCTCGGCGCCGCAAGCCGCGCCCCGAAGCACGGCGAGCGTTTCTGGCGGGTAGCTGGGACGGAGGCGCAGGTACGTCGCTGCTCCCTCGTCATCCAGATTGTTGATGAACGCATTCCCTTGCGTCACGGTCTTCAAAATGGTCGCTCAATCGATGACGTGGGTGTCATTCTTGCGGCGGGCGGAGGGCACCAGGTGATCATCAGACCAGGGTAATGCGCGGGCGCCCGGAC
Organism: Scrofimicrobium sp.; assembly: GCA_049291975.1. Classification (GTDB taxonomy): domain Bacteria; phylum Actinomycetota; class Actinomycetes; order Actinomycetales; family Actinomycetaceae; genus Scrofimicrobium. The sequence continues at coordinate 19,020 of JBATQJ010000159.1, forward strand.
GCATAGGTGGGGAGCGTGTCACCAACTGATGTCGCTATTGGGCTGGGACGCGCATAAACGCCTATTATGAGCAAGGCATGAGTTAGAGCTCCTGGCGGCGGGAGACTCTTATCAAAGGAGAATCTATGCGGATTGGCGTCCCAGCGCAGGGGGCGAATCAGCCCCTTGTAGCTGCAACACCTGACACCGTGGCAAAGCTTCAGAAACTCGGTTACGAGATCTGTGTTGAGTCCGGCGCGGGCGGCAGGTCCAGTTATCCCGACTACCAGTACGAGGAAGCGGGTGCAGCAGTCGTTGATCGCGCTGTCGCCCTAGGTTCCGACATTGTTCTTGCGTTGGACGAGCCAACTGAGGCGGACATCGAGGCGTTCCACGACGGGACGGTCCTGATTTCGAGGCTGGCCCCGGCACGCAACCCGGAACTGGTAGAGAAGTTAGCAGCGGCGGACGTTACAGCCCTGGCAATGGACACGGTTCCGCGTATTTCACGGGCGCAGGCAATGGATGTGCTTTCCTCGCAGGCGAACGTTGCCGGCTACCGCGCGATAATCGAGGCTGCGAATCAGTTCGGCAGACTGTTCACTGGCCAGGTGACTGCTGCGGGCAAGATGCCGCCGGCCAAAGTGTACGTAATCGGTGCCGGGGTGGCCGGTCTGGCAGCTATCGGTACGGCCAGTTCGATGGGGGCGGAGGTCTTCTCCACCGACGTGCGGCCCGAGGTCGCTGAGCAGGTCCAGTCGATGGGGGCCCGGTTCGTTCCTCTTGCAGAGGTGAAGCAAGAATCGACTGACGGGTACGCCCGCGCGCTGACCGAAGAAGAACTCAAGCTGGCGAATCAGGTTTACGCCAAACAGTCTGCCGAGTCGGACATCGTCATCACCACCGCAAACGTTCCGGGCCGTAAGTCGCCAATTCTTCTTGATGACGAGGCCATCGCTGCGATGAAGCCTGGCTCGGTCATCGTTGATATGGCCGCGGCGAACGGGGGAAACACGACGCAGACAGTTCCGGGTGAGCGCTTCGTTACCGCTAACGGTGTGACGATTATCGGACTCACGGATCTGGCAGGTCGACTTCCAACTCAGTCGTCACAGCTTTACTCGCAGAACATCGTCAACCTTTTGAAGTTGATGACACCCGAAAAGAACGGGGAGCTGGTCCTAGATCTTGATGACGAAATAGTTCGGACCATCACTGTCACTCACAATCGCGAGGTTCTATTTCCACCGCCACCGATCAAGGTTTCGGCGGCCAGTCCAGCCGAGATTGATGATGTGGCGAAGCACGCGGCGCTTGCGGCGGCTGAGGCCGACTCAAAGGCGCGGAAGGAACGCTTCAACCTCATTGGCGGATCACTCGCTGTGCTACTCGGGGTTGCGTTGGTATTGGCGACTCCCGCTTCCGCTCTCGGCCACTACATGGTGTTCGCGCTGGCGATTGTCGTGGGCTTCTATGTCATCACCGGGGTAGCGCACTCACTGCACACGCCTTTGATGTCGGTGACAAATGCGATCTCGGGCATCATCCTGGTGGGTGCCATATCTCAGATTGGAACCGACAATCTGGCGGTGACCATTATTAGCTTCCTTGCGATCACGGTTGCATCCATCAACATCTTCGGTGGATTCAGGGTTACCGGCCGTATGCTGACGATGTTCCAGAAGGGCTAGGTAAGACAGCAATGACTAATCTATTTCTGACGCTGGCGACGCTCCCTCTGGATCACGTTGACCTTCCCGGCGGGGCAGACAACGTGGCAACCCCCGAGTACTGGACGGTGCACTTCGTAAAGCTCGCCTACCTAGTTGCGGCGATCCTCTTCATCCTTTCACTGCGGGGCCTGTCCACGCACGAGTCGTCCCGTCGAGGCAACCACTTCGGTGTCCTGGGCATGACGATCGCGCTGGCCGCGACCATCCTGGCGGCCCTGTCGTCCGGGCCGGCGCGAGGTGTCTTGGTTACGGCCCTGCTGATCGCAGTGGCGATGATTATCGGTGCCATGATTGGCCTGTGGCGGGCGCAGAAGGTTGAGATGACCGGCATGCCGGAACTGATCGCCCTACTTCACAGCTTTGTCGGCCTGGCCGCAGTTCTGGTTGGTTACAACTCGTTCATTGCGCCTGATCCTGCATCTGCCGCGCTTGGTGGGTTCCATGCGGGTGAGGTTTTCCTCGGCGTCTTCATCGGCGCGGTTACGTTGACTGGCTCGATCGTCGCGTTCCTCAAGCTCTCGGGGCGCGTCTCGGGTGCGCCGCTGACACTCCCGGGACGCAACTGGCTGAACCTAGGGGCAATCCTCATTTCAGTCGGCCTGATGGTCTGGTTCATCGCGGTTCACGAAAGCTCCATTGCCTGGATCCCATTCATCGTTATGACCGTGATCGCTCTGCTGCTCGGCGTTCACCTTGTTGCCGCAATTGGCGGCGGTGACATGCCGGTTGTGGTGTCGATGCTGAACTCGTACTCCGGTTGGGCGGCTGCCGCCGCTGGCTTCATGCTGGGTAATGACCTGTTGATCATTGTGGGTGCGCTGGTTGGCTCTTCGGGTGCCTTCCTGTCCTACATCATGTGCCGTGCGATGAACCGCTCGTTTATCTCGGTGATTCTGGGCGGGTTCGGATCGGCCGATTCCTCCGGCCCGGCGGCCGAGGAAGATGGGGAGTACCGCGAGATCAATGCAGAGCAGGTTGCGGCGTTGCTGGATGGTTCGCGCAAGGTAGTGATCACCCCTGGATACGGCATGGCTGTCGCTCAGGCGCAATACCCGGTTGCTGAACTGACCCAGGCATTGCGCGACAAGGGCGTGGATGTGACCTTCGGGATCCACCCGGTCGCTGGCCGCCTTCCGGGACACATGAACGTTCTCTTAGCGGAGGCGAAGGTTCCCTATGATGTCGTCCTTGAGATGGACGAGGTGAATGAGGACTTTGGGGACGTGGATACCGTCCTGGTCATCGGGGCGAATGACACGGTGAACCCCGCTGCTGAAGAGCCCGGTTCGCCGATCGCTGGCATGCCTGTCCTGAAGGTGTGGGACGCGCAGAACGTGATCGTTTTCAAGCGTTCGATGGCGACTGGCTACGCCGGGGTGCAGAATCCGCTGTTCTTCAAGGAGAACACGCAGATGCTGTTCGGGGATGCCAAGGATTCGGTTGACAAGATCTTGCAAGCAGTGAGGGTCGGCGTCTAACCCACCCATTCCCCCCGCTTCTTTATGGTTTGCCAATCAGATGGGGGCCGGTTTCACCGATTTTATCGGCGTGTCGGCCCCCTATCTACTCCGATCGACAAACCCGACTAAAGGTAAAAATCAATGCGCCCCACCCTGGACTTCGGTCTCGGGTGGGGCGCTCCTTTTTGTTTGAGTTAGACGAATGCTTTCTCTAGCTCTGATGCTTCGCGCGCAACTGCATCACCCATCGACGGGTCAATCGACACCATCGTCAAATCCACGCCTTCGGGATGCTCGAGCAGATACTCTACGAACATTCCCACAGTTGTGTCCGCGTTGGACGGCATAGCTACAGGCGTACACCGGTCAGCGGTCAGAGCACATTCCGGCCGAAGTACTGAGATGGCTAGGACACTGTTTGGCATACTGATAAAAACGTTAGCGTACCCTCCAGCCAGGACCAGCCGACGAGTAAGCGCCGGTATCGTCTCAAAATCCATAGCTGTAACCACTTGGGTTTCTCCGCGATCATTCACTACAGGCAACTCCAACCCTTCAACCGCTATGCGCTTAAGGACTGTCCGAGTGAAACTATCCAGATTCCTATCCTGACGATTTCTCACCGTTTCGACCCCCTTGTTGCCACGGTACCAGCATAATCGATGAGCTCATCGAGTGATTGCTCAAACCACTGTTCTATGTCATGTGCCGATCTAATAGGACGCAAGTCTGTGCGCACCTTGTGCCTAGAGGGTGGAGTCTCGTCATGAAGATGAATGGTGCCATGATTCTTGCAATCCACGCTCGCTAACTTCCGAATTGGTGTGCCGTTGTCATCGCTTTCCCATGCCACAGCATGGAAATCAACCATTTGACCATCCTGTCGCCAGGTACGAATAACCAGCAGGGTGATCGGGTAGCCATCCTGAATGTGCGAGTATTCTTGTTTTTCGCAACCATCTCTATCAGGGGGCTGGTAGGCCGACGTTATATCAGAAATATCGGCACTTTTGCGGGATGTTCTCTCCGCCTTCTGCCGGCGGCGCTTCCCGTACTTTGTCACGCTGGTGATCTTACCTAAGAGCTATACCCCTCGCCGCCCTTTTCAGGGAGAGGCTGCATTCCAAGCATCAATGTTCTCTGTGCGTCAGCCGCATGAAGGAGGCAGATTTGTCGTAGTCCGGGCTACGAATTGACTCAAATTCGACTAGGTAGAATCTTTTTCAGTCGAAATGTTCTAGGGTCGAATCGCTGTAATGACGCGGTTCTAACCGCAGGGCACGGTTCAGGTCCGTGTGCCCGGAAGGGCGTGGGGGTTCAACTCCCCCTTGAGCACTACTGTTTCAGTCGGTCATAGGTGACCTGTTCGTGGTCGCGGTGGTTTCTGGTCACACGAGGCACAGACCCGCGCTTTGTTTCCGGATCAGGGAAAGCGCGAACCTGGCCGACCTCGTGGGTCTCCTCGTTCGAAATAGGGGAAAGAGAGCCTGAGTCACCAGTAGATACTTCGTCGATTAGGAAAGGTAGCCGTTATCGCCCGTCTCGCACTGAGATCTCGCGGTTTCTCGGTGGGAGGGTGGCGAACGAGGCTGTCTTTCCGAAATGAGACCCTCGGAAGCGGCGAGAACGGCTATCTTTCCAACCCCACCGCCTTCCGGCAACTATTCCGATTACTGAGTGAACCCAATCGAACCCGCCCCGAAACGAACCTGGACCCGCGTGCTACCGGCCAGGACAACTACAAGCATGATTACACCGCTGCTTCACGACATAACGCTTCAAGGCTAAGCGCCCAAGTGTGCGCGGCAGCCTCTATCTGGTTGATGCACGCGAAAGGGCGGGCCCGGCTTTCGCCAGAACCCGCCCTTGTTTGCGATTGACTACTAGTCGATCGCTACAATCTCGACTGCGCTGAGGCCCTTGGGGCTGTTCTCGACGCGGAACTGGACCTTCTGGTCCTCGTACAGGTTCCGCATGCCGGAACCCTCGATGTTGCTGTAGTGTGCGAAGACATCTGCGGAACCATCATCAGGAGTGATGAAGCCGAAGCCCTTCTGCGAATTGAACCATTTCACGACGCCAGTCATGGTGTCTGCCATGCGGAAATCTCTTTTCTTTACCGCGGTTGCAGCCAGTCCCGGCGGGACCGGCGGTAATAACGCTTCTTCTGTTGCACCGCGGGTCTTCCCGATCAGTACTTCTTTGGAAAGGTAACTACGGCATATACGGTAGCGCATTTATCGTCGCGAAACACCCGGAGCGTAGGATTCGGTGGAGAAGTCCATACATCCCACCCTGGGGAGAACACAAGTCTGAAGGGGCTGATTGCCATGTCCGTCAAAGAAAAGCTGGCAGACCTCGAGATTGAACTGCCTGATGTTCCCGCGCCGGTAGCTGCTTATGTGCCCGCGTTGGTTGACCGTGGAGTGGTGCGGACCTCTGGCCAACTTCCGTTCAAGGGTGGCGCGCTGGTCTCCGAAGGCCTTTGCGGGACTGCGGCTGTGACTAACGCGCGGGCCAAGGAAGCAGCCCGCCAGGCGGCACTGAATGCGCTAGCTGCAGCTGCCTCTGCGGCCGGTGGGGTTGAGAATCTTGAGAGTGTTGTGCGCGTCGTTGTTTATGTTGCGTCCACCGACGCCTTCTTCGCACAGCCCGAAATCGCGAATGGGGCATCCGAGGTACTGATGGAGATCTTCGGCCAGCCGCACGTGCGTTCAGCAGTAGGTGTCGCAGCGCTCCCCCTCAACGCGACAGTCGAAGTCGAGACTGAGTTCGCCCTGATCTAGCGTTCCAGCTAACTTGCGCACCCCGTATCGGGGGCGCGTGTCTACTTCATCTGCCTTGAGCACCTCGTTTGGGGTGCTCAAGCATGGTCACCAGCGTTCAGCACCTCATTTGGGGTGCGCAACCGAGGCTATGCATCTCAGGCCCCTCGTTTGGGGTGCTCAAGCATGGTCACCAGCGTTCAGCACCTCATTTGGGGTGCGCAAGCCTGAAGAGACTATCGCGCGCCCTCGAACTGCGAGTTATACAGGCGGTAGTACGCACCCTTCTTCTTGATCAGTTCCGCATGGTTGCCCTGCTCCACGATATCGCCATTCTCCATAACCAGGATCAGGTCAGCGTCGCGGATGGTCGACAGCCGGTGGGCAATCACGAACGAGGTTCGTCCCTTCTGCAACGCCGCCATCGCCTTCTGCAAAAGCCGCTCGGTGCGGGTATCGACCGACGAGGTAGCCTCGTCCAAGATCAAAATCGAAGGCTCGGCAACGAACGCCCTGGCAATCGTCAATAGTTGGCGTTCACCGGCGGAAAGGTTCGCTGCATCCTCGTCCAATTCAGTTTCGTACCCGTGGGGAAGCTGTCGAACCAGGCGGTCAACGTAGGTGGCCTTGGCGGCCCGAACCACTTGCTCGTGGGTGGCTTCCTCGTTCCCGTACCGAATGTTCTCCTCAATGGTTCCCGCGAACAGCCACGGATCCTGCAGCACCATTCCGGTTCGGCGGCGAACGTCGTCGCGTTTCAGGTCGGCGATGTTCTGGCCGTTAACAGTGATCTTGCCGCCCTGCAGCTCATAGAATCGCATCAGCAGGTTCACCAGTGTCGTCTTGCCTGCGCCAGTTGGTCCCACAATTGCGACGGTCTGACCCGGCTCCACAGCGAAGCTGAGGTCTTCAATGAGGGGCTTGTCAGGGGAGTAGCTGAACTTGACGTGGTCGAACGCAATCCGACCCTGACCCGGCGCGGGCGCTGGAGCATCAGGGTTATCCGGAGTCTGTTCTTCGGCGTCAAGCAACTCAAAGACGCGCTCTGCCGACGCCACCCCTGATTGGACGGACGAGGCCATTCCACCAAGTTCTGACAACGGCTGGTTGAACTGCTGGGCATACTGGATAAACGCCTGCACGCTCCCTAGAAGTAGGGTTCCGCCAGCAACCATCACTCCACCGACAACGGCGATCCCGACGTAGACAACGTTCCCCACAAAAGTCATGGAGGGCATCATCAGTCCCGACAGCACCTGGGCGCGGAATGAAGCTTGATAGAGTTCTTCATTCTCGGATTCGAAATCCTCCTCGAACCTTTGCTGCTGCCCGAAAACCTTGACTAGCGAGTGGCCAGAGAAACTCTCCTCAACTCGGGTGTTGATGCGGCCGACCTTCAACCACTGCATGTTGAAAGCCTTCTGTGCTTTCGGGCCGATGATGCCGAAGATGATGCCAAGTAGCGGCAGGGATATCAGGGCGATCAGCGTCAGTTTCCAAGAGATCGTGAGCATCATTATCACGACGCCGATTACCGTGAATACTGACGTAATGGCCCCGGAGAGGGACTGCTGCAACGTATTGGTCATGTTATCCACGTCGTTGGTGACGCGAGAGATCAGGTCACCGCGGCGTGCCTTGTCGAAGTAGGACAGCGGCAGGCGGTTGATCTTATCCTCGATCTCGCCCCTGACCTTCCACATGGCGCGCACCATGACGCGGTTGAGGATGTATCCCTGAAGCCAGGACAGCGCTGCGGATAGCACGTAGAGGGTCAGCACCAACATCAAGATTCTGCCCAGTGCTGAGAAGTCAACGCCAGCCCCGGGGACTACGTTCATCTTCTCGATCATTGCCACCATGTCGGTTTCGCCAGCGGCCTTGAGCGCCTCGATCGCCTGTTCGGTGGTCATCCCCTGGGGAATCTTGTTCGAGATGTAACCCGAGAACAGAACGTCTGTGGCCCGCCCCAGAATCTTCGGCGAGATGACGGTAAGAACGACGCTCGCGGCCCCAACAATCGTCACAATAGTTAGTCGAATCCAGTAGGGCTTGAGCAGTCCGAGCATCCGTCCAAATGACGGCCAGAAGTTCTGTGCTTTGCGTGAGACTCCCTCGCCGTGACCGGCCTCCGAACTCATTGCTGCCGCCTCGGCCAGTTCAATGGCCTCGTCTTCTGTAACTGGAGTGGGTTCGATATTGGCCATCACGCCACCTCCGCCGCAAGCTGGGATTCAACGATTTCGGTATAGGTCGGGCAGGTCTGCAACAGTTCCTGGTGCGTGCCGGCTCCGACAATGCGACCGTCCTCCAAAACCAGGATTTGGTCGGCATCGGTGATGGTTGAGATCCTCTGTGCGATCACGATCTTGGTTACGTCCGGGTACGACTTCCACAATGCTTCCCTCAGCCTTGCGTCCGTGGTGAGGTCGAGGGCAGAGAACGAGTCGTCGAACAACAGAATGCCGGGCGTCTTCACCAGTGCCCTCGCGATCGAAAGTCGTTGCCGCTGCCCGCCGGAGACGTTGGTGCCTCCCTGGGAGATTGGCGCCTCTAACTTGCCGTTCATTTCGGAAACGAAGTCCTCGGCCTGGGCCACTCGTAGAGCATGCCAAAGCTCGTCATCAGTGGCGTCCTGCTTGCCGAACCTGAGGTTAGAAGCAACGGTTCCACTAAACAGCATCGGACTCTGGGGGACCAGCCCGATGGAACTCCAGAGAACGTCGAGGTCTTGGCGGCGCACGTCCACTCCACCCACCAGAACCGTTCCCTCCGTTACGTCAGTCAGACGAGGGATCAGGTTCATCACCGTCGTCTTACCCGCCGCCGTAGAACCGACAATCGCGGTGGTCTTGCTCGCTGGCGCGAGGAAAGAGACGTTCGAAATGACAGGTTCCTCAGCATCAGGGAAAGTGAAGGAGACGTCGCGGAACTCAACAACACCGGGTTCCGGCTGCACCAGGACGGGGTTCTCCGGGTTCTTGAGTGTTTCTTCCGAGTCGAGAACCTGAGTAATACGGTCCGCAGACACGACGCCGCGCGGCACCATCATCGCCATGAACGTGGCCATGACTATTCCGAACAGGACCTGCATGATGTACTGCATCAGTGCCATGACGGAACCGACCTCAAGCGTTCCCTCGTTCACGCGTTCCGCCCCGAACCAGAAGACGGCGATCACCGTCACGTTCATTACCAACATTACCGTGGGAAACAGCAGAACAAACATCGATCCGATGTTTCGCCCGACCACCAGAATGTCGGTGTTCGCGACCAAGAATCGGGCGGCTTCAACGCGCTCCCGCACGAAGGCGCGGATGACTCGGACGCCGGTTAGTTGCTCACGCATGACCCGGTTGATCGAGTCGAGTTTCTCCTGGAACTCGCGGAACAGAGGAATCAGCCGCAACATGATGGCCCCAGCTAGGAGCAGGATAACGGGCATTGCGATCACGATGATCCAGGACATCTGAACGTCTTGCCGTAACGCCATGATGACGCCGCCGATCGACATCAGCGGAGCCATGACAAGCATGGTTGAGCCCATCATCACCAGCATCTGAACCTGCTGAACGTCGTTCGTGTTTCGTGTGATCAGTGAGCCGGGACCGAACTGATTCAGCTCACGCTGCGAGAAGCCGCTGACTTTGGTGTAAACAGCGTTCCTCAGATCGCGACCCATCGACATCGAGGCTTTCGCGGCCAGAATCAGGGACAGCGCCGAAGCAACAATCTGAATGAACGAAGCCAGAAGCATTATGCCGCCATGACGCCAGATCAGTCCGACATCGCCAACAGCCACGCCCTTATCAATAATCTGTGCGTTTAGGGTTGGCAAATAGAGGTTAGCGATGACCGAAATCATCTGCAGTACGACAACGCCGACCATGTACCACTTGTACGGGTTCAGGTAGCGGACCAGAAGTCTCCACAGCATAAGGGTCCCTTTCCGTCGATGTTTGAGACTACTGCCTCAGACCCCAGAAAGTCGCCTCCGTTGATACTTCTCACGCGACTAGTCGACGTCTGCCCTCCAGCGGGTCAGCCAACCAACTACTAGTACGAGGGTGGCGTACCCAACCAACACCAATCCTCCAGCCCACCAGCTCAGTCCGTCGTAGCCACCCGCAGAGGTGATGGCCGAGTAGAAACTCGCCCCGGTGAACGAGTCGGAAGCGGCGCCCGGCAAATAGCCAACGATGCTCCCCAC
>JBATQJ010000160.1:0-19425 GCA_049291975.1 Scrofimicrobium sp.
ACTTATCACCATTTTAGTTTCCACGGCAACTATCTTGATATGGTGGGCACATGACCTCGAAAGACGCACTTTCCCCTGATGAGCAACGGCTCTGGACGGCGTTCGGCACACTGGTTGAGCTACTCCCGGCCCGTCTGGATCGAATGATGTCAGAGGACAGCGGAATGGGCATGTTCGAGTTCTACGTGCTCGATGAGCTTGAGCGATCTGAGAACGCGACACTTCGGGTGAGCGCGCTTGCGTCTAGCGCGGAGGCTGCACTTCCCCGCATGTCCAAGTTGGTGGCACGACTGGAGGCCGAGGGAAAGGTCGATCGTTGGACCTGCCCCAGTGACGGGCGGGCAACGAATGTGACCCTGACGGATAGTGGCCGTGAAGCACTCGAAGCGGCCCGACCCGGACATGTAGTGGCACTACGGGACCTACTTCTTGATCCTCTTGATGACTCTCAACGGAAGGATCTGGAGAGTATCGCCAAGGTCCTCCTCGAACGACTGAACCCAACGAAGGAAGAAACGCAGCGCTTCTGCAACGGAACCCACGAACTAACCGAGTAGTTTCATGATCCGATGCGTTGTGGACCGGGGCCAATAACTTTGTGCGAACCCCTGAGGTCTGTGCCTACCACTGAGGTCTGTGTCTACCACCGAGGTTTGTGCTGTGCAAAGAAGGACTGTGGGTCTGCTTCGCGACTGTGGAAACATAGCCGAAGCCGCCAGAAAGGGCCTGTCCGGTTTAGAAAGATAGCCGTTATCACCCGTTCCGCACCGAACCCATGCGGTTCTCGGACCAAGAAGTGGCTATCCCGGCTATCTTTCCAAAATGAGGCCCCAAAAAATGGCCACAACGGCTATGTTTCTCCCACTGCCTTACGGACCCTTTCACGTAGCAGCATCATTCACGGAGGCGCCCCTTTCACGAAGCAGCGCCAAAGCAACCCGCGTACAGCAACTAGCCGGGTTCTGCATTCACCATCCGCCAGATTGAATAGCTCATTCGTGCGTTACCAGGGCTCCTAATACACGCTTGCTCCGACCGATTACCCTGCGCTTACTTCGATCGCCTTGGCCCCGTCGACCGGTTGCGAAGGTTCCTGATCGATGGAAGTGGGCTCAAGCGGATCGGGAGTGTCCTCGTTCTCCTCGAACAGATTCTCAGCATTGGCCGAGTTGTACTGCGCCTCATCGAGAATGCCCTCGCGCTTGGAGACGATAACCGGCACCAGAACCTGTCCTGCCACGTTGACGGCGGTCCGCCCCATGTCGAGGATCGGATCGATCGCAAGAAGCAAACCGACGCCTTCAAGTGGCAAACCTAGAGTTGAAAGGGTAAGTGTCAGCATGACGGTCGCGCCGGTGACGCCTGCAGTAGCAGCCGAGCCGACAACCGCAACGAATGCGATCAGCAGGTAGTCGGTGATGCCAAGGTCGATACCGAAGAACTGCGCGACGAAGATCGCCGAGATTGCCGGATAGATGGAGGCGCAACCGTCCATCTTGGTAGTGGCACCAAGAGGTGCGGCAAATGAGGCATAACTACGCGGAACGCCCAGGTTGCGCCAGGTGACGCTCTCAGTCACCGGCAGGGTGCCAATCGAAGAGCGAGAGACGAAGCCAAGCTGAATCGCAGGCCACGCGCCACGGAAGTACCGAGAAATTGAGAGTCTATGGCTGGCAAGCAGAATCGGGTAGACGAGGAACAGCACTATCGCCAGTCCTACATAAACAGCAATCGCGAACGTTCCGAGGCTTGAGAGCGAACTCCAGCCATAGGAGGCAATAGCGTTACCGATCAAGCCGATCGTTCCAATCGGGGCGAGCCGAATAACCCACCACAGTACTTTCTGAATCACGGCTAGCAATGAGGCATTGAAACTCAGGAACGAGTCTGCCTTCTTCCCTATCTTCAACGCAGCGATACCTACAGCGATTGCAATTACCAAAATCTGTAGAACATTGAAGTTTACAGAGGAAGTCGCCCCGGTGATGGCACCTTCCGTGTCACGTACCAGGCTTGCGTTGCTGTATATCCCCAGGAAATTGGCAGGAATAATGCCGTTCAAGAAGTCCAACCAGGACCCGGTGCGTAATGGGGTTTGAGCCAAGTCGAGAGAAACCCCGGCCTTTGATCCGGGCTTGAGGATTAGTCCCAAGCCGATACCAATGATGACTGAGATCAAGGCGGTAATTGCGAACCAGATAAGTGTCTGAACCGCCAGACGGAAGCCGTTACTGATTCCGCGAAGGTTCGCGATTGACGCGACAATTGCGGTAAACACTAGTGGTGGAACGACGGCCTTGAGAAGGGTGACGAACGCAGAACCAATCGTCGAGAGCGTTACCGTTAGCCAGTTGGGATCACCGGAAGCAGTCGTGCCGATTGCGAGTGCGGCCCAGCCGAGCAGCACTCCGAGAGCCAGACCGATAAGGATCTGAATAGAGAACGAGGGAAGCTTAAACTTCTTACGCTCCGCAGGTTCGATGGATGTTGATTTAGACATAGGGATTCCCTTGTTTGGAGTGAACGGGGATGCACGGCCAACATGGCGGCCCTTGGCAACGTGCGGACTTGGTCCCCTCATACTCCGCTCTATAGCCAGCGGAGATCAGCGAGCATAGGCGTCAGTGCAACTGAGTCTGAGTCAAGAACAGAATCTGTGTTACCCGGTGACTGCCTGTTGCGGGAAGTGTGCTCAGTGACGAGGGGTGGGCCAGATTTGCCGGCGTTACGCGATATAAGTTCGGCGAGTCAGCGACCCGAAGACATCGCGAACGCCCGCGGCATGCAACAACACATCCGCGAGCTATAGAGCTCAGCGGTGCGGTTTGCAATGCGCGCGATGTTCACGTGGTCTCCAAATCGGTCGTGTTGGCGGAGCTAGGTCCGCAGGCAACGGCACCACAATAGAACGACGACCAGCAAATACTCAAGAGCGACTCACAAAGTGATCCTGCTTGCCCGACTCTGTCCTATCTGAATCTAGGCGAGCCGTCCGCGAGTTCTACTATTCGTCTGGGGTTCGACCACCACATCCAGACCAGACCAACTAGCGGCAATAACAATGAGAGGAACCATACCTGCGATCCAAAGTTTGCCCACGGCGACCAGACGGTTCCACTCGGCAGATCGAGGCCGAGTAGCCCCTCGATCAAAGGACCGGCCAGACTAATCGAGATGCAACTCCAAGCAACCACGCGCATCCGCCTGCCGTTGTGTGTCAATCCGAGCGCGGCAAGAATGTATATCAGTCCGGCAAACAGAGTCGCGAGGCGAGGACCGACCGGCTCGGCGGTCGCATCGAAAAGTTGCCAGATGGCGACCCCTAGCGTCCCAACGCCGGCGACCCAAAAGAGGGCGGGAACTATACGACCCCATCCTCGCGCGGCGCGTCGGTCATCATTCAAGTTGACAGATGGTGCGACTGACTGTTCCTGACTCACCGCACTGTCCTGAGGCTTCTCACTGCGGCAACCGGAGACCCATCCGACTGTTCTTTACTCACTGATCAATCTTCACCGCTAATCCGCCTCTATAGCAAACTCTGACCTCATCCTTATCCGCACAAAACGTGGCCGGTCTTGCACCAATTGCTCTGCCGCCGCTCCAGGTTGCCGTGGGACAATGGGCCTAAGGGAACCGTCACGGCAGATCGGTACCGGACGGGCCTTCCGAACTACCTGGAACCAAAAGTTCCAGAACTCGAGGAGCGATAAGACGTGAGTGAGTCCGTTTACGACGTAGTAATCCTTGGCGCAGGATCCGGCGGCTATGCCGCTGCCCTTCGGGCGGCGCAACTGGGTCTGAAGGTTGTCTTGGTCGAGGGCGACAAGGTTGGTGGCACCTGCCTCCACCGCGGATGCATCCCAACAAAGGCGTACCTGCATGCCGCAGAGACTGCCGACTCGGTGCGAGAAGCCGACCACTTCGGTATCCTCGCGACTCTCGACGGCGTCGACATGAACAAGGTCGGTCAGTATCGGGATTCTGTAGTGGACAAGCTTTACCACGGCGTCGAGGGATTGCTCGCGTCTCGCGGAGTCGAGGTCGTTCAGGGTTGGGGAAGAGTGACCAGCCCCACCACCGTTGAGGTTAACGGACGGACCCTAACCGGTAAGAACCTGATTCTGGCCACCGGTTCGTATTCACGCAGTCTTCCAAACCTGCCTATCGAGGGTCGCGTGATCGCTTCCGAGCAAGCGCTAAAGATGGACTGGATTCCAAACCACGCAATAATCCTTGGTGGCGGCGTCATCGGGAGCGAGTTCGCCTCGGCTTGGCGCTCCTTCGGATCAGAAGTCACCATTATCGAGGGCCTCCCTCACCTGGTTCCGAATGAGGACGAGGTAATCTCGAAAAACCTTGAGCGCGCCTTCCGCAAGCGCGGCATCAAGTTCATGGTGAACACCCGCTTCAGCGGCGTAACCCAGGATGATTCTGGCGTACACGTCACTACAGAGGACGGAAAAACCGTTGACGGCGACATCCTCTTGGTGGCGGTTGGTCGCGGCCCGGTCACAGAGGGTCTTGGATTTGAAGAGATCGGCGTGAAGATGGACCGCGGGTTCGTCCTTACCGATGATCGCCTGGCCACCGGGGTTCCCGGCGTCTATGCGGTCGGCGACATTGTTCCCGGCCTTCAGCTTGCTCACCGTGGCTTCCTTCAGGGAGTCTTCGTGGCCGAGGAAATCGCAGGACTGACTCCCGCGACAATCGACGAGAACGTCATCCCCCGCGTCACCTTTACCGATCCCGAGATCGCATCGGTTGGTCTCAGTGAGAAGCAGGCCCGTGAGAAGTACGGCGATGACCAGGTCAAGGCTGTCGAGTACAACCTCGCCGGCAACGGTAAGTCGAACATCCTCGAAACCCCCGGCCTTGTGAAACTGGTGGCCGTCGTTGATGGCCCCATCGTTGGTTTCCACGCCATTGGCAAGCGCATCAGCGAGCAAGTTGGTGAGGGCGAGCTGATGGTCGGTTGGGAGGCCTATCCTGAGGACGTGGCTTCTTTGATTCATGCGCACCCAACCCAGAACGAGGCACTGGGCGAGGCAGCCATGGCGCTTGCTGGCAAGCCGCTCCACGCACACAACTAAGACTCGACGAACAAGGAGATAACAAACTAATGGCACAGTCCATCAAGATGCCGGCACTCGGCGAGTCCGTCTCAGAGGGCACCGTCACCGAGTGGCTAAAGAAGGTCGGCGATACGGTCGAAGCCGACGAACCGATCGTTGAAGTTGCAACCGACAAAGTTGACTCTGAGGTTCCCTCCCCCATTTCGGGCGTTCTGCTTGAGATCCTGGTTGAGGAAGATGAGACGGTCGGGGTCGGAACCGAGATTGCCCGCGTTGGCTCGCCTGATGAGGCTGGTAGCGCGCCCGTTCAGGCAGCCCCCACACCCGAGGCTGCGGCTCCGGCTCCCGCACCCACTCCGGTCTCTATCCCCGCTTCACAGCCCGTGCCTGCAGAGGCCCCTGCCGCAGGGAGTCTCACCGACGTAACAATGCCAGCGCTTGGCGAGTCAGTTTCTGAGGGAACTGTCAGCGAATGGCTCGTGTCCGTCGGGGATAAAGTTTCTGCCGATGATCCGCTGGTCGAGGTTGCGACCGACAAGGTCGATTCTGAGGTTCCTTCACCGGTTGATGGATACGTCGCCGAGATCCTCGTGGCAGAAGATGACACAGTCGAGGTTGGAACCGTTCTGGTCCGTATCTCCGACGCTGCTCCTTCGAGTGGCGCTAGCACTGCGACTCCGGCGACTCCCGTGGTCGAAGCACCGGCCCCTGCTGCGCCACAGCTCCAACCTGTTCCCGCAACGCCCACTCACGCCGCGCCGACTCATATTGCACCACCCCCTCCTCCTGCCCCTGTAGCACCTCCTGAGCCCGCTCCGGAACCTGATGCGCACGCACAGGTCTCTGAGGCAGTCTCTCGCGCCGCCGCTGGTGAAGGACAGGTGGTTGACCATGCTCCCGGGCTTGGTACGTCCGCCGGGTACGTCACCCCCCTCGTTCGCAAACTGGCGAAGGATAAGGGCGTCGACCTGTCCACCGTGACGGGAACCGGCATCGGCGGCCGGATCCGACGCGAAGACGTCGAAACTGCCGCTGCCCGGCCGGCTCCCGCGACGCCCGCCGCGCCAGTTCCTGCAGTCCAAACCGACGCCTCTGGCAGGATTGCGGTCTCCCCAGAAGCCAAGGCACTGCATGGTACTACCGAGAAAATGTCGCGCCTACGTCAGACTGTCGCCCGTCGAATGGTTGAGTCGTTACAGTCATCCGCGCAACTTACCACTGTGTTCGAGGTTGACGTCACTAAGGTTGCGGCACTGCGAGCGAGGTACAAGGATGAGTTCCAGCAGGTGCATGGCACCAAGCTGACGTTCCTGCCGTTCTTCGTGAAGGCAACGATCGAAGCACTTGAAGCACACCCGAAGCTCAACGCGGTTATCGATGATCGCCAGGTTACCTATCATGACCACGTCAACATGGGTATTGCCGTCGACGCCCCACAGGGATTGATGGTTCCGGTGATTCGGAACGCTCAAGATTTGAGCATTGCAGGGATCGCCGAGTCAATCAACTCGCTGGCCTCTAAGGTTCGTGACGGAAAGATCAGCCCTGATGAGTTGACTGGTTCAACCTTTACCATCACCAACACGGGTTCGGGCGGAGCGATCTTTGACACTCCTATTCTCAACATGCCAGAGACCGGAATCCTTGGAACCGGAACGATCGTAAAGCGACCCGTTGTCGTCAAGGACGCAGACGGTGGCGAGTCGATTGCAATTCGCTCCATGGTCTACCTGTCGATCAGCTACGACCACCGCCTGGTTGACGGTGCCGATGCTTCCCGCTTCCTCAGGGATGTTAAGCGTCGCCTAGAGGCCGGAGACTTCCTGGCCGACCTCGCCCTCAGCTAGAACCAAACTCAAAGCGCCAGGGGATCCAAAGTGACTCCCCTGGCGCTTTGCTTTAACTATTGAGCATCTAGCAATGTCGTTCTTAGTTCCCAGAACCGGTTGGTAGCGACATTGGCACCGCCGACTTCGAAACTCTCTCTATCGTTCGTCGCGCACTTAGTTGGTCACTTCTGGTTGTTGAATGAGTCGATCTTCCAGGGGTTCCTAGTCATTGAGACAGTTACTTCTCGAGTCGTCGATTCCTCATGAGTAACGTTTGACGAGTCCTTCTTGACGGAACTTGTGACCATCGCTTCTACGATGACTGTGTCCGCTTCGCAGAGCCTCTCGATCACCTCGACTTCGTACTCCGGAGCAACGATTCCGTTCCCCCCGGAGTTCTTTTCGAGCATCCGAGCATCGATTTGAACAAGGTGCTCCGATTCTACTTCCCGTAGCTTGTCCAGATCACCCTGCTCGAGGGCGTCAGCCCTTGTTCGCAGGAGTTCCTCGATTCGTACCTGAACCTGTTCAGCTGATGGACAGGCCCTACGCGCCGCTTCGATTTGCATCGGGAGAAGCACCGCGAAGGCACTCAGAGTGATCGCAGTGACCGTGATTGCAGCACCAAGGCGGAATCTGACTCGCTTATGGATCGGCAGACGCCTAGTCGGAGGAAGTTCGACCTGAGGCGTTCCCTCTTCCGAGACCGGGATCTTACTCGGTCCAAAATTCTCATATTCTGACTCAGAATGCTCGTGCTCATCAGAGTATCTTTGCGCACTCAAGGAGGTAGCGCTTACGGGGTCTAGTTTGACCCATCCCTTCTCCCCGTCCATGTTGCAAGGGACGCAGACAAAGAAGGGAGTCCCAGACCTCGAAGTGGTCATGCGAACCCAGGCTTCCTCTGCGACCGGCGATCCCTGATCCACGAAGAACCGATGTAACTCTTCAATGTTCCTGATTGTGGAGAAGCTGGCTTGAGATCTATCCAAGTAGCCACTTTTAGGAGCGAACTGGATGAGGGCTCCATCAGCGAAACTCTCCCCTCGTTCACGGACGTTGGCGATCTGTGGGTGGCTAGTCTGGGCGAGTATTTGCCACTTTTCCTCATCTAATGGACCGGGAAAACTAAGGTGTATGCCGTCCCCATCCTGCTGAAGCCATATGACTCCTTGAGGTCGAAAGAAAAGGGGTCTGCGGGATACTTCGGATGTCATTCTTTGAGTCTGCGGGTTTTTCAGTACGGAGACGGATCTCTCCGCCCGCCCTGTTGATAACTCCCATATGCGGAGTCTTAGAATTGGCTCATCCTAACCGGGTGCCTCGCACTCTGGTTGGCACCCCGATGCCCTGCGAAACCAGGCCCTTCGGGGAGGCTGTAACAACGGAGATCTCTTGTCTTCCCCTTCTGCTTCACCCTTTGGCGCGTTGCGCCACTACCGCGAGCTACCTCCGGTCTACGGACTTGCGAATATGCTGGTGGCTCTCATTGCTCGCACCCCGTACGCCATGCTCCCCCTCGGCATAATGACCGCATTCACTGCCTCATCGGGAGACTTGGCCGTCGGAGGTCTAGCGTCCGGTATCTTCTCGATTTCCGTTGCCCTTTGCTCCCCGTTAGTCGGACGGGCAGCGGATCTCTGGGGCCAGCGCCGCACCCTCTTGACCCTCGTTCCCCTGAATTCAGTCGCATTGCTCGGCCTGTTTTGGGCGGCAACAACCGGGATACTCGGGGCTCCACTACTTGTTCTCTGCGTGTTTGCGGGGGCGACAGTGGTGCCAGTTGGTTCATTCACCAGAGCCAAGTGGGTATCGTTCGGCACCAATGCTAGAGTCCTAAACGCGGCGTTCTCGTACGAATCAATGGCCGATGAGATGCTCTTCGTCTTAGGGCCAACGCTGGTAGGCATCTCCGCGTCGTTGGCGGCTCCCGCCGCCCCTCTTCTGCTTGCCTTCGCCTTCATGGCGGTTGCCGGAACCGCCTTTGCGCTCACCTCTCCACGCTCACTCGAGGCCGTCTCCCAAGAGCCAGAGGCAGTCACTACGATGGACGAACGTCCCGCCATCTTCGTCGTTGTCCGCGCTGTTCTTCCCGCGGTCATCACCCTTATGTCCATCGGGATGTTTTTTGGCGCGACCCAAGCGGGAACAACCGCTCGTGCGGACCTGCTCGGCGTTAGCTCACAGGCGGGACTGGTTTATGCAGTAATGGGAATCGGCTCGGCTATTGCCTCTTTAGCAGTCGTCATGCTTCCTGCGACCTTCCGAGTCCCTTGGCGCTTGATCACGTTCGCTATCGGGATGGCAATATCAACTTCCGTTGTCGCAATGCTTACAACGATCCCCTCGACTGTCGGGTGGCTCGCACTCACCGGAGTATTTGTTGGCCCGACAATGGTCACCGCGTTTACAGTCGCCGAGCACCTGGCACCGCGCGGTGGAATCTCTGTTGCGATGACCCTCATGCAGTCATCGGTGACCGTAGGCGTCTCGCTGGGATCAACAATCGGTGGATCGGTTGCGCAGAATCTAGGAGCGCAACCTGCCTACTTTCTCGGCGCACTCGCCTCTGCAATCATCATCGTTGTTGGAGGAGTCCTTCTTCTTCCCTCGTATCAGAAGCGTCACCGAGACGTAGCGTAACCGCACCCGTAGATCACTTGTAGAATGAGCAATCATGGCTAAAAAGACTGACACCGCTGCCCCGAAGAAGCGTCGCTGGTATGAGAACTTTGTCGACGCGTACAAGGTAATCAAGCGCACCTACAGTTGGTTCCCCGTCGTCCTCATCGCGGCACCAATAATCATCATTGGACTGGGCGTCCTGGCCGGGCTTATTTTCCATAGCATGGTGTTCTGGGTGATCAGCGGCGTCATGCTGGCAATCATCGCGGATATGGCTTTGCTAGCGTTCCTTCTGCGACCCGCCATGTACAAGCAAATTGATGGCAAGATCGGATCGGTCTACGCGGTTATCAGCCAAATAAAACGAGGCTGGGACATCGAAGACGAACCCGTCGCGGTTGACAAGAATCAGGACCTGGTGTGGCGACTCGTTGGTCGTCCCGGTGTTGTTCTGATCTCAGAAGGTCCATCAAACCGGGTAACACCTCTGCTACAGAACGAAAAACGCAAGATCTCTCGAGCTATCTCCAACGTTCCGATTGTCTTCATTCAGGTTGGTCATGACGAGGGTCAGGTGCCTCTCACCAAGCTCAATAGGAAGCTCAGAGGTCTCAAGAAGGTATTGACTAAGCATGAGGTTCCGGCCGTTGCGAACCGCCTAAATGCACTGTCTTCAAAGGCTCTCCCCATCCCTAAGGGTGTCGACCCGTACAAGACACGAGCCAATCGGAAGGCAATGCGCGGCTAATCACCCACGCGACCGGCTCCGCCATATGAGACCAGTAGCGCATACTATGCAATGATGTGCATACTTATGGGGTTCAATATTCTATGGAGGATCCCATGCGGAAACTGATTCCATTCGCCGCAACAGTCGTGGCGGCTCTCACTCTCACTGCCTGCTCTGACCCAAGTGCTCCCGAAGCCAATGAGCCCACCGAAACCGGAGAGTCCGGGGAGGTCGTCGAGGTTTTTGATCCGCTGACCATTGAGGTCGTCCCCGACATCGCCGCGATGGTTCCCGATAGTGTTGCGGAGAGGGGCCAACTGCGTAACGGCGCATCAACCGACTACGCTCCCGGTGAGTTCCGTGAAGGCGGCGTTCCGGTCGGATACGATATCCAGATTGTTCAGGCACTAGGACAGGTTATGGGCCTTGAAGGCACCACCCAGCACGCCGAGTTCCCCACAATCATTCCGGCGCTGGGCTCCAAATTTGATATTGGCGCCTCATCGTTCACCATCAATCCCGAACGCCTTGAGCAAGTCAACATGGTTTCGTACCTGCAAGTTGGCTCGGCATTCGCCGTGAAAACCGGCAACCCCTCCGATTTCGACCCCGAGGACCCATGCGGCTCCATCATTGGCGTACAAAACGGAACCTACCAGCAGGTTTTGGCTGAGGAGTGGTCCGAGCAGTGTGTCGCGGACGGAAAAGAAGCGATCACCGTTAATCCTCTGGACCTGCAGACTGACGTCACTGTCAAGGTCGTCGGCGGCCTGTGGGATGCTACCTTTGCGGACTCCCCCGTCATTGGTTACTCAGTTGCAAACTCCAAGGGTGATCTTGAACAGATCGGCGACGTTATCGAGTCCGAGCCTCAGGGCATTGCGATTGCTAAGAACGATGAGCAACTGACCGTTGCGGTCCAGGCCGCTATGCAGTATCTGATGGACGAGGGCTACCTTGAGAAGATCCTGGGTAACTTCGGTTCCGAGTCAATCGGACTGAGCAAGGCTGAGATCAACCCGGGCCAGTAGGTCCAAAAAGACAAATGACAACTTCCTCAACGCAAACTGAAGCACCAGTGAAGTTGATCGACGCCCGCCCAGTGCCCCACCCGGGACGCTGGGTGGGTGCCGCAATTCTGCTTATCCTGGTGGCAATGGTCGTTAATGGCCTGATCAAGAACCCGGTCTTCCAATGGGACATGATCTGGGCTTGGCTCTTCTCTAAGACCATCATGCAGGCCATTGTTCACACCCTGATTCTGACAGCTGGCGCGATGATTCTTGGAACGATCATCGCCATCGCTATGGCCGTTATGCGCCAATCACCAAACCCAATTACACGAGGTGTCGCCACCTTCTACATCTGGTTTTTTCGCGGTACGCCGGTCTACACGCAGCTGATCTTCTGGTCTCTGCTACCGGTCATCCTGCCAACGCTTTCAATCGGCATTCCGTTCGGACCGGAGTTCGTGACGTTCGAGACGACGAAGATCATCACCATCTTCTGGATGGCGCTTCTGGGTCTCGGCTTCAATGAGGGCGCTTACCTCGCCGAGATCATCCGAGCTGGTCTCAACTCGGTCGATAAAGGACAGTGGGAAGCAGCCACTGCCCTTGGAATGTCAAGGACCCAGATTATGGCGCGCATTGTCATGCCGCAGGCGATGCGAGTCATCGTTCCGCCGCTGGGTAACGAAACCATCTCCATGCTCAAGACAACCTCTCTTGTCTCAGCGATCCCCTACATTTATGAACTCACGTTCGTCGCCCGCGACCTGGGTCAGAGGATGTTCGCACCCGTTCCGATGCTGCTGACCGCAGCAATCTGGTACCTGGTGATTACTTCAATTCTTATGGTCATTCAGCACTACATAGAAAGACACTTCGGAAAGGGATACGCGGAGAACGCCTCAGCAACCAGAGGCAAGGACGCGCCCGACGGACAGGAAGATGTCGATGGACAGACCCATAACGAAATGCTGTTCTTGGATGTGACGCCATGATGACTGGAGTAGAGACAGATTCCGCCATGGTAAAGGTCAGGGACGTCCATAAGTTCTTCGGTGACCTCCACGTTCTCAAGGGCATTGACCTAACCGTGAAACCCGGTGACGTCTGCGTAATCCTTGGACCGTCGGGCTCCGGAAAGTCAACACTGCTTCGCTGCATCAATGAACTCGAACTCATCTCTGCAGGTCGCATCTGGGTTGGCGGTGAACTCATGGGGCTTCGTGTAAAGGAGGATAAGGACGGAAAAGAGGTCCTCTACCGTCTAAAAGACTCCGAAATTGCGAAACAGCGCAGCACCATTGGGATGGTGTTTCAACGCTTCAATCTGTTCCCACAAATGACCGCACTTCGCAACGTCATGGAAGCCCCAATCCACGTCAAGAAGGTGCACAAGAAAGAGGCCGAGACCAAAGCCCTTGAGCTACTGGGACGCGTCGGACTTGGCGATCGAACAGACCATTACCCCGGCCAATTATCAGGCGGACAGCAGCAGCGCGTGGCAATAGCTCGTGCGCTGGCGATGGAACCCGAGTTGATGCTATTTGATGAGCCGACATCGGCACTTGATCCCGAGTTGGTGGGAGAGGTCCTCGGCGTGATGAAGGACCTCGCAGAGGGCGGAATGACCATGATCGTGGTTACCCACGAAGTCGGGTTTGCTCGCGAAGTTGCCGATCACGTCGTTTTCATGGACGATGGCAAGATTGTTGAACAGGGTACACCTGCCCAGGTCATTGATAACCCGATTGAGCAGCGGACTAAGGATTTCTTCTCAAAGGTCCTCTAACTCCGAGAAATCCAGATAGAACACTCGGGACGCTAGCACCCAATGCACAAAAATGCCCGGGGTCACCGGCCTAAATGCAACCAGTGACCCCGGGTATTTTGTTACTTCTTTTCCTCGTTCTTCCCGCTGAATCCCTCGGTGATCGAGTTGAGGGCGGCAGTAAGCTCGGTCGGAATGACCCAGATCTTTGAGGACTCGCCTTTGGCAAGCTCAGGAAGCATCTGCAGGTACTGGTATGAAAGAAGATCCGATGTTGGTTGCCCCAAGTGGATCGCTTCGAACACCGTCTGAATTGCCTTTGCCTGTCCGTCGGCAACGGTGACTGCAGCACTCGCCTCACCCTCGGCCTTGAGGATCTGCGACTGCTTCTCGCCCTCGGCCCGCAAGATCTGGGACTGACGCACGCCCTCTGACTGGAGGATCGCGGCACGCTTGTCGCGCTCGGCACGAAGCTGCTGCTCCATCGCCTGCTGGATGGTGGGAGGCGGATCAATAGCTTTCAGTTCAACCCGGTTGACACGAATGCCCCATTTGCCTGTCGCCTCATCCAGAACCCCACGGAGTTGCTGGTTGATCTGGTCGCGAGAAGTCAGGGTCTGTTCCAGGTCAAGTGAGCCGATAACGTTGCGAAGAGTTGTAACCGTTAGTTGTTCAATCGCCTGAATGTAGTTCGCGATTTCGTATGTCGCGGCCATCGGGTCATTCACCTGGTAGTAGATGACCGAGTCAATCGAGACAACCACGTTATCAGCGGTGATCACCGGTTGAGGTGGGAACGAGGTGACCTGCTCACGAAGGTCAACATTTGCGGCCACCCGGTCCACGAAAGGAATCAGAATGTGGAGGCCGGCGTACATAACCGTCTGGAACTTACCCAGCCGCTCAATTACTAGGGCCCGGGACTGCGGTACTACTCGAACCGCGCGCACCACAATGATGACTACTAGAAGGATGACTAGAAGTACCAGAATCCAGATGCCTAGACCGTTGTCCATTTACTGCTCCTGTCTTGGTTTACGAGATAAAAGTTTCAGAGTTCAGGTTCAAGGGGGACACTGCTAGGTGGTGGAGTCACCTGTTCACTCAGAGGGCCAACGACTGCGGTTGCGCCATCGATCTGTGTCACCCGAACTTCGCTTCCCACCGGGAATGTTGCACCACCCTGACCGCGAGCCGACCAAACTTCGCCACCAATGCGAACTCGACCCTCTTCTCCAACCAGGGGTGCCATGACCACGGCGGTCTTCCCCAGGTATGCGCGAGCATTGGTATCAATATCGGGAGTCGATTTCTGTAGCAGTCTGCGCGCCCATGGCCTAACCAACACCAGAAGCACCACAGCAGCTACGGCAAAAGCGATCACCTGCACTCCCAGCCCTCCACCAAACGCCCCGAATCCACCCGCGACGATGGCGGCCAGAGCAAGCGTCAAAAAGAAGAAGTCCATTGTCAGCAACTCAAGCATTCCCAGCACCAACGCTGCACCGAGCCAGATGAGCCACCACATTTCATTCTCCTCGCGTCGTCCGACACAACTAACAGTAGCGGAGTGCGTCGCTCAGCTGAATACGGCGGTGGCCCACCACCGGTCGTTCCGCCTCTCCACCTCCAATGGAAGTCCAAATGCTTCAGAAAGGTTGGCGGAGGTGAGGACCGAGCTCAATTCCCCGCTCGCGACCACTCGGCCTTGATTCAAAAGCACGCCGTGGCTGAAACCGGGAGCAATCTCTTCAAGCTCATGCGTAATCATGATGACGGTGGGAGCATTCCGGTCAGCCATGATCTCCCCGAGCGCTCCCACAAGCATCTCCCTGGCCCCAAGGTCTAGACCCGCAGTCGGCTCGTCCAGGATGACTATCTCGGGATCTGCCATCAGAGCCCGGGCGATCGACGCCCTCTGTTTCTCACCTTCAGAAAGGCTTCCGTACCGTCGCTCGGAGAGCTGTCCGATGCCCAGGGCGTTCAACAGATCCATTGCCCGTTGCTCGTCAATCTCCTCGTACTCCTCAGTGAAACGAGTCGTCTGCCCCCACGCTGCGGGCAGCACTAGGGAGAGCACTTTCGACGGCGCCGACAGACGATCACGGACGTCGGATGAGGCAAAGCCAACCTGCGAAGCAAGATAAGTCGACTCGACCTCGCGAGTGTCCTGGCCGAGTACATTCACCGATCCCGATGCTGGGATCTCAAGCCCAGCGATCAGTCTGGCGACGGTCGTTTTTCCGGCTCCATTCGGTCCAACAATGACCCAGTGCTGGCCACTTTCTACCGTCAGGTCAAGGTCACTGAGGATCTTTTCCCCAGAAAGCTCAACGTCAACATTCTGCAGCTGCGCTGCTAATGTCATCAGGAGTCCTCACTCTTCACTAGTGATTCATAGAGCGCAACGGTCTGTTTCCCAATCGCTTCCCAAGAGAAAAGGTCCCGGGCCCGCTCTAGCCCCGCCTGCCCCATTTCCCTGGCCTTCTCAGGGTCATCCAGAACCCTAACCAGTGCCGCCGCAAAGTCCGCCTCGAACTGCCTTGGATTCAGCGGCGTTCCGGTTCCATCCTGCGCCTGTTCAATTGGTACGAGGTAACCCGTCTCACCATCAACGATAACGTCCGGGATTCCCCCCGTTTTCGTCCCGACCACGGGAAGCCCTATTGCCATTGCTTCGAGATTCACTATCCCAAGAGGCTCGTAGATCGAGGGGGTGGCAAATACATCAGACCCCGCCAGCACAGCGACCAGCTGATCGTGAGGAAGCATCTGCGTGATCAGAACAATCCCAGTTCGCTTCTTCTGCAGGTCCTCAATCAGTTCCTCAACCTCGGCCGCGATCTCCGGAGTGTCCGGGGCTCCCGCGCAGAGTACAACCTGGACATCCTCCGGGAGCATCTCCACTGCGCGCAAGAAGCCGGGCAGTCCCTTTTGCCGGGTGATTCGCCCAACGAAGGCAACAGTTCGCCTATTCGGGTCTATCCCTAGGTCAGCGCGTGCCTGCTCGGCCGTTGCCTCCGCCTCAGTCGTGTCCGGGCGGTGCCACTTCGCAAGGTCGATTCCGTTGTGGATCACCTTCACTCGGTCTGGGTCCACTGCGGGATACGCCTTGAGGATATCGTCCCTCATTCCGTTCGAAACAGCGATTATCGCATCCGCGTTCTCATAACCGACCTGTTCAGCGAACGAGGAGACGCAGTATCCGCCCCCAAGCTGTTCGGCTTTCCAGGGACGCAGTGGCTCAAGAGAATGCGCTGAAATCACCAGCGGCACGTCAAAGAGTAGCTTTCCTAAATACCCCGCAAACGTCGTGTACCAGGTGTGGGCGTGGAGCAGATCGGTTCCCGCCATGCCCTCGGTCATTTCGAGGTTCACTCCGAGTGTCTTTACCGCACCATTTGTAGCCTCAAGTTCCGGAAGATCGCTATACCCGATGACTCCTGGTTCGAAGCCGTCCTCACCTTCGACGCGAGGTCCGTCAAACGCCAAGACTCGCAGGTCGACCATCGGACGGAGAACCTTGGCAAGTTCATTGACGTGGACTCCGGCACCCCCGTAGATGAAAGGCGGGTATTCCCTGGTAAGAAGATCAATACGCACAATTACCGTCCTTGGTCCGTTGATGGGTTTGAGTTCAATCATATCTAGTTCCCGGGCATTCCCTCCTACAACCAGTTTCCTAGCTATGCTTTAGGCATGGCAAAGAAGCGCGTTCTAGCAATCGTCCTCGCAGGTGGTGAAGGCAAGCGACTCATGCCCCTCACCGAAGACCGAGCAAAGCCCGCTGTACCATTTGGCGGCAACTATCGACTGATCGACTTTTCTCTGTCGAACCTGGTCAACTCCGGTTTATCAAAGATTCTTGTACTAACTCAGTACAAGTCCCACTCACTAGACCGACACATCGCAACTGCCTGGCAACTCTCTCCCTTGCTTGGCAATTACGTCACTCCAATGCCAGCCCAGCAACGACGCGGGCCTCATTGGTACATGGGTTCAGCAGATGCGATTTATCAATCTCTTAACGCTGTTTATGATGAGCGTCCCGACTATGTGGTAATTACTGGTGCGGACAACATATACCGCATGGATTTCTCACAGATGCTGAAGTACCACATCAACTCTGGCGCCCCAGCAACCATCGCCGGGATCCGACAACCCCTTGAGCTTGCGGACCAGTTCGGCGTCATCAAATCGAAAGATGGGATGGTTGAAGAGTTCCAGGAAAAACCAAAGGATGCGGTCGGACTAGAGGATGACCCGACAAAGGTCCTCGCCTCAATGGGCAACTACATTTTCACCACTGATGCCCTGGTTGAAGCATTGAGAGAAGACGCGAAGAACGCCCGTTCCAAGCACGACATGGGTGGCAACATTGTCCCGTGGTTTGTCGAGAAGGGTGAATGCGCGGTATACGACTTCATCGACAACAACGTCCCGGGGTCGACTGATCGTGACCGCGACTACTGGCGTGACGTCGGCTCAATCGATGCGTTCTTCGATGCAAACCAGGACCTGATCGCCATCACCCCGGTATTCAACCTGTATAACTTCGATTGGCCGGTACTTACACAGAACGATCCTCTTCCGCCCGTGAAGTTTGTTCACGGTGAGCACGGTTCACGTCTGGGACACGCGGTCAACTCTCTCGTTTCCCAGTCGGTGATTATTTCCGGTGGTGAGGTTTACTCATCGGTGCTATCCCCCATGGTGTCAGTGCACTCATGGGCTCAGGTTCAGGACGCCATCATCATGCACGGAGTGCGGGTTGGCAGGCGGGCCAGGGTTCGTAGGGCAATTCTCGACAAGAACGTGATTGTTGAAGAGGACGCGCAGATCGGATTCGACCATGAGTATGACCGCGAGCGCGGAATGACTGTAACTGAGTCGGGAATTGTCGTCGCGCCGAAGGGTCTTGTGGTCAAGAAGTGACAGAAACGAACGTGGGCTTCGGTCCGGCAGACATTATGCTTCCGCGGGACTGCGATATGACGCTCTGGTCAGTGGTTGCCTGCGATCAGTACACTTCCCAACCGGAGTATTGGGAACGCGTCGATCAGCGCGTTGGTGAGAATCCCTCGACCCTAAGATTGGTGTTGCCCGAGGTGGCCCTTGAGGGGCCAAGCGTCGCCGAAGACATCGCGTCCATCAACAGTGCGATGACGGAGTATTTGGACGAGGGACGCTTCCGCGTACTCCCCGAATCAATGGTTTACGTTGAGCGCCGCCTTTATGACGGTCGTACTCGCAGGGGCCTGGTTGGCATGGTTGACCTAGAGCAGTATGACTACCACCCGGGTTCCGATGCACTGATTCGCGCCACCGAGGGAACCGTTCTTGAACGCATTCCTCCTCGTGTTGAGGTGCGGAAGAGCGCTCCGATTGAACTACCCCATGTAATGCTCCTTTGTGATGATTCGAAACGCACGGTTATTGAGCCGATAACGGCAGAGAAGGACCACCTGGAACGCGTTTACAGCTTTGAACTGATGGAGCGCGGCGGTCACGTCTCCGGTTGGCGTCTCACACCTGGACAAATTGAGCGTGTTTCAAATGCGCTTGCCGACCTTGCGGATCCGGATTCGTTCGCGACTCGATATGACGCGGAGGGAAAACCTGTTCTAGTCTTCGCTGTTGGAGATGGCAACCATTCATTGGCCACAGCCAAAGAGTGTTACGAGCAGCAGAAGGCAGTGGCACCAGAGGAAGAGTGGGACTCACTCCCCTCCCGCTATGCCCTCTGCGAGCTGGTGAATCTGCACGACGATTCTTTGGAATTCGAGCCAATCCACAGGGTCGTCTTTGACGTTGATTCAGAACGGCTATTGGCTGACCTTGTCGCCGCCTATCCCGGAGCCTACATGGACGAAGGCGACGGCCAAAGCGAAAGCCACGCGGAGCAACAATCGCGAAGCCATGTCCTCGCCTACTCTGTTGGTGGCCAGACTGGAACGATCACGGTTCCGGGTCCCGAGCAGCAGCTTGAGGTCGGAACGCTCCAGGCATTCCTCGACTCCTGGCTTGCGGAGCACCCGAAGGCACGAATCGACTACATTCACGGTGCCGATGTGGCGATCGAACTAGCGAAGCAACCAAACACCGTGGCGTTCCTGCTTCCTGCAATGGAAAAAGACTCGCTTTTCCCCACCGTGATCCACGACGGTGTCCTCCCCCGAAAGACCTTCTCTATGGGTGAGAGCTACGACAAGCGCTATTACCTAGAGGCTCGAAAGATCCGTGACTAGGGTGTGTCTCCTAAATCTGTGCTCGGGCGAGGATGCCCGGGAAATTCGTGGTTGCAAGGCGGAAGAGGAGGCTTTGCTGGTGGCAAAGCCGACGATGACAACGTAGCAAACGCGGATTTCACGGTCACCACAGCGAGCAG
>JBATQJ010000161.1:0-1599 GCA_049291975.1 Scrofimicrobium sp.
CCTCGGGTTCCGGAGGTGAACAGGCGTGAGGGGTCGGCAACTTCCTCAATCCCGCTGTCCGCAAGAAGGAAGCAACCAACCTCATCGGTTGCCCCGTACCGGTTCTTCGCGGCTCGAAGCAAGCGCAAGGGAGTTCCCCGATCACCCTCAAACTGACAGACGACGTCCACCAAATGTTCAAGTGTGCGCGGACCCGCGATCGAGCCATCCTTGGTCACATGGCCAACCAGGAGGGTTGGAACGTTCGACTTCTTAGCCTCTTGGATGATGAGGCTAGCCACCGCCCTGACCTGACCCACTGAACCAGCTCCGCTATCAACCGCCGAGGTCGTAAGTGTTTGAACCGAATCGATAATCAGCAGTGAGGGCTCGGTCTGTTCGAAGTGCCACAGCGCATTGGCGACATCCGTCTCTGAAGCCAATAGGAGGGACGGCGAGAGCGCACCGATTCGTTCGGCCCGGCGCTTAACCTGGGAAACCGATTCTTCACCGGTCACATACAGAACTGGGCCGGAGCCGTCCACTTCCGCACGGCGAGCGAAACGGGCCGCAACGTCCAGTAGCAGCGTTGACTTGCCAACCCCCGGTTCTCCGGCCAACAGGATCACTGACCCTGGAACGACCCCGCCTCCCAGAACGCGGTCGAACTCAGGGATCCCCGTCGGCGTAGCAGGGGCCTCTATTACCTGGATGCGGTCGAGACTGACTACCGGGCCCGGCCTGGAAGCAGCCTTGGGGAGAGAACTGCCAGCGCCGCCACTGAGGGGAACCGATATGGACTCCTCCAGAGTTCCCCAAGCTCCGCACTCGCGGCATTGACCAACCCACTTCGCGGACTCCCATCCGCACTGGGAGCAGATGTGAACTGTTTTCGGTTTTGCCATGTTGGAAGGGTACGCTCCGCTGCCGACAAATGGACTACCTGGGAAGCTCCGAGAACTGGATGACGGCGCGGGCAGTGCCTGAGACAATCAGGATGTCACCCTCGTCGATACTGGTCGTTGCGTCTGCGTACCTGAACGGCTTGCCGGGACGCAACGTTCCGATCACTTTGATGCTGTACTTGGACTCCACCTGGGATTCGGCAAGTGCGAAACCGTTCAGCACTTTTGGGGGCCGCATCTTCGCAACCACGAACTCTTCTTGGTCCATCTCGATGTAGTCCAGCAGTTCGCCACCGACCAGGTGAGCGGTCCTCATCCCCGCGTCATACTCGGGATAGACCACGTGGTGGGCGCCGATTCGCCGCAGGATCCTTCCGTGTTCGCGGGAGGTTGCCTTCGCCCAGATCGATTTGACCCCGGCGTCGACCAGGTTCGCAGTAATCAGCACCGACGACTCGAGTGAGGTGCCGACGCCAACAACTGCCGAACTGAAGTCAGCCGCTCCCACCTGTTCCAGCGCCTCGGGGTCGGTCGCGTCACCCTCGACCAGGGGAAGCACTCCCGTGTAGTGCTGGACGGTGTTCCGATTCTTCTCCATCGCAAGCACCTCGAACCCAAGCCGCTCAAGAGTGAGAGCAACCGCGGCCCCAAATCGGCCCATGCCAACAACCAGTGTGCCCCGGTTCCTGTCCCGATCAGCCATTCGTTTCTCCTC
>JBATQJ010000162.1:0-49336 GCA_049291975.1 Scrofimicrobium sp.
AAAACACACGGCCGTGATGATAGATGCCCTATCGAGTCGCGGATTCTCCGAGATAAGTGCGATATACCTCGCTGTGCCTTCTATTGTCGGCAACGATCAGCAGACCGTTATTTATGCATCGAATCTCGAATGGAACAATGTGCGTCCCATCGAAATCTTGAAGGAGTACATTCCCGAGGGAATACCCTTCATTGTCGAGAATGACGCGAACCTTCAGGCGATTGCAAGCGCGTCAGCTCTTTCAGAATCGACCGATCTGCCAGACTCGTTTCTTTATGACTTTGGTAACTACGGCGTGGGTGGAGCACTGGTCCAAGATGGACGAATCGCGCGCGGAGCAAATGGATGGTCGGGCGAGATCGGGCACATGGTGATCGACCCTAACGGTGAACGGTGCCATTGCTCAGCTTTGGGGTGTCTCGAGACATTCGCGGGAAGACAGGCCATGCTTGAAAAAGCTGGTTTACCCCTCGACAGCGACCTATCAGTTCTTCTTAAAGAGGCCCAAGAGGGAAATCCCTCGGCCGTGGGTGCGATCAAGCGGGCCGGATGGGCACTTGGGATTGCCTTGACGAATGCCGTGAACCTTCTGGACGTAAACCATGTGATTCTTGGCAACGGGCTCGGTCAACTCCTGCCGTGGATGAGGGACGAAATAGAACGCCAGTTGGACAACCGACTGCTGGGCCGGGATTCTAAGACTGTGAACATCGAAGGTTCCTTGGCCGGTCCAAATGCATCAGCCACCGGTGGAGCACTCGAAGCTCTTCAATCGCGAGTCTCTTCGCCGATGCCCTGACGTCCGACTAGAGTGGGCCAGGCCCTTTACTCTTGGCCCTTGATTCCCAGGATGTCGGTTACGAACACCAGGGTGTCGCCACCCTTGATGCCTGCCTGAGGGACACCTCGTGCGCCGTATCCCAGATCAGACGGAATCGAAAGCAGGACGCGGGAGCCGACCTTTTGGCCAACCAACCCGTCGTCCCAACCGCGGATGACCATACCGACGCCGATCTGGAAGTCGAGAGCAGCACCGCGGTCATAAGAGTTGTCGAAGACGGAGCCGTCCCATACCTGCCCCAGGTAGTTGCAGATAATCTCGTCGCCGGGTTCGACCTCGGGGCCAGAGCCCTGGACCAAGACCTCAACCTCAAGATCGGGAGAAGCTACAACTCCATCGAATGTTAGGGATGGCTTCTTGCCGTATTCCCCTGAGACGCTTACGCCTTCCATTGGTTCCCTCTCGAAGTATCAGTTGCGGTTTAGACGAGACAGCATGTTGAGCAACTCGACGTAGAGCCACACAACCGTCACCATAATGCCGAAGGCGCTAGACCAGGCATACTTCGCCGGGGCACCCATCTGCACTCCAATCTTCACCTGATCGAAGTCACCAATTAGGGACAGGGCTCCAATGAAGACTGCGAACAGGCTGACAAAGACCGCAAGTGGTATGCCGAAGATGCTCTGGTCGTAAACTCCAGCGACGGGAACACCCACCATGCCGAGCACCCAGATCAATAGCCTGGACACAATTAGGCCGATCAGCGAGATCAGAACAAACTTCTGCATCTTCGGGGAGTTCCGAACCTTGCCTGAGGAGAAGAGTGCGAGGGTCACGCCAAATACCGCAAAGGTTGCGATGACTGCTTGAATCACAACCCCGGGAGCGGAAGCGTTGACCACATAGGAAAGCGCGCCCAAAGCCATTCCCTCCAAGCCAGAGTAGAGAAGGACGAGCCCCGGTCGGATGGTCTTCGAGAAAATGTTGACCATTGCAACGACTAGGCCTGCAATGAGTCCGACGAGCATCAGCCCCATGCCAAGGGTGGGGTTGCTTGCCGCTATCATCCAACTGGCCGTAGCGACCACCATCAACACGCCCAGACTGATCGCCGTCTTCACAATCACGTCGTCATAGGTCATACGCCCGGTATCGACAGCGTCGGCTGCGGGCGCCGCGTAGGACTGCTGAGCCTGTTGGAACGCTTGTTGGTCGTATGTCGGGTACGACTGTTGTTTGAGAGCCTCTGTGGTAGCGGTGGCCGTCCCGGCACCCCGCGTCGCATTGTCTTGAGACCACTGGCCTTCAAGCCGGTTAAAGACCGGGTTGCTCATGTCTCCTCCGTAAAGGGGTTGGTATCACGCACCCAACGTGGATGCGTCTGTAGTAAGCGTTTCACATCTGGGACTTCGGTCGCTACAGATTGCAAGCAATGCAACGTTCGCCAGTCGCGATAAGGCGCATCTGTAGAATCCAAGGAATGGGAACCTCCCGTTACACAAGGGCTCCGGAATCCGGCATCACCTCTTCGTCGAAGTCCGACAGTAGTAGGAAACCGACCGACTCGCCACTGCGAGTTCAGCCCAACAAGACGAAAGCCACGACGCCAAGGCTCGAGTCACACAGGTTCTGGGCCGAGCCAGACACTATCCTTGTCTATCAGCCCCAATGGCGACTACCTCTCTGCCCGAAGCCACAATTGTCGCAACGTGCCGCCGATTTTCAGGCAATAGTCGGACTACGATCCGTCCGGATTCGGTAGCTCGTATCTCTTCTATGGCACGTAAAGACACCTGCCCTAGCAACCCTGCCGTTACCGGACTGGAACTGTCATCAAGAAAAACGACTTCAACTCCACGGTACCTGGCTTCTCTTGCAGCCATGACTAACCTTTCGCTGCAGAGTGCAGGGGCCCTGATCTCGTCGCGCAACTCGCCCTCAAGCACGGTCGCAGTCAACTGCATATCGGAATCAAGTTCGTTATCACTCGCCAGTTCCTCAAGCACAGGGCGAGCTCTCTGTGTCACGCCCTCGAGACGCTTGTCCAGCAAGGTTCTTGTAGCGCGCGTGGATGCCCTCAGGACTTCAGCATCGTGGATCTGAAGATCAGTCCTTGCTGTCGCCATCATTATCTGTTCGCTCCACCAAGCAACCAGCGTCCACAAGAACAGTGATATCGCCTGTCCAAGCACTAACTCAACAGCGATCATTGCACTCAGCCCCGAAAGCAACGTCCACACCCACGTCGAGATGCCCAGCAAGACCATAGCAATCCAGGAGGGCACTGGGCCACTGCGAAGCAATATCAACACACAGAGAAGCCAGCCCGTTCCCAGTGACCACGCGGCATGACCCGGATAACCATTCCCGAGAATAGGGATAAGTGCGAGAAGATTACTCACCCCCACTACGCCTACGGCAAACCACATTGCCCAATCACGAACCACAGCAAGGGGCCACGTCCGCACAAGCAAGACGGCCGCCGCCGCCTGGAGGATTAATGCGACCACAGGCAACACCAACGACGAGTATCTGGATGCTTGCCCAACTATCATTATGACCGTCCCGACAAATGCCCATGCCGCGATTGCGCGGGCCACCCAGGTCTGCGCTGCACTTGAAATGGAGAAGTCCGTCGTGTCCACACTCGTCCCGAGGAGGCCGACCGCAGAAGGTTGCTCCCACGCTGCCTCAACTCTCACCCCCTGGTGTGGACCACGAGGCTGACAAGACACCACGGCACCACCACCGATGTCCCTCATACGACCGAGAATCGAGATATTGATTCCATGCCTTGAAGAGCGTGAATCAGTAAATGCTCCTCGATCACAAGAATCTCCATCGTCCTGAACAACGACTTCTATGAGACTGCCAGTTGCCCGCATTTCAAGTGTTCGCCGAACCGAGATTCCGTCACTTCGATTGGCATGCCTCAGCGAGTTGTTGATCGCCTCCGCGACCACGCCCTGAAATGCACCGCAGACCTCAGGGGCCAACGTCCGCCGTGAGGCACTTCGTTCGATCCCAAGGTTGATCGTCAGGCAACCATCCCTTTGCAGCGCTGCTTGTTCGATGCTCGCGAACAACTGGACAACGGTTGTGAGCCCGGTGTTTTGACCATCTGATTCCAGGCTCTCAAGAGCCTTCTGTGCAGCCTTGCGAAGTGACTCGCCTTCCGTGAATCCGGTAGCAACTGGAGTGAGGACTGAAAGAATGTTGTCGTGAACGTAGGAGTCCGCTCGCCTCCTCGCGATGTGCTCTGCTTGAGCCTTCGCCTCGGCCCCGCGCCGACGCTCCAGCTCCGTAACTGCTTTGTCCAGCAAAGTTCCTCGATTGTAGAGCAGCGTCAAGGAAGCGACCAATGT
This sequence comes from Scrofimicrobium sp., assembly GCA_049291975.1. Lineage (GTDB taxonomy): Bacteria > Actinomycetota > Actinomycetes > Actinomycetales > Actinomycetaceae > Scrofimicrobium. Next base: position 4,150 of record JBATQJ010000162.1, read on the forward strand.
CAGATTGAAGGTCAGCAAGAAGGTAACTGGAACTACGGATTCCCACCCGAAGCTTCCTTCCAGTCGAGCCAAGTAGCCGATGCCCAACGGGTAGAGCAAGCCAACGTAGGCGTACCTTGAACCAACACAGAATAGAGTTGTCACAAGAACTGACGCGAGCATCGAATAGCCGAGCAACACTGTGTGACTTGAGTTTGAGGTGCTCGGATCAGGAAGTTCTATCGGTTGTATGCATCCAGCTATTAGCACCCCGAGGTATGTCAATAGCGTCGCCGTTCCACTCACGTGCCAAACCATATCCAGCTTCGATGCGACGACACTTAGTCGCATATGTGGTTCGTACAGGTAGCGCGGAAGACCAAGAATCCCTCGGCCATCCAGGCCTTTTCTATCTTGAGGCTGGGGACTGAGCATCGCGGCTCCTGCCGCAAGGGCACCAATTGTTGGGAAGATGAACAAAGACCCGACAACGACGCGTTGAGTTGGGGAGCCCCCAAAGACCATCTGGGTGCCCCATAGCCCATTGAGAACGTCTCCAAGTAGAAGCCCCAGCCAGACAACGATGACGAAGATGCGAGACAACTGCAATGAGAAAGGAGAACCATCACTACGCATCTGGTCATCACTATTACCGGCCCCTGACGCTTCAGAAGCAGTTTCTGGATGCGTACTCGAGGGCGAACTCATATTCCAGACTCGTAGTAGCTAATCAGTCCGTCTTCTGCTGCCCGTCGGAACAAGTCAACCCGAGATTCCGCACCGCGTCCCGCTGCACGGTATTTTGCACGAATTCGACTGATGTAAGTGTTGACCGAGGCGGGGGCCATTCCCAACTTCCTGGCAACGGTTTCTGCTAGTTCGCCGGACGCATACATCGCCAAGACCTCGGCTTCCATCTCGGATAGCTTATTCGACACGAAATCCTCATCTGCGTCAACTGCGGCCGCCCAGTCCAAACTCGGGGTTACACCCCCTCCCACAGCCGCTCGGACAGAACTAACGAGTTCTTTCGAGGACACGGTCTTCCGCATAACTGCCAAAGCTCCGCCCGCTATTGCCTGACGCACCAGATCCGGGCTATCACCGCTGGTATAGACGACCACGGGGACCCCATTCGCGTTCAGCATCGCCAAGTTCTCTGCTGGAGTGGACCCGTCGGCAAGCCGCAGGTCCAAGATGGCGACGTCGGGAACCACCGTGAGTTCACGAAGGTTGGGAGCGTAGATCACGTTCATGTCTGGTTCGTGCTGTTCGAAAATCAGGCGCACTCCATGGCCAATGATCTCGTGGTCGTCGATGACCGCGACTATTAGGACCCCGTCATCATTTGGCAAGTGACTCACCCCCGGCTGATAGATCCACTTTACGCATCAGCACCAGTGTTTGTGTTCCAAAGAAAGTCTTAGTTTCTATCCTCTCAAGCGAATTCTCGCTTGCGCGTACCAGCACATCTAGCACTTGCTCGGCAGGCCGGACACGGACTCCAGCAATCAACGCCAGCGGCGTCGTCATAGTACGAACGAATAGAGCCACGAACACTCCCCACCAACCGCGTCCACTCCTAATGTCGCCATCAACGGCACCCACCTGATCAAGAGCCTGAGTAGGAGTTATCCAGGCAACCAATCCGCCTTCGCGCACCAGCCTGGAAGCCTCACTAATCAGTTGTTCTGGCTCAGGATGTAGGTGCAACACATTTGCGCATAGAACACCATCAAACGAACTATCGTCCAAACCTGTGTCCGTTGCCTCAACACGGAGACCACGAGAGATTCGTTCTTGTTTCAGAGCTATGTTGAGCATTGACTGTGAACTATCCACGCCGACTACTTCAACGCCACTCCTAGTAAGGGCACCCCCGTACAGCCCTGTCCCACACCCGAGATCGACTACCGATTTGCACCGCTCCATTACTCTGAGTTGGGACGCAACGGACTCGGTGGTGGGAGAGTCCCACGCGCAGTCATACCCTCGTGCATAGATACGCCAAAAAAGTCTCGCCCTAATGCTTTCCACGACGAATCACTCAGATCGGTCTACCGGATCATCCGTTTCACCAAGGCGCTTCTTCCGATCAGAATCCGCGCGATCAGAAATCTTCTCTCTAAAGGTCTCCCATAGATACACGCCGAGGAAGATGCCCCCGATTAGGAGTATTGCTCCGAGCCACTCAGGCATTAGTAGATCACCCAGCTCCCGCCGAAAAGCAGGTAAACACCGTATCCGATGAACAGGAATGCGCCAGCCTTGGCCGCGAAGCCATCCAAGGCAAAGATGCCGAACAATCCGATGATAATCAAGACGATCCCGTAGACAATCAGCATCCCTCGTCCTGCGACTGATGCCGCTTTTCCTGCGGCGTTCATTGCATTGTCAGCTACCTCGAATCCGCTCTTTCGGCCACCTGTGGGCGCCGCAGTAGCGCTCTCGTCGAGCTGAGCTGGTTCGTTTGCTTCACTCATTTCGTTTTCCTTCAATATGTTTGTTGATGAAACTGGAACACAGCCAAGCCGCGCCTTTCGATTTGGGACGCAGACCTGCTGCGGTGGTACCGCCATCAGCTGGGGTTAGTCGCCATACTCAGACCAGTTCACACCCGAATCGATGGGCTGGTCATTGTTCCTTGTTGCTGGGCCACCCGTCAGAGTTGACATACCGCAGAACTGATAGACATCCGTGACCACACTTGCTGCGCCAATGGCATTGCTATACGGATCAAGATCGTGCGCCTCTATCAGATCCATAACCTTGTTTGTTCCCTCTGAGTAACCGAGCGCCCCGAGTTCATCACAGGTGATTGACTTTGCAGATGAGCAACTCGCCAACGATACGGAGAGCAGTAATACGGAGCCAAGAACGGCGGCGAATGTATTCTTCCTCAAGGCATTACCTTTCCACTTGGGAGCTCTGCAAGACATTACGACTCTTGCAAGCACCTGCTATTTCGATGCGTCTTCCTTGTCAATCGTGGAACCGTCGCGTTCCTTGGCAACAACGGCGTTGTGCTGCTTTCCAACCTCGGATGCTGTCCACATCGCGACCGAAACGAGACATGCGAGGGCCATCCACCAGAGCTCATAGCTGTAGTAGCCGATGACCATCGCCTTGTACAAAACGGCAGCCACCACAATCCAACTACCCCAAAAGAGCAACCTTTGATACTTAGCGACCCATTCGATCACTGGTTTGGGCAACTTTCCCGTCAACCAGTTGGCAACCACGCTGGGCAACTCATCTGTTACCCAGCTAATCCCCCGGTCAATAGCGTTCTCAGCCACGATGTCCCCTTTGTAACGACTCGTTCGCTTGTTTCGGAATTACCAAATGTGGGCCGACGCCGACTTAGGCTTCGTCCTTCGGCAAGGCTAAGTCGCGCATATCGGCCGCGATGCGAGATTTGAGCGTTTGTATAACTACTAAAACAAGCGCATCAAGAACCTGGCCTTCCAAAGATCGTCATGACCTGCGGCGAAGTCACTCTGAGCCTGCTTTAGGCCGTTGGCCCCTGCAACACCCTGGGTAGCTCCTCAGGCCTCATCAGCAGCATCGACGGCTGATTCTCGCCTTCTGGAACCTCCGCGATTCGTCTTGATCACCACTGCGCATAGCTATCCCGGGAGAGGAAGAACCCGTGGCCAGTGGTCATACTCCAGCAACTCAGGCCGGTGTCGGAGGATTGGCAGAACTGGCCTGAAGGAAACTGGTAAACGTCTCCGTACTCCATCACAAAGTTGGTTCCGTATTCGGTGGATTCGAGATTGAGCATCCATCCCGTGATTCCGCCCGGACAGAATACGGAAGGCTGCCCCTGGACATCGAGAGAGAACCCCCCACACAGTCCCACCGGCCCATACTCTTCGGGGCGGTCGATTCCCTCCCAAGAGTGTTGTTGTACGAAACAGCTCAGCCATCCGTCAATACTCGAGTCACAACCAATGTTCTGGGAGGGCATTTCCGCGGATGACCCCCCCATACTCGTTGGTGCTTGGTACGAGCACGACGGAACGAGGGAACCCGCCACAAACCAGAGCTGCATCAACACCAGAGGGCACGACGATTCCATCTGGGCAAATTGGAGTAGCGATTACGCACTGGTCTCCCTCAACCACCTCACCTTCTGCGCAGATCTTTGGTTCAGACGCATTTGTGGAATCGGAGGATTCGGGCTTCTCGACCTTGTCTTCACTCGTGGCCTCAACCTGAACGGAACTCTGAACCGAATCATTCCCAGGGCTGTTGCTGGTGAGCTTCCCGCTTGAGCACCCGGCCAACAAGAGCGAAGCCACGAGTGCGACACAGGGTAGTACCGACCTTCAAGAGATTCGGGGTCTTGGGCACGAAGATAGCCATATTCATCATGGTCTTTTCCAACCCTTCAAGTCATTTTCCAGCGGATCAGAATCCAGCTTGTCAATGCGTCCAACTTTGAGCTTGGAATTCTCGGATCGGTCAATAGGTTGTATTAGTTCCTGTACAACTCCAGTGGCACCGCCAAATTCAAGCCGGGAGGACCTGACCTCCAAACTAAACTGACGCGGTTACGGCAACCAGTGAAGGGAGAGTGGCATGACTAGTTTCGCTCCCGACGACGAGTCGCAAACTAGGAATGAGCCCGACTCTGACAACCCAGAGGTTCCCCCAACGCATGCAGAGATTAGCGCTTCTACTGGAGCCAGCTCTGGCGGCTTCTGGACGAAGACGAAGATCATCGCTTCAAGCATCTTGGCTCTCGTGGCCGCAGTAACAGGCATCATCAGCATCATTCCGATCCTCACGGCTGACCCCTCAAACGCAAAGCACCTTGAGATGTCAGCGGCCCCGATCGAGACAGCGGTGACCGAATGGGCTATCCCCCCAGAAACAATTCTGGACGAGGAACAGTTCACCGCGCTTGCCGAAGTCTTCGAGGGTGCGGGGGTCTGCGATTCCAACGGCGTCAGCTGGCTGAAGCAAAATGGTACCCAGATCCAACGACACTTTTCTCTGTCGGTACGGAACGCTGCCAAAGAGGGTCCAATGCTGGCCCTTACGGATTTCCGCTCCACAGCCTCGGGGGATGCAGTAAGAGGACCGATCAACACGATGTTCCGTTGCGATCCGTCCGGAGTCGTTCCGCAGTCGGTTACCTACGCCAAGCTCCTGGCCGATGATCCGAGTGCGGTGGCCACTGTGGTTCGACTTGAGGCTGGGGCAGCTCCGGGATCGTCTCCAGATGTTCCTCTTGTCTTCAATTTGGCACCCGGGGAGACAGGAACGATCCCGATTGATCTCTACTCCCGAAACCCGGTTTCCGGATCCATGCAAACAACTGTTGTCACTTCTGACGAGAATCTCGACGTCGAGGTTGAGGGAAGCATGTTTGAAATGCCTGCACTGATGTTTGCTGGCGAAATGTACTTGATCGTTGGCCCCGAAGGATTGGAATGCCAACGAGTTGACCGCGGAGCGCTCGAGCAGTGCAGCCTGCAAGAACTCCACGACGAACTGGCCGCAGCAACAGGCAGACAAGCGGAGGAACAATGACTCAGGTGCCAGACATTCAAGAAACAAGCGAAGAGACCAAACCCAAGAGTCGCACCGGCGCCCTGATCGCCGCGATCGGCACAGTCGTGACCGTGACGGTTCTGGGGGTGACAGGCTACAACTACATTTCAAATCGACCCTCGTCCGTGGAAACCCTGGTAGTTCGAGAAGTAAGAACAGAAGTGGAGCAGTCAGAAGAAGCAACACTTCCAGACGAGCCAACTGAGGAAGTAGCGGCAGAAGAGGACGAACAACTCCGCATCGTGGGTGAGCAAAAGCAGTCTCAGTCGATGGAAGATCAATTGGCGTGGCAGGTCCCAGTAACCGCTCCGCTTTCAACATTTCCGACTGACTTAGTCGCTAATGAGGGGGGAACATTTGACGGTTGTTCTGAAGCACAACTGGCCTGGCTTCGGGAGTACGGTACTCAAGGTTCATACCTTGGTGGCAGTGACATCGGAGCCGCGTTCTCGCTCCTAGTAAGTAATGAGGCAAGCGAGGGCGCCGCACTGTCACTGGGGAACATTCGGTTCGATGGATCTGAGATTCCCGCGGATCCAGTAGTCAGCTTTCACTGCCCTTCAGGAGGACGGGGCGATGGACTAATCCAGAGAATCATTGTTGGAGTCGATGGCCAACCAGCCGTGTTTGGTGAAGGCCTCAGCGCGTATCAGGGCCAAGAAGCGTTCCCTCCGGGGGCTCCGGCAACAATCAACGTCAAACCAGGAGAGATACTCCCGGTAGTCATTCTTCGAGATGCTTCGGTTGATGTATCACGACAGTATGAGGGCAAGCTCTTGGCTGAGGTGTTGGACGGAAGTGGTGAAACTGTTGTCCTGCTGGACCATATGGAGTTCAAACGAGCTCCAGAACTCGGTTTCTTGATTGGCTATCGATCAGGATTTGGCGATGATGTCTTTGTCTGCCGCAGTGGCGAAGGAATCACTTGGGACACACCATGGCAGGAATATCCAGTTCCCGAGCCCTGCACGCTGGAAGAGGCGGCAACAATGCTCCGAAGCCTCGGATCGACCAGTACCCCGTAGGTCGCCGAGAACTCATCGCCTCAGCATCTTAAGTGCAAGACGCAAGCGCATCAGCCAAGACTGGGTTGCTGTGTGAATTTCGGGCAGTGGTTTGCTGGTCGTTCCCCGAGCGACCAGCTACTGGATCGAACCTGATCTGAGCCTCAACTCTCGGCGGTTGGCTACTGCAACACCCTGGGCAGCTCCTCAGACCCAATCAGCAACATCGACGGCTAACCGACAAACACGAAAGCAGACCCGCATATGCCGCGGAAGGCGTTCACTTCGACAATCGCTTCCGCCTTGCTCGTGGTGGGAGCTTGCGGCTGTGCAGGCGGAACGGCTGGCGCAGTCCGAATAGCCCCAGGTTTGGTGGACGCCCTAAGTTCGTGGCCCAGGCCTGAGCACTTCGAGGGTGGGTCCAGGAAAGAACGCCTAAGTCACCAAATGAAGCGACGACTCCGGCTCTCTTTCCCCGCTTCGACTCGAAAAAGACGACCCGACCGATGCACCAAGGACTACGCCGACTACCGATGCCGAAATCCCCGCTCTCGACGAGGGAATCATCGTCGAAGTATCAGTTTTCTGCCATCCCTGCCAGAATTCACGACTCACCGTTGTGCCCCCGGTCGGACTCGAACCGACACTGTGCTGATTTTAAGTCAGCTGCCTCTGCCATTGGGCTACGGGGGCTGCGTCCGGATCAATGCTACCAACGGACCCAGTCGGCCAGGGACAGGGCCAATCCGTCGAGGATGTCGTGCTCCGAGATGATGACCGGGAATCCTGAGGTTCCTTGAGCTTGCTCATCAAGCACTCCGAATCTATTGAGGATTCGCTCCCAGATCAGCGCTCCACCGCCGATCACATCAGCTCGACCTGGCGGCATGAAGCCGAGAGCCGCCTTATCCTCAACGCTGGCCGACACCAAGAAGTTCACCGCATCAGCCCACTGATCCGCGGTTGGAGTGATCCCGTGAGTCATTGCAGGGTCATATTCCTCAACCCCGGCAACCAACGCACCGATCGACGTCACAGTTCCTGCAACACCAACCAGGCTGCGGGCACGGGAGAAGTCAACTGACTCTTCGGCCTCATCAAGCTTCTGATCAATCCAGGCGCGTGCCTCCGCGAGCTTCTCCTCAGTCCACGGTTCCCCACCGAAACGCTCAGAAACTCGGACCGACCCCATGTCCATCGACACCGACTGAAGCACCCGGTCGGACCCCAGGACGAACTCTGTGGAACCTCCACCGATGTCGGTTAGCAAGTACGGGCCTTCAATGGTTGTCGGCATTGCCGAAAGTGCACCGAGGAACGACAGTTCAGCCTCTTCATTTCCCGTCAGTACCTGCGGTTGCAATCCCGTGATTTCCTTGATTGGTACCAGGAACTCATTCCGATTCGCAGCGTCACGACTGGCAGAGGTGGTCACGAAACGACCGGCCTCAACCCCAGCTTCTTGAATCTGAGCAGCATAATCGCGGGCGGCATTCAGGGTTCGCTCAATCGCCGCCGGGTCCAGCACACCGGTGCGATCCACTCCCTGACCTAGCCGGGTAATCACCATTTCACGCGCGACGTCGCGGATTCCGCCCTCGGTAGCGTCGGCAATCAGTAAACGAATGGAGTTGGTGCCGCAGTCGATTGCCGCGACCCTCTTACTCTGACTCAACTAGCTTCCCCGTTCGTCTTACACCGGCATTCATCCACAGACCAGATACCGCGCTGCCTAAGTTCTTCAAGTGCCATGTCACCGATGGGGTTGACGCCCGGTCCCGCAGCCAAAGAATGCCCCACAAGCGCGTGAAGGCACTTGACGCGACCGGGCATTCCTCCCGCAGAGATCCCAGCGATCTCCTCGACCTCTCCGAGCTCGCTGCGACGACGCAGGTAGTCTTCGTGCGCGTCGGCATACCGCCGAGCAAGTCCCGAATCATCCGCCAACATTTGGTTGTAGCTCACCATCAGGTGTTCCGCCTCCAACGTCGAACAACCTGCCGTCAGAACTGGGCTGGTCAGGTAGAAGGTCGTCGGGAACGGCGTGCCATCCGGCAGACGAGGAGCAGTGGTAACAACTAATGGACGCCCACACTTGCAGCGCGCGGCAACGCCGACAACGCCGCGCGGTTCACGGCCCAAATCCTCGATAACCTGACGTCGGTCAGAGTCGCGCCAACCGTCCTTGATCTCGTCACTCACGCGCCAGCGTCCTCGTCCTCAGTTGCCTTCTTGGGGTCGAATGTCGGCACCAAACTCCCGAGCTCACTGGAAGACCCCGGCTGGTCTGCCTCAATCATCGACTGAAGGATTGTACTGGTCCACGGACGAACAGGACTATTGACGCTCAGCAATGCCTCGTCCTCGCCTGACTGAGCAGTCTCCGGCAATCCCACCACGTTGTACTGCACCTCGCCGGGCCAGACATAGCCGAGCCGCGTCTTCGCCTCGTTCGCAACAAAGTTGTCGTTGTCCCACGCGGCGATGCTGTCCTGAAGTTCCTGATGGCGCAAATTGGCGGCGTCTAACTCAGCCCTGACCGCGCGATACTCCTGCTCCTGCTGGTACCACTGCATCCCGATAGGGATCAGGTTGAGCCCCACCATCCCGAGCACCACCGCCACGGAGATCATCCGGACGGAAGCGGACAGACCGCCAAAACTCAGCTTCTTCTTCGTCTTCTGCTCCGACTTAGCTGTCACCGGAGATGCGGCCACACGAGCGGGCCTGGTTGTGGACAAAGGATTACGAGGAGAGACGGGCTTGCGTGCCTCACCCGATGACGGACGGGGTGGGTTCCCCGCCTTCGCCGCCGTGAGATGATCCGTCGCGGGTCTTGGCGCCCTGCTTGGAGTCGCGTTTGCGACAGGCTCTGCCGGTACGCCAATTCCACTGTGCCGACGAGGGCGCTGCGGCGCGTCGGGTCTTCGGGGCGTACTCATGATCCAAGCTTGCTCCATAGAAACAGAATTCTCGAACCTGCCACGCCCACGTTCTCCCGTGATGAACGTGGCAGAGAAGAAGATAGGCCGCCTCGCCCAAAGAGCGAAGCGGCCTATTCGACCAAACGAAGTTTAGTTAGAACGACGCACGGGGGAACGAGCTACGACCTGCGTAGACAGCATCCTCACCCAGGGCTTCCTCGATGCGCAGAAGCTGGTTGTACTTCTCAACGCGCTCGGAGCGGGCCGGAGCACCGGTCTTGATCTGGCCAGAGTTGGTCGCAACTGCCAGGTCAGCAATGGTGGTGTCACCGGTCTCACCGGAGCGGTGCGAGGTCATGGTGCGGTAGCCAGCGCGGTGCGCCGCCTCGATCGCATCCAGGGTCTCGGTGAGGGTACCGATCTGGTTCACCTTGACCAGCAGTGCGTTAGCAATTCCCTCCTTGATGCCGCGCTCAAGGCGTTCAGGGTTGGTTACGAACAGGTCGTCACCAACAAGCTGGACACGGTCACCGATGGCGTCGGTCAGCTTCTTCCAGGCATCCCACTCGTCTTCCGACAACGGATCCTCGATGGAGACCAGCGGGTAGTCGGTGATCAGCTTCTCGTAGTACTGGATCATGTAGTCGGTCGAGCGTGGCTCGCCCTCAAACATGTACGCGCCATCCTTGAAGAACTCGGAGGAGGCAACGTCCAGAGCAAGAGCAACGTCCTTGCCGGGCTCGTAGCCAGCGCGCTTGATGGCCTCGACGATCAGGTCCAGAGCAGCCTGGTTCGACTCTAGGCTGGGAGCGAAGCCGCCCTCGTCACCAAGACCGGTGGACAGGCCACGCTCTTTGATTACGCCCTTGAGGGTGTGGTAAACCTCTGCACCCATACGTAGCGCCTCACGGAAGCTCTCAGCACCAATCGGAGCGATCATGAACTCCTGAATGTCCACGTTGGTGTCGGCGTGCGAACCACCATTGAGGATGTTCATCATCGGAACGGGCAGAACGTGTGCGTTCGGACCGCCAATGTACTCGTAGAGGGGAAGCTCTGCGGAAGCGGCAGCAGCCTTCGCAACAGCAAGGGAGACGCCGAGGATGGCGTTTGCTCCAATGTTGCCCTTGTTCGGGGTTCCGTCAAGCTCAAGCATGACGCGGTCAACTGCCCTCTGGTCAGCTGCATCCAGGCCAATAACCTCAGGAGCAAGAACTTCCTCAACCGCGTTTACCGCGTCCAGAACGCCCTTACCCTGGTAGCGATCCTTGTCGCCGTCGCGACGCTCAACCGCTTCAAATGCTCCGGTTGATGCACCTGAGGGAACGTCCGCGCGCTCTACAACTCCATCCTCAAGAGCTATCTCGACCTCAACGGTCGGGTTACCCCTTGAATCCAGAATCTCGCGTGCGACGATTTCTTCGATCATTGCCACGTTGTTACTCCTTGATTGGTTGTGGTGTTTACAAGTTCTACTTTGTTACAGGGAGCCCGCCACGAAGGCGTCCCCCAAAGGTGCCAGAGGCATTACCTGACCTCCGGGCTGAATTTCATAGCCGTATCTGGGATTCAACTTGACCGGAACCGCCACGGCAAGATCAGCGAAATCCTGGGCAACTCCCATTTGATCTGCCTGCATCACCAGAGCGGACGGGCGAAGAATCCACTTGCCTCCATCCGATAGGTCTGCCGCCGTCATGTCGAACCCCTCGGCCGCAAGCATTTCATCTACCGCAGAATCCAGCGTCTCATCGCTGATGTCCAGACCCAGTTCCTCAGCGGCATCGGCATACGCCATACCCTGGCTTAGGACAACGACCATGTTTGCACGCGCGACATCCTGGCCGGTCATCTCCTGCCAGTCGTTAATCGCGTCTGTCACCAAGGTTTCGCTGATCTGGTTGTCTCCGACTATCGCAGCGGCACCGGGATTGCCGGAAGTCTTGCCACATCCACCAACACCAAGACTCAGAACAACCACTGCAGAAATGGCCGCAACTCGTGACGCAAATGAGAAACGCTTGGTACGGGACACACGGACTCCTTGGGTTCGTTCAAGACCACCGTCTATTCTACGCCAGTTCCGGCCATGATCGCCTGGGTCTTTAGGTCAGCTTGCGCCGAGGCGGCCGGTCATCGGTTACCTCCACGCGCGGGGGCCGAGGAGCCCTTCTCTTCGCCGCCCTGCTTTGGAAGTCCTCGATTGACTCCGGCTCATCGTCTGATTCCTGTTTCTGCTGATGAGGGGTTCTTTCCACCGCTCTCCTCGCGGGCGGGGACGAGGGAGAAGACACCGTCGCAGAGTCCTGCGATCTCGCGCCGGACTCACTGGCCGAGGGATTGAGAGACAGCGCACCATCCAGCAGATCGTTCACCCACTTGAGCAATGCCCTATCTGTTGGAGCCTGCTCCCCCATTCGTCGGGAGCGCGAAAGAGGAACTAGTACCTGCCTCACCGCAGGCTTCACAACCGCCCCCGGGAACAGTCTCTGCAGCCGCATTGCCTGCGACTCTTTCAACTGAATCGGCGCGATCCGAACATAGTTGCCCTGTGTGATCAGCTCTTCGATTCCGCTTTCCCTCAGCCTTTCCCGCAGACGTGCCAGTTCCAAGAGCAGATCCACCTCGTCCGGGATCGGCCCAAACCTGTCGGAGAGTTCGCTTCGCAACTCGGCTTCCTGTTCGGGCGAGGTCACCGCCGCAATTCGGCCGTAGGTCTCCAGCCGTAGCCTTTCACCGGAGACGTAATCCTCGGGCAGGTGTGCGTCGACAGCCAGTTCGACGCGAACGTCCACCTTGTCCTGAACCTTGTCCCCCCGAAATGCCGCGACCGCTTCGGAGACCATCCGAATATAGAGGTCGAAGCCGACGCCCTCAATGTGACCGGACTGCGCACCGCCCAGAAGGTTACCGGCACCGCGAATCTCCAGGTCCTTCTGCGCCACAGCAAGCCCCGAACCCAGGTCAGTGTTTGAAGCAATGGTTCGCAGTCGCTCTAGAGCCGTTTCCGAAAGTGTCTTGTCTGGCTGATAGAAGAAGTAGGCGTAGGCCCGCTCCCTTCCTCTCCCAACTCGCCCCCGAAGCTGATGAAGCTGTGACAGGCCAAAGGCATCCGCGCGGTCCACTATGAGCGTGTTTGCGTTCGAGATATCCAGGCCGGTCTCGATGATCGTCGTCGAAACCAGCACGTCAAACTCGTGATTCCAGAAGTCGAGGATCACTCGTTCCAGTTCCGCCTCGGACAACTTCCCATGAGCAACACGAACTCGCGCCTCGGGAACCAGTTCCTGGACGTGTGCGGCGACCCGGTTGATGGACTCTACTCGGTTGTGAACGTAGAAAACCTGGCCCTCGCGCAGAAGCTCGCGCCTGATTGCGGCGGCGACCTGCTGGTCTTGATAGGCGCCAACGTAGGTCAAGACGGGTTGGCGCTCTTCCGGAGGCGTCTGCAGGACCGACATCTCCCGGATTCCGGCAACCGCCATTTCGAGGGTACGAGGGATGGGGGTTGCCGACATCGAGAGAACGTCAACGTCGGTTCGCAGTGCCTTAAGGGTCTCTTTGTGCTCGACCCCGAACCGCTGTTCCTCGTCCACCACTACCAGTCCCAGGTCCTTAAACTCCACCGCACCGGTGAGCAGGGTATGGGTGCCGATGACAACATCAACGGTCCCGTTTCGCAGCCCCTCCTTCACCTCGTCCGCCTCCTTCTTCGAAGAGAAGCGGGAGAGCGTCGCCACCCTGATGGGAAAGCCGGCGTAGCGCTCGGAGAACGTCTCGTGGTGCTGCTGCGCCAGGAGTGTGGTGGGGACGAGGATCGCGACCTGCTTGCCGTCCTGAACCGCCTTAAAGGCGGCGCGAACTGCGATTTCAGTCTTGCCGTAGCCGACATCTCCGGTAAGCAGGCGGTCCATCGGCACGGGACGCTCCATGTCAGCCTTGACCTCGTCAACCGTCGCGAGTTGGTCAGGGGTCTCAACAAACTCGAAGGCGTCCTCGAGTTCTCGCTGCCACGGGGTGTCCGGGGAGAACGCGTAGCCAGCAGTTGCGGTTCGCGCGGCGTAGAGGCGGACCAGTTCCGCCGCGATCTCGCGGACTGCTGCCCTGGCCTTCTGCTTGGTCTTCGCCCAGTCAGCTCCGCCCATTCGAGACAATCGCGGCACATCCGATCCGCTGTACCGCGAAATCTGGTCGAGGGACGAGGTCGGAACGTAGAGGCGATCGGCTGCCTGACCCTTCCTTGAGGGAAGATACTCGATGACCAGATAGTCGCGCTGGACTTCCCCGCCGCTGGGGCTGGTGGTTGTCCGCGTCGTCATCTCGATGAATTTGCCGACACCGTGCTGTTCGTGGACGACGTAGTCTCCGGCCTGCAGGGTCAGCGGATCAATGCGGGCGCGCCGCTTTGACGGCATTTTGCGCATATCGCGAGTTGACGGTCCGGCTCGACCTGTCAGGTCTTGCTCGGTGAGAACCGCTAGGCGCTGCTCGGTCATCACAAAGCCTGCACCGGCCGAGGCGGGAACAACCGCGACAACCGGGGAGCTCTTCCCCTCCGGCACGGCTTCGACCAACCTGGCGGCCACGTCAGACTCCCCCAGAACCTGAGCGATTCGCCGACCGGCACCCTGTGCGGAAACCGCCACCACCAGTTCCCAGTCTTCTTGAATCAGTTCGCGCAGGTCAGACGCGGCTCGGGAGAAGTCTTCCCTGTAGGGCCGAACTTCGCGCGCACCGACCTGCGCCAGGCCCCGGGAAACCACGAGTGCGGGCGAGGGCGAACCAGCGGCGTCGCTGGGCTCAGTAGCGGAACCCTCGTCCAAAAGTTGCGTCTGCGCTTCGGCGAGTTCCGGGGGCGGGAAGCTCGAGAACTCCCACCAGGCGCGGGACGCACCACGTTCCCAGAGGTCATCCAGGGGAATAAACGAACCGCGGCGAATGTCGATGGGGGCTTTGCCGCTATCAGCGGCGCTCCCCCACGCGGCGTTGAGGAACTCCTCGGCCGTCGCGATCAGGTCCTCGCTGCGGGCGCGTGTCTGTTCTGGCTCGTCGATGATGAATAGCGCGTCTTTCGGGAGCAGGTCGATAAGTGGGACCATCGAGTCGACCAGCAGTGGGGACAGAGACTCAAGCCCCGGAGCGTAGATACCCTCGGACGCGAGTTCGAGCAGTTCCGCCACCGCGGGGAACTGACCCTGAGCCGCGAGCGCCCGTTCCCTAGTTTTCTTACTTAGCAGCAACTCGCGTGCCGGAGGAGCCCACAGTCCCTGATCCGCCACGCCCAGTGCGCGTTGGTCCGAGAGGTTGAACCAGCGGACCTCGTCCACCTCGTCCCCAAAAAACTCGATTCGCAGAGGATGAGGATTGGTCGGGACGAACACGTCGACAATCGAACCGCGAACGGCAACTTGCCCGCGTCGTTCAACCAGGTCAACCGGTTCATAGCCGAGGGCGGTAAGCCGCGCAACCAACTCGTCGCGGTCTGCGAAACTCCCCTCCTCCAACATGACCGGCTCAATCTGACCCAGACCTGCGATGGTGGGTTGCATGAACGCGCGGATCGGGACGGCGAGAATCGAGATTGGCCCCGCACCGCTCACTTCCGGAACCGGGTTCTCCAGTCTGCGCAGGACTGCCGCGCGGCGGGCCATCGTGTCGACCTGCGGGGAAAGGCGTTCGTGGGGAAGTGTTTCCCACGAGGGGAAGACCTCGGCGCCGTCAATCCACGATCCGAGCGCTGAAACCAGGCGGTCTGCGCGGCGTCCTGAGGCAGTAACAACGACGACGGGAGCTGACTTCCCCTCCTGCTGACGCTGCACCGCAGCAAGGGTTATCGCTGCGGGACGGATTCCCTGTGGCAGCACCAGCGTGCCCGTGCCAGCAGAGGTCATCTGGGGGATGACCTCACGCAACGCAGGGTCACGGGCGATCGTCGGAAGAAGTGTCGCTAACTGCCTCAACGGGACTCCCTTGAGTGAAGATCCATTTGCGCCTTAGTGAAGCCACGCAGAACCACGTCGGTCGCGGTGTCGGCTGCAAGCGCGTAGGTGACATCCCACTCCTCGGCCTGAGCTTTCGGAATTTGGGCGAGGACGTATTTCGCCGGATCCATCGAACCTGGCGGCCTGCCGATGCCTATCCTCAGACGCGCGTAATCCTGGTCCTTTGAGGCAGAAGAGATGGACTTGAGACCGTTGTGACCGCCGGATCCTCCACCCAGTTTGAGTCGGAGGGTGTGCGCTTCCAGGTCGAGGTCGTCGTGAATGACCAGAATCCTCTCCATTGGAATGCCCTCTGCTTTTGCCAGCCCGATCACCGGCGGACCGGAGGTATTCATGTATGTCCGTGAGTACGCTAGAAGCACGGGAACGCGACCGCCTGGAGGGGCCAGATTCGCTCGAGCAAACATGGTTTGTGAGCGGTGCGCCGAGAACTTCGCCCCGACACGCGAGGCCATTAGTTCGACCGTCGCGCGCCCAACATTGTGTCTAGTGTTCTGATATTCGCTCCCGGGGTTACCCAGGCCAACGATCAGCCACGGCCCTAACTGCTCCAGAGTTCTCACCTCTAATCCTTCACCGACGCTCAAGTTTATCGGTGGGCGGTAACGTCTGTAGACTTGGCTACTGATCCGCCGGAATGGAGCCGGCATCTGTCCCTCGAACGTCAGGTTCTGAATGTTCCTTCCCAAATGCGGTGAGCACGAGGAGTTGCTCGGCATTGTGATCGCTGTTCCTGAACCCTGGAACGCTGCGATAACTGAGATTCGCCAGTCTATCGGGGATCCCATGGCGACTAAAGTGCCGCCGCACATCACGATAATGCCTCCGCTTGCGGTTCCAGAGGACAAGCGCGGCGACGTGTTCGAGCACCTTCGGGGGCTTGCCGAAGAACACAGACCTTTTCGAATCGGGCTCAAAGGCGCCGACACTTTCGAGCCCGTCTCTCCGGTTGCATTCCTCAAGGTTGTCCAGGGTGCGGGACTCTGCAAGCAGCTGGCGGAGGACGTGCGTAGCGGCCCCCTCGACTACTCTCTCCGGTTTCCGTACCACGCGCACGTTACCCTGGCACAGAACCTCCCCTCTCAGGCGATAACAAGGGCACTGGAACTTGGCCACAGCTTTGAGGCGTCCTGGATGGTGCAAGGGTTCCGAATCGACAGAGTCGAAAAAGACGGTAGCTACGTTTCTACGGCAATCTTTGATTTTTCCACCGGCCTGGCATAGCAGGCGACTGTCATAATCAAAGGGTGAGCAGCGAAACAGTCACCACGACAGACGAGCAGTGGAACGCGCGGCCCCATCATATTTGGGCCGCTCTGAAAGAACCCGGCCTGCAGGGAAAGTTCCAGGCAATCATGAAGGTCTACCGACACAGTCGGATTGGCCGCGCAGTGACCAGGTACAGCAACCAGAACGGCGCAGTCGTTTCGGGCGGTATCACCTACATGTCGATCTTCTCGCTGGCCGCGATGATAACCGTCGGCTGGACCGTGTTCGCTCACGTCTTCTCCCAGAATCCTGAGTTTCAGACCACCGTTATCGACTCGATCAACTCGCTTATTCCTGGAATCATCGCTGATCCATCATCTGGAGAAAAAGGAATCATCGACCCGAAGGGCATCAACATCGGCAGCGGAAACGTCGCCGCGGGTGTCATTGCGTTTGGTGTGGCCGTCTACTCGGCCTCTCGAATCGTCGTCTATATCAGCGGGGGGATTCGGGCCATGTTCGGACTCTCGAACTACCCCCGTAATGCCGTCGCCAACACGGTCCAGAGCTTTGTCGGGGTTCTGATACTTCTTGTCGCAGTGTTCGCGACCGCCTCACTAACACTCATTTCAGAGTTGGCTGTCGACTGGGCAGACAGCACTTTCCCTGCACTGAAGGAGCTTCACTCCTCCTCCGCTTTCAATGTTCTGTCTGCAGCCGTCCCAGTCATCGTGAACGTTATTGCTTTCGCACTGTTCGTTCGTTACGTGGCCGGAATTCGAGTCCCGCGGAAAGAACTGATCATCGGATCGATCGCGTTCTCTATTGCGTCCGAGGTTCTGCGCACCCTCGGAACTACGGTCGTGGGTTCCGGCCTGAAGGATCCGGTCATCGCGGCTGCGGCGACGGTCGGGACGATGATGCTCTGGATAAACTTCCTGGCCCGGGCCGCTTTGAACGTTTGCGCGTGGATGGCGAACCCTCCGGCGGTCGTGGGCGGTCTTTCTGCCAACGAGGACTATGTCCGCCATAGGCCGAACTATGTGACACTCAGCGATAGCGAAACGCTGACCTGGCCTCATCATCCGGTTTCGGGCGACTTGATTCCAACCAGATCTGGGTCTGAGGAACTGGAGACAGCGCCGGGAACCTCTTCGAAACCGGACGTCCAGGAGGCCGCCGTGACGCAGGACGCTTCATCACAGCCCGCAGAGGCAGACGCCTAGGACGGCTCGGCGCGTTTGGGGTCGCGGAGCGCCTCGTACTAGATCAAATACGCAACCGTCACCGGCGCGTGATCAGAAAAACGCGTATCCCAACTGGAAGCACGGAAGATATTGAAGTTCTGGGCTCCAGCGCCGAAGCCGGGGGTGGCGTACTGGTAGTCAATACGCCAGCCAGTGTCATTGTCGAAGGCTTTGCCGCGCCATGACCACCACGAGTAGGGTCCGGGGCCTTCGCCGGCCAACTGCCTAACGGAGTCGACCCATCCCTGGTCAACCCAGCGGTTGAGGTAGACGATCTCTTCATCAAGGACGCCCGCACGCTTATTGTGGTTCGGCTTCCAGTTCTTGATGTCCGCTTCGCTCCGCACGACGTTGAAGTCACCAGCAACGACTGCGTGGTTGCCGCTACTGGATGCTTCCGCAAGCAGGGCGTCGAATCTGCTGGTCAGAGGTTCAAAGTGTGCCATTTTCGCATCCTGTTTGGGGGAGCCGACCTCACCGGAATGGAAGTAGGCGGACACCACCCGAAGCACATGACCAGAGACTGTGTCCAACGGGACTTCTAGCCAGCGGCCGGAGTCGACCGGGATCTCTTCGTCTGAGAGTCCGCGCCTGACATCATCCGTTGACCGTGGAGTGACAACCCCCGAATCCTTGCGCACGGCAACCCCGACTCCGGCTCGGCCCTTTATTTGCGAGGGATAGAAGAATGAGTGCCAGGCATCGCCGAGCAGGCTGGTTGCGATCTCCTCGTCCGCGCGAACCTCCTGCATCACGAGGACGTCGGGGTTTGCGGTCTCAAGCCAAGCCTGGAAGCCGCGCTTGGTCGCTGCGCGGATCCCGTTGAGGTTGATAGTGGTCAGCGATACCGAAGTCATGTCAGTCACTGTTCCAGTATGCGTGATCGACACGACCTGGGCCATAGGATGACCTTGCTCTGGCGCCTTGGGAGGATGCGGCGATAGGCTCCGGATATGGCCGAAGATCACTCGCACTCCCACTCGCACTCCCACTCACACGCCGAGGCGTCTCGCAAAAGACTCGCGGGAGCTTTGGCCGTAACCGCTGGAGTAATGATTGCTGAGATCGTCGGGGCGTTCATCTCAGGTTCGCTCTCGCTGCTCGCCGACGCTGGCCACATGTTTGTGGACTCAGCGGGACTGGGCGTCGCGATGGTCGCCGCAACGCTAATGACGAAACCGCCTTCGCTCAAGAGGACCTGGGGATACGCCCGTGCAGAGGTCTTAGCCGCAGGGCTTCAAGCTGGAATCTTGATCGCACTCTGCGGATTCATCGCGTACGAAGCTATCGAACGACTGATGAATCCGACCATCGTGCTACCCGGGCCGATGTTGTGGATTGGAGCGATCGGACTGTTGGCCAACATCGTTTCGATGTTGATCCTCTCAGGCGGGCGAAATGACTCACTGAACATGAAGGCCGCATTTCTTGAGGTTGCTTCCGACGCACTGGGTTCAGTTGCAGTGCTTGTTGCGGCTTTGGTACTGATGACAACCGGTTGGCCCTATGCGGACTCGGTCGCATCATTGCTGATAGCCGTACTCATCGGGGTTCGGGCTGCGCACATTCTGAAGCAGTCGGTTCGGATCCTTATGGAGCAGACTCCCGAGGGACTGGACTTAGAACGGGTACAAGAACGAATGCTTGAGCACCCCGAGGTTCTCCGTGTGCATGACCTGCATGCAAGTAGCGTCGGCACCGGCCTCAACACACTTACCGCTCATGTTGTCGTCACGCAGAGGTGCATCGACGCAGGCAACTCCGTGCGGGTCTTGCATGAGCTTCAGTCGGGGTTGACCGAAGGGCTGCCGATTGAGCTGAACCACATGACGGTCCAGATTGACTCACCGACCCACGCGGGCCACGAGACACTGGCCCACTAGTGGCCCGACCTGATGGTCGCACGCACCTTCCCCGGCCCCTGCTCGGCTGGCGTCGGGTTGCGCACCTCGTATGAGGGGCGCGCACCTGCCTCAAATGCGTTCCGCACCCCATAGGAGGGGCGCAAGCCGGAATACACGCTTTGCGCACCCCACCTAGGGGGCGCAAGCCGGACCGCACGAACTACCTCAGTCCGATCGCCGTGTTATTGGCGCTCGGCTATCTCAACCACATTCGTCAGTAGCATTGCCCTGGTCATCGGACCAACTCCTCCAGGATTAGGGCTGAGCCAAGACGCCACCTGCTCGACGCCCTCCGCCGCATCTCCAGCAATCTTGCCGTCGCGGCGCGCAACACCGACATCAATGACAACCGCACCTGGCTTCACGTACTCGGGTGTGATCAGGCCCGGAACTCCCGCCGCGCCGATAATCACATCAGCCGATCGTAGTTCTGCGGCCAAATCCATTGTGCCGGTGTGACACAGAACCGCCGTCGCCCCGACCTTTCGATTGGTTAGCATCAATGAGATGGGACGACCGACCGTCAACCCACGCCCAACGACGCAGACCCGAGAGCCTTTTAGCTCGATCCCATTGGCCGCGAGCAACTCAATAATGCCCCGTGGCGTACATGGTTTCGGGGCGCTCGATGTTCCGTCAATGTCCTCGACCAATAGCCCCAAGTTGAATGGGTGCAACCCGTCCGCGTCCTTAGCTGGATCCATCCGCTCAAGAAGCTTCTGTGTGTCAAGATGTTCTGGCACGGGAAGCTGAACGATATAGGCAGTACACGACGGATCGCTGTTGAGCTGGTCAATCGCCGCTTCGACCTCTTCCTGCGTCGAATCTGCGGGAAGCCGGACATCCAGCGAACCCAACCCAACCTCGGCGCAGTCCTTGTGCTTTGCCCCGACGTAGATCTGTGAGGCAGCGTCCTCACCGACGAGCAGCGTTCCGAGCCCAGGGTCAATCCCACGCGCTTTCAAAGCGTCAACTCGCGTCTTCAGGTCTGCCTTTATCTCTGCGGCGAGCGCAACCCCGTCCAGAGGCTTCGCCAAACCTTCGCCCGCATCACCACTTGGCCAGGGATACTTCACTGCTCAAGTCCTGGGTAGAGCGGGTAGCGGTCAGTAAGCACGTCAACGCGAGCCTTCAGCGCATCGGCGTCAACCTCGCCCTTCGCACCCTGCACTAGAGCGGTAGCGATGATGTCCGCAACCTCTTCGAAGTCTTCCTTCTGGAAGCCGCGCGACGCGAGCGCCGGCGTACCAATGCGCAGACCCGAAGTAACCCTTGGCGGACGAGGATCAAAGGGCACCGCATTTCGGTTCACGGTAATCCCCGCCTCGTGCAAGAGATCCTCTCCATCCTGTCCGGTCAACGGGCTGTTCTGCAGATCAACAAGCACCAGGTGAACATCGGTACCACCGGTCAACACCGAGATCCCCTGCTCAGCAACATCAGGCTGTGACAGCCGCTCGGCAATTATTGACGCTCCCAGTAGTGTGCGCTCCTGCTTCTCCTTGAACTCCTCGGTTCCAGCAAGCTTGAACGCCACGGCCTTTGCCGCGACAGCGTGCATCAGCGGACCACCCTGCTGACCCGGGAATAGGGCCGAATCAAGTTTCTTGCCCCACTGCTCTCCGCGAGCGGTCATGATGACGCCCGAACGAGGACCACCAAGTGTCTTGTGAACCGTCGAAGTTACGACATCCGCGTAAGGAAGTGGCGAGGGATGCACGCCCGCAGCCACAAGGCCGGCAAAGTGAGCCATGTCGACCCAGAGAGCGGCTCCGACCTCGTCCGCAATTTCACGGAAAGCCGCAAAATCAAGGTGCCGAGGGTAGGCCGACCATCCTGCGATCAGAACCGACGGCCTGACCTCAAGGGCACGCTCACGAACAGTGTCCATATCCAGTCGGTAGGTCTGAGGATCAACCCCGTATGCGTGTGGCTCGTAGAAGCGGCCGGAGAAGTTGATCTTCATTCCGTGGGTCAGGTGACCGCCGTGCGCCAGTTCCATTCCAAGAATCCGGTCACCGGGCTTGGCCATTGCCATCAGAGCGGCAGCGTTTGCTTGAGCCCCTGCGTGCGGCTGAACATTCACGTAGTCGGCACCGAACAGTTCCTTGGCCCGGTTGATCGCGAGTTCCTCAGCGACGTCAACCCACTCACAACCCCCGTAGTAACGACGACCCGGGTAACCTTCCGCGTACTTGTTCGTCAGAACGGACCCTTGAGCCTGCAGTACGGCACGAGGTACAAAGTTCTCTGACGCAATCATTTCCAGCGTCCCACGCTGGCGACCAAGCTCGCCGTCGAGGACGGCAGCAATCTCGGGGTCCACTTCTTGCAGAGGCAGGTTGGCGGTTGACTCAGCCACTCGATCTCCCTTGTCCGGGCGCCACAGCGCCGGGTTCTTGGCCCTCGTTGGCTACGAGGCTTGCAACATAAGGCTACCCGCAGTCCGAACCAGGACGGCGCGCGTGACCACGGAACATGGTTTGTGCTGCGGCGATCTGAAAGCGACAAGCCCGTTCATGGTTGCAGTGAAACGGCGAGATAGACCCCGACAGAATGGCGAGTTAATGCAGTCGCGGCCAGTGACTCTTCTTCCTTGAAGTTGCCACTGGCCGCGTCACTGCTGTTACCGAGACCTCGCAAATCGCGCAGTCTCAGCCTGCCCGGAGAACCCTACTTGATGAATCCGAGTTCCTTGACGGCGTCGTACTCTTCCTGCAGTGCCTTGATGTTGTGATCAATGCCCGCCTGAGTCGCATCAGAGATCTCAAGCCCATCAACGATCTCCCACTCGCCGTCTTTCGAGACACAGGGGAATCCGAATGACAGCCCTGCGGGAACACCGTAGTGCGAACCATCCGAGTAAGCGCCGACCGTAACGAACTGGCCCTCAGGCGTGCCATTGACCCAGTTGTAAACATGATCAATCGCAGCGCCTGCAGCCGATGCGGCAGAGGAAGCTCCACGTGCCTCAATGATTGCCGCGCCACGCTTGGCAACAGTCGGACGGTAGAAGTCAGTGAGCCATGCCTCGTCAACAAACTCGGTTGCCGGCTTGCCGTCAACAGTCGCGTAGCTGATGTCCGGGTACTGATCTGCGGAGTGGTTACCCCAGACAACAATGTTCTTGATGTCTTTCACGGGCACGCCAGTCTTAGCAGCCAGCTGGGCGTACGCACGGTTCTGGTCCAGGCGCATCATCGAGGTGAAGCGGCTGGCCGGAACATCTGGCGCGTTGTTCTGTGCGATCACTGCGTTAGTGTTGGCGGGGTTACCCACAACCAGCACGCGAACGTCGCCCGCAGCGTGATCGTTGATTGCCTTGCCCTGAGGGCCAAAGATGCCGGCGTTGGCCGCGAGCAGGTCGGCGCGCTCCATGCCTGCGCCGCGCGGACGAGCACCAACCAACAGAGCAACATTCGTGCCCTCAAATGCGGCGTTGACGTCATCAAAAACCTCAACGGAGTCCAGCAACGGGAACGCACAGTCATCAAGCTCCATTGCGGTGCCCTCGGCTGCCTTCACCGCCTGCGGGATCTCAAGTAGGTGAAGCTTCACGGGAACGCCATCGCCAAACAGTTGGCCCGAGGCGATGCGGAACAGCATCGCGTATCCGATGTTTCCGGCAGCGCCAGTGACTGTAACAATGCGGGGTTCGGTCATGTTCTATGACTCCTGGTTCATTGAGGTTGCGATTCTTGCTACGTGCATATTCTAGTTGGTCAACGCCGGGGACGGACTAACCCTAAAGTCCCCGTTCTCCGGGTCCCTAGCCCTTTCGGTTCGCCCGGTAGTACCTGATAAGTTCCTGGGTCGAGGGATCCTGTTGGTCCAGCACTTCCTGATCCCCCTCAATCGCTGGCAAGATCTGCACCGCTAGCACCTTGCCCAACTCCACGCCCCACTGGTCGAACGAGTCGATCCCCCACACGGCACCCTGCACAAACGTCAGGTGCTCGTAGAGGGCCACCAGTTGTCCCAGCACCGAAGGTGTCAGTTTCGGTGCCATGATCGAAGTCGAGGGGCGATTCCCCGTAAACACTCGCGCCGAGACCAGGTCTTCACGCGTGCCTTCGGCCCGCACCTGTTCCTCGGTCTTCCCGAACGCCAGCGCCTTGGTCTGTGCAAAGAAGTTCGACAGGAATAGTTCGTGCACGTCCGCGTCTCCATCCTTCAGCGGCCACTGCGGGTTCGCGAATGCAATGAAGTCCGAGGGAATCAGGCGCGTTCCCTGGTGCAGCAACTGGAAGAACGCGTGCTGACCGTTGGTCCCCGGCTCACCCCAGAAGACCTCTCCGGTGTCGTAACTGACGACCGTTCCGTCCCAGCGCACCCGCTTACCGTTTGATTCCATGGTCATCTGTTGCAGATACGCCGGGAACCGGTGCAGGTACTGGGAATACGGCAGCACCGCGTGCGAGTCGGCCCCGAGGAAGTTAACGTACCAGACGTTCATCAGACCCATTAGCAGCGGCACGTTCTGCTCCGCCGGGGTCTGCACAAAGTGCCTGTCCATCGCGTTCAGTCCATCAAGGAACCCCTGGAAGTTCTCTGGTCCAAGAGTTATTGCGAGGGAGAGTCCCACCGCCGACGAAACCGAGTATCGTCCCCCGACCCAGTCCCAGAAACCAAACGCGTTCGAGGGATCAATTCCAAACGCCGCGACCTTTTCCAACGCGGTTGACACGGCGACGAAATGCTTCTCGACCGCCTCCGCCGCTTCGGGGGTATCCGTGGCACCGAGCACCCCGGCGGAGACCAGCGCCTCCAGGAACCAGGTGCGCGCGAGCCTTGCGTTTGTCAGCGTTTCCAGGGTTGTGAATGTCTTCGAGGTGACAATCACCAGGGTCGTCTCGGGGTCCAAGCCTTTGAGCTTCTCCGCCGCGTCCGTCGGATCGATGTTAGAGATGAACCGGGCTTCCATCCCCTCCTTGACGTACGGTTTCAATGCTTCGTAGACCATTACCGGGCCGAGGTCTGATCCGCCAATTCCAATGTTTACAATCGAGGTAAGTGGCTTGCCGGTGACGCCGGTCCACTCTCCATCGCGAACCTTATCTGCGAACGCGTACATCCTCCGAAGCACTTCGTGTACCGGCTCAACCACGTCAGTGCCGTCAACATCCAGCGTCTCGCCTTCCGGCCTGCGGAGGGCGGTGTGCAGTACAGAACGGTTCTCTGTGACATTGATACGCTCGCCAGCGAACATCTGGTCACGGCGGTCAAGCACTCCAGTTTCTTCCGCGAGTTGCAGAAGGTGACCGATCACCTCGTCGGTCAGCAGGTTTTTTGACAGATCAACGTGCAGATCACAAGCCTGGTAGGTCAGTCCCGCAGCGCGGGAAGGATCCGCCTGGAACCAACCCGGAAGATCAGGGACAAACTGCCCGGCAATTTCCTCAAGCCTCCCCCATGCCTTCGTCTGCTCAGGGTCCATCGCGACGGTTAGGTCAGCCATCTGTTCTGCTCCTCAGTTCTGTTCCTGGGTACTGGTTACTTCGTCAATGCGTTCTTGAATTCGTGGGACGACGGGTTCAACTGCGGGGACGTCAATGCGTCCCACCGGAATGTCCGCCCCTTCAAGAGACACGGTCTGGGTTACGTTCTGCAGGGCAAGCCACCACTGATTCTTAGGCCTGCGAACTGCCTCATCAACGATCTCCTCCATCCGCGAGATCGGCTCAGTCCTGATTCCGTCCTGACCGGTGCCGATGTACGAGGCGCTCTTATCTCCAGTCTCAAAGGCCTTCTCAAGGTATCTGATCACCCCGTTGGCGAAGCGCGTCGCCAGAAGGCGATCAAACACGGTTGGTGCCCCGCCCTGTTGAATGTATCCGAGTGCAGAGTCGCGAACATCAAACAGTCCCTCACCTGCTGCTTCAATGGCACGTGAGATGAAGTCCCGGTCATAGTGAGTCGAGGTCTCTTCATTCATTACAACGAGGAACAGGCGGCGTCCCTCTTCGAACTGCTTCCGCAAGGCGTCAATGTCCTTTGAGAGGCCCGCCAAAGTCAACGGCTCTTCATTTAGGTAGACGTACTCCGCACCCGATGCCATTCCGCTCATCATGGCGAGGTATCCGCACTTGCGTCCCATCGTCTCCGCAACGAAGCAGCGCCTGGAGGCCGCCGCTGATTCCTTGATTCGGTCCAGCGCCCACACAGCATTGTTAATCGCCGTGTCCGCACCAACCGACAACTCCGTACCAGGAAGGTTGTTATCGATGGAGGCAGGAACAAGGATTGTTGGAATAGCGAGTGCCGGGAAATGCGAACGCGCCTTTGTCATCTCACGGACAGCGTCGTAGGCGCTGTAGCCACCGATCACAACCAGTGCGTCAATGCTGTGTTCCTCAATGGCCCGGCCAAGTGCGTAGTACTCCTCGGTCTGAGGGATGTGGCGACGGGTTCCGAGCGTGGCACCGCCGTCAAAAGCCCACCCCTCAACGTCGTCCCAGGAAAGCTCACGAACCTCTCCGCCCGAGAGTCCCTCCCACGAACCTTCGATGCCCAGCATGGTCCACCCGTGGTGCAGTCCGATGCGGACAGTGGCCCGCGCTGCCGTGTTCATGCCGGGTGCCAGACCGCCGGAGTGAAGGATCGCGACCCGAACAGACTTGTCCGTATCAGTATGAAGCGTCGGCGGATCCGAGAGGATCTTGTAGATCTCCCCCATGTCGTAGTACGAGGCTCCACGAGCCTTGCGAGCCGTTTCGTAGTCTCCAGCCTTGATCAGGGCCCCAACGGCACGAGTGTCCTTGATAGTTTCAACCATCGGCAGGCGGGAAACCCGGTTGCGTCTAACACCAAGAATCACCGCGTCACCGTAGCGTTCGCTATCGAGAATCTCCTGGACCGCGCAGTATCCGAGCAGGGTTGACATCCAGCGGTCGTAGGCCGAGGGCGCCCCACCGCGCTGGACGTGACCCAGAATCGTGATCCTCGGGTCTTCCCCCAAACGGTCCTTGATCGCATTGGCGATATCAGCACTGGTCAGGGGATTGCCCGCAGTATCAAGAGCGCCCTCGGCAACCAGAACCATCGATTCACGACGTCCGGCTTCGCGACCCATAACCAGCTTCTGGCACAGTTCGTCTTCCCATCCGGGGCCTGCGGGAGACTCCGGTGTGAACACATAATCGGCGCCACCTGCAACGGCGGCCATGAGTGGCAGATATCCGCAACGCCTACCCATGACCTCAACGATGAAGGTGCGCTGATGAGACGCAGCGGTCGAAGAGAGCTGGTCCATCGCGGTGACGATTCGTTCGAGGGCAGTGTCGGCCCCAATCGTCATATCCGAGCCGACCAGATCATTGTCGATTGAGCCAACCAGTCCGACCAGAGTCAGTTCGGGATGGCTGTCAGCAAGCTCCTGTGTGATCCTCCCCTGCTCGACCAAATCTCCGAGAATCTGGGTCCACTCGCCTCGAAGCTCGTCGGCCCCAGACAGAGAGCCGTCGCCACCGATGACCACCAGACGATCAATTCCGGCACCGAGCATGTTCTCGACCGCCGTCAATCGTCCC
Organism: Scrofimicrobium sp.; assembly: GCA_049291975.1. Lineage (GTDB taxonomy): Bacteria > Actinomycetota > Actinomycetes > Actinomycetales > Actinomycetaceae > Scrofimicrobium. The sequence goes on from JBATQJ010000162.1 coordinate 31,513, forward strand.
TCGTACAAACGGAAATCGTTACTGCGCGCGGTTCCAATCGCGGTGCCGCCCCTGTTGAGGATGGCGCTAACCGAGCCCCAGTCCATCTGGCGGATTGAGTCCCCGCCACGGATTGCACCCTCCCAGCCTTCGAGGATTGCGAAGGGCACCGCACCCGCTGCGAGCGCTGTACGCACAACCGCACGAACCGCGGCATTCATCCCGGGTGCATCCCCGCCGGAGGTGAGCATGCCTAGGCGGTAGGGCTCGCCGGTGGAAGGGTCCACTCCTTCAATCACTCCGGGTTCAACGATCTGTGTTGCATCCGGATTCAAGTCGATGTCATTCACGTTCATTCCCCTTAAGTTAGGGCGGTCGATACGGAAACTCTTCTGTCAACCAGCGCGTTCTAGGCCAGTCGCGCCTGCAGGTTCTGGTCCAGTGCAGCTAGGAACTCTTCAGTCGTCAGGTATGGCTGGTCCGGACCAACCAGTAGCGCCAGGTCTTTGGTCATCGCTCCGCCCTCAACAGTCTTAATGACAACGTCCTCAAGAGTATCGGCGAACTTAGCGACCTCCGGCGTCTGGTCGAGCTTGGCCCTGTGTGCCAGCCCCCGCGTCCACGCGAAGATCGAAGCGATTGGGTTAGTAGACGTGGGTTTTCCGGCCTGGTGTTGACGGTAGTGACGGGTCACGGTGCCGTGCGCGGCTTCGGCCTCAACGGTCTTGCCGTCCGGAGTCATCAGAACAGAAGTCATCAAACCCAGCGAGCCGAAACCTTGCGCCACGATGTCTGACTGGACATCTCCGTCATAGTTTTTTGTCGCCCAGACATAGCCGCCCTCCCATTTCAGTGCCGAGGCAACCATGTCGTCAATCAAACGGTGCTCATAGGTTAGCCCTGCGGTCTCGAACTGTTCCTTGAACTCGGTGTCGAAGACCTCTTGGAAGATGTCCTTGAACTGACCGTCGTAGGCCTTGAGGATCGTATTCTTAGTCGACATATAGACGGGGAATCCGCGCTGTAAGCCATAGGCGAATGAGGCGCGAGCGAAGTCGCGGATTGAGTCGTTGAAGTTATACATCCCCATTACGACGCCGCCGGATTCGGGAATCTTCACGACCTCAAACTCCATCGGCTCAGACTCATCGTTTGGAGTAAACGTTAGAGTCACAGTGCCGCCGGTTGGAACCTTGAAGTCGGTCGCGCGGTACTGGTCGCCGAAAGCGTGACGGCCAACGACAATCGGCTTGGTCCAGGAGGGGACGAGGCGAGGAATGTTGTCGATAATGATCGGCTCGCGGAAGATCACACCGCCCAGAATGTTACGGATGGTCCCGTTCGGGGAACGCCACATCTTCTTCAGGCCGAACTCTTCCACCCGGGCCTCGTCCGGGGTAATCGTCGCGCACTTGACCCCGACCCCGTACTTCTTGATCGCCTCAGCCGCGTCAACCGTCACCTGGTCATCAGTGGCGTCACGGTTCTGGATCGAAAGATCGTAGTACTTCAGATCGATATCCAGGTAGGGGAAGATCAGCCGATCCTTAATGAACTGCCAAATAATCCTGGTCATTTCGTCGCCATCCAGGTCGACGACAGGGCCGACTACTTTGATCTTCTCCATCTCAGTGGTCCTCTCTAGGTTCATACTTCGGGCGCGGGGGCGTCCACTAACTTACATCTCTACTCCGACAAAAATGGGCTCTGGAACCAACTTGATTCCGAAGCGTCCCAAGACTCCATCATGAACGGCCCGTGCCAACTCCACTATGTCAGAAGTGGCGGCCCCGCCGCGGTTAGTTAACGCCAGAACGTGCTTTGTTGACAGGGAGGCCGGCGCGCCGGGAGCGACCTTCCACCCCTTATCAAATCCGGCGTGATCGATGAGCCACGCTGCGGAGGTCTTCACGACTCCCGGAACCTTCGGTGCGGGTCTATTCGGATTTGCCAGCGCCACCATTGAACGGTTTTCGACGGAAAAACGTGGGGCGTCTTCGGGCAGTAGTTCAACTGCCTGATCCTCGGTCAAAATCGGATTGGTGAAGAACGATCCGGCCGACCAGGTGTCGTGGTCCTCCGGGCTCAAAACCATTCCCTTAGAGCGACGCAGTTCGAGGACGGCCCGGCGAACATCACGCGTATCTGCCCGCTCGCCGATATCGACACCGAGCCGACTGGCCAACTCCCGATAGCGCACCGGAGCAGACAGTTCCCCCTCTTGCAGTTGCAGGTCGATTTCGAGGACGACCCAGCGGCCCGTTGGCCCCCACGTCCGTCCGCCACCCGCGTCCATATCAGTGAATGACTGCTTCAGAAGCGAATCGCGATATCCCAGTTTCAACGTCGCCCGAGGAATCGTCCTGATCTCACCGGTCAACCGGTCGTAGGCGCGAACCGTTGCCAAATTCTCGGCCACCTCGCGCCCGTAAGCACCGATGTTCTGAACCGGTGCCGCCCCCGCAGAGCCCGGGATTCCTGAGAGAGCCTCCAGACCCACAAGATGCTGGTCAATCGTGTAGGCGACCAGGTCATCCCAAGGGGTTCCTGCCGAGACGCGAAGTGTTGTTCCGCCACAGGCGGAGTCATCAACCACCCTGATGTCATGGCGGGTGTCACACAAGACGGTTCCTGGAAAGCCCTGGTCCGCGACAACCACATTCGACCCGCCGCCCAGGACCAGTAGTGGTTCGCCGGCAGAATCAACTTCGCGCACCGTCTCAACGATCTGCGACTCATTGTCGAACGAGGCAAACGCACGAGGGCTCCCGCCGACTCTCAGAGTCGTCAACTCGGCGAGGGCCGGGATCTTTGTCGCACCAGTGGATTCAGTCGTCACGGGAGTGGTCACAGACCCAATTGAACTAGTTGAAGCCCTCGGAGTCCAACCAAACCAGAAGGGACATCTAACCCCCAAGAAGGGCTAACGATCAATGTATCCCGCTTCCTTCAGCACCGAGTCCATCATTCGCTGGACATCCAGGGTGGCAGACCACGGCACTACGTCCGACTGTGTCTTCCCGGCAGCGATGCAGCGCGCTGCTTCCGCCGCCTGGTACTGGAATCCGCCAGGAGCGGTAGCGTCCCACGTCTCGGTCCTCGTACCAACCACTCCCATCGTCTGCGGATCCAGTTCACTCACCTCAAGGACAACAGATGTGGGGGTGTAGAACCTCGTGCGCATCTGAATTCCTCCGCCCTCGAAGCCAAGCTCACCGGTTGTCGGAGTACTCAAATCCAGTTGGCAAGTCGAGACTGCAGTGGCCCCAGGATAGGAACTCAGTACCATGTCGCTTAGGTCGATCTGTTTTTCAGAGAGCCTCGACGCCGACTGAATTTTCTCCGGATATCCCAACACCATCTGCTGGAAGTGCAGAGGATAGACGCCCAGGTCCAGCATTGCCCCGCCCCCGAGTTCGGGCTCAACCAGACGCGGAACGTTCCTCAAAGACTGGCCATGATCGGCAGAGAAGTAACGAAGAGGACCGAGGCTTCCCGCCTTCAACACCTCCCTGATCCAGGCGTAGTGCGGCAGGTGCCTACTCCACATCGCCTCCATCGCGAACAGACCGCGAGCGTCAGCCTCGTCAAAAACCTCTCTGGCCTGCTCCTCGGACATAGCGAATGATTTCTCGACCAGCACCGGCTTTCCCGCGCGCAGTGCCAGGAGCGCATCTTCCCTGTGTCGGATGTGCGGGGTGGCAACGTAGACGGCGTCCACTTCGGGATCTGCTACCAGTTCCTCGTACGACCCATACGCTTGAGCCGGATCAATGCCGAACTCGGAGGCGAACTGGGCCGCTCGCTCCGCGTTCCTCGACCCAACCGCGATAACGCGCTGCCCCGAGTACGAGGGAAGGTTATCCGCGAACTTCCTCGCGATTCCCCCGGGACCCAATATCCCCCACTTGAGTGGTGGAGCGTCGTAGGGGTCCGGGTAACTGTAACCGGGAGCAACCTCAAGAAAGAGGTCGGGAATAGTTGCGGCGGGGATGGCTTCGTTTGTCATGCACCTAGCATCTCAAACGAGCGAGGCGTTGCACAGGCTTTCTACCCCACCCTGACGATCTAGACACACGGAGGAACACTGACAGCTGTCCGTTGTTCACGCACTCCCAATGACGTCACCGCAAGACTGAGGTGCGAACGTCGGTCCCTAGGGCGGGAAGCCGTGGGTGGTGCAGACTTATTAGACACGACCATCGATACACGTCCATTAATAGAGAGGCAGAGGTTCCTGCAATGAGCAGATCAGACCAGAAAGCGGACTCGTTCCTCTCTGACCTCTTGCACCCCCGGCCCACCTCGCTGTCGAACCGGGCGGTCTTTGCCTCTGCCTCGATTCTGTTTGCCCTAATTGAGTTGCTACCCGCTCTGTTCGGGGTTCGCGGCAGCGACGACCCAAGCGTTATCCCATGGACTCTGGTGATGTGCACGGCAGTCGCACTGGCTGGCTTCTTTCCGGCTGGCGGAGGACTGGTGTTCATGGTCATCGCGATTCTGGCGAGCGTCAGCACCACCTCGGTTGCCGCGCCAATGATTGGTCAATATCTGATACTCGCGTACTGGATTTCGCGACGGTGGTACTGGCCTTCAGCACTGGGATTCGTTGTGGTAGCGGGAACAGAAACATGGTTCTCAACGATGCCGATCCCCACTCTTTCCGGAATCCTGTCTGGCGGAGCGTTCGCCGTTTTCGGCGGGATACTGCTGCAGTTCTACCGAAAGAAGCTCTCTGCCGAGCAAGCACGCTCCCTCAAACTTGAACTCGCGGCCCGACAAGCCTCTGAAAGGGCACGGGAGGAGTTGGGAGCCATGCTTCATGACTCTGTGGTTCGCGACCTCTCGAGAATTGCCCTAATGAGCCGTGCCGGTATCAAGGACTCCACAGATGTCGAACGATGGGAGCTGGTTGAGCAACTGTCACTGGAGGCGATGGAAACGCTTCGCGAACTGCCGACCAGCACGAATGAGAACCAGGTCGGTGGCGGGCAAAGCACGGCCGAAGCACTAAATGAATGCAGGGCCATCTTGAGTCAGGCAGACATCACTCTTGATGTAGAAGATACCTACATTTGTAGGTTGAAGTTGGACTCTGACATTCAGAGAATCGTGAACATGGCACTGCTAGAGGGAAGTACAAACGCACTGAAGTACGCGCCAGCGCGAAGTGTCGTCGAACTTCAGGCCTCGGAGAACGACGGCGAGTTGTCTGTAGTACTGATAAATGAGATGGCGGCCGGGGCGGGCCCCGAACCTCTATCCGGACACTTCGGACTGAGGAACCTGACAGCCGAGATTGAACGAAAGGGCGGCAGCCTCCATAGCTGGGATGCGGGGCACAAGTGGTTCATGGCCCTCACGTTGCCTTTGAGCCATGACGACCATCAAAACGAGGAGATGGAATGAATAGTCCGGAACCAGCAGGAAATAGCCGTTCTGATTCCCCGATTCGGCTGGTGGTCGCTGACGACGACGAGATAATCCTTGAAGCATTCACCACCCTGTTCAACAGAGAACCGGGAATCAAGTTGATAGCAGCCGTCGACTCGGGAGTCGAAGTAATGCAGGTCCTCGCCGAACATCAGGTGGACCTCGCCCTGCTCGACGTCGAAATGCCGTGGATGAACGGGATCGAGACGGCCGAGCGAATCCGGCGGGACTATCCAAATGTCGTGGTTGTAATGTGCACCAACTTTGAGCACGAGGGCTCCTTCGAGCGATCACTCGCCGTCGGCGCCAAGAGCTTCCTTACAAAAGACATGCCCTTTGACGCGCTGGTATATGGAATCAAGAGAGCCTACCGAGGCGGTCACGTCTTCGGGGACCGCCCCACCGAGATCCTGCTTGAATACTTCAACCGGAACGCGAAGCAAGAAGAACTTGAGCTCCGTCAGAAGGTGGAGGCGCTACCCGACTATCTGCAACAAGTGTTGAATGAGCTAATGCTGGGACAGCCAAACAAAGTAATCGCCGATAAGCTCGCGCTGTCCGACAGTTCGGTGCGCAACTACGTGTCTCAGCTACTTGAGAAGACCGGGTGCAAGAACCGAGCCGAGCTTGCGGCACGAGCCAGCAGATCCGGGTACAGAATTCCCGCGGACAGGGTTTAGCTTGCCCAATATATGTTCAAGGCTGCAACCGATTCACTTGACCCTGCGGGGCCAACGAACCTGGCCCTGACTGTCGACGAGGTCAACGGGAAGAATTCCTGGTGCCGTGCCGGTCAGAAGCGCTCTGGTCAGCGCAGGAATCGCGGGAGCGATGTCGCCGTATACCAGAAGCATCGGAAGGTCCTCGGGGACAAGCGATGCGTCATACGGGGACCTGGTGGCAATCACCAGGTCAGCATGCGGTGCGAGCTGCCGGATCAAGTCGGCAGATTCAACGTCTAGCGAAGCGTTACGAGAGATCAGAATCGTTGGTCCGTCTGTCGTTCCCCGTCCCACCTCGTCGGCGGTAGCTACCCGGGCCGGGATGCCCTCGTTCGCGAGGGCTCGTTGCAGCACGGGCGCGAAGTCAACAGAGCCTCGTCGGTAATCGGGCGGACCGATATCGGCGACGATGGAGATCAACCGGTCAGAGGGAACGGTCCAAGATAGATTTGGATCGCGCCAGGTTAGGGCACGGGCGAACACATCAGAGACCAAATCGGCGTCTGTCTGAGATGCGCTCTTCCACTCCAGAACGGTCGCGTTAGCATGTGCACCGACGCACTCCAGTTCGTCCCACTTTCGGGCCAGTTTCAGCTTCAGCTTCAGGATGCGGCGCGCAGAATCTCTGAGTCTCGCGACATCAAGACGACCCTCTTGGACGGCGGCGATCACTCCCTCAATTCCCTCTTCGGGGACGAGGGGCATGAGGAGCTGGTCGTTGCCCGCAAGTAGCGCGTCCACGCAGGCACCCGCTGATCCGCCGGGGTGGCCGGCGCCCGCCATGTCCAAGGCATCCGTGACGATGACGCCCTCGAAACCGAGATGTTCCCGGAGTAATCCGGTGACTATTGGCCTTGAGAAAGTGGCTGGGACCCCGCTGGGATCAAGTCCAGGGACGACCAGGTGGCCCATCATGACGGAGTCAGCACCAGCATGGATTCCTGCCTTGAACGGAACCGCTTCGGTCTGTTCCCATTCTTCCTTCGTTGTGGTCAGGACCGGGAGGCCAACGTGAGAGTCAACATTGGTGTTACCGTGCCCGGGGAAGTGTTTGAGGCAGGAAGCCACTCCGGTCTTCTCCAGTCCCCGCACCACCGCCACGTCAAAACGTCCCACCACTTTGGGAGAAGAACTGGGGGAACGAACGCCGATCACGGGGTTCGCTGGTTCCGTGTTGACGTCTGCAACGGGAGCATAGGCGAAGTTGAACCCGGCTCGACGGAGGTCTCCGCCACCCAGTTCGGCCAAGTGTTCGATCAGTTCCCAGTCGGCTGTTGCGCTCTGAGCCATTGCGGAAGGCATCCGAAGCGCTGGCTCGCGGACGCGGGAAATCATCCCACCCTCCTGGTCTGCGGCGAACAGCAGGGGCAGTTCAACACTGCTCTGAAACTGCCGGGCTATCTCTGTGGTTACACGTGGATCGGTGCCGTCGTCACCAACCGTGTAGTAGCAGATACCGCCGACCTGGTACTTCCGCACCAGAGACAGGACCGTCTGCGGATCATCCCAAAACGCCTCGGTGCCATTCGAGTGTGAGCCGACAGCCAGCGAAAACAGCTGTCCCACGACCTTCTCGATAGGCCAATCGGGAAGCTGCTCAAGAGCCCGCTCAAGGAGCGCGATGTCTTGATCCATGGTCTGCCGCGCTCCTCAGTTGTTGGCCTATCGTCCGGCCCCACTACTTAGCGGACTTGCCGGTGACCTGTTGGGCAAGCTCGTCGGTACCGAAGCGGTCGCGGTGAGCCTTCTCCTCGGCCAATGCTTCCTCAAGCTCACGGCGCACCGAGTCTCGTAGTTTGCCCTGGTTATCCGGATTCGGGGCGGCCGAGAGCAAAAGCTTGGTGTATTCGTGTTGCGGGTTGAGGATCACCTGGTCCGAAGGTCCGCGCTCAACGATGTTGCCGCGGAACATAACCAGAATCTCGTCAGAGAAGTGGCGGGCGGTAGCAAGGTCATGGGTGATGTAGAGGACGCCGAGGTGCTCTTCTCTCTGCAACCTGGCGAGTAGGTTCAGCACACCGAGGCGGATCGAAACGTCAAGCATGGATACCGGCTCGTCGGCAACCAGAAATCGGGCACCCGGAGCGAGTGCACGGGCGATCGCGACACGCTGACGCTGACCACCAGACATCTCGTGGGGTTTCTTCTCGGCAAAGACCTCGGCCGGAGTCAGTCGAACACGGTCGAGTAGTTCGAGAACCAACTCCTCGTACCCGGCGCTGTTCTTGGCACGCTTGTGGAGTCGGAGGGGACGCTCAATCGTGTGACGAACCGTGTGGAACGGGTTCAGCGAAGCGAAGGGGTCTTGGAAGACCATCTGAAGGTCGCTGCGGTAGTGCTTGACTGCCCGCGATCCGTGCGGGATTGGGTGATCATCCAGCAGAATCTGGCCGGAGGTTGGCTTCTCAAGCAGGCAGAGCATCTTTGCAACGGTCGACTTACCTGAGCCGGACTCACCAACCAGCGCGATTGTTTTTCCCTGCTCAAGGGTGAAGTTAACCTTGTTTACCGCGACCAGATCGGTGGACTTGAAACCCTTACGGATCTTGTAGACCTTGGTGAGGTCCTTTACCTCAAGTTGACCTGCCACTAGCTGTCCTCTCCCGTACGCACGAAGGAGCCTCGTTCGCCCATCAGGCTTGGGAAGGATCCCAGAAGCTTCTTCGTGTACTCCTCCTGCGGGTGGTGGAGGATGTTCTCGGCCAAGTTCATTTCGATGATCTCCCCGCGGAGCATGATCGCGATGCGGTCTGAGATTTCAAGCAGCAACGGGAGGTCGTGCGTAATGAAAATGACCGCGAACTGTAGCTGTTCACGAAGACGCATGATCTCGCGCAAGATTCCACGCTGAACCACGACGTCGAGCGCCGTGGTTGGTTCGTCCATGATCATCAGTTGCGGGCTGAGGGCCAAAGCCATCGCGATCATTACGCGTTGGCGCATGCCGCCTGACAGTTCGTGCGCGAACGAATCAAGCCGATTCGGGTCAACCCCGACCAGTTCAAATAGCTCGACGCATCGGTCATTCATCTGACGCTTAGTCATGCCCGGGCGGTGCGTGGTGAAGACGTCGTAGAGCTGCTTACGAATGGAGATGACCGGATTCAAGGAGTTCATCGCCCCCTGGAACACCATCGAAACCTTGTCCCAACGGAACATACGAAGCTCGTCACCCTTCAAGGCGATGACGTCGATGTCCGTTCCGGAGGCGTCGTGGAAAGTGACCTCGCCTCCGACCAGAAGCGCTGGCGGCTTCAAGAGTCGATTGATTCCGTATGCCAAAGTCGTTTTGCCGCAACCGGACTCACCGGCTAACCCGACAATCTCGCCGCGGTTGACGGTGAGGTCAACGTCGACGACGGCGTGAACCGGCGGGTCGACTTCGTAGTTGATGGTCATTCCCTTGGCTTCGACAACCGGGGTCTGTTTCGCCATGTACGCGGCGAGGTCAGCTACAGGCCTGGAGGCGTCGCCTACTTTTACCGTAGCCTCAAACTGCTCGTTCTGCACGACAGCGGTAGTGGTCTTCTTTTCTGGTGTGTTCTCAGTAGCCATCGGACCTAAGCTCCTGCCTTCGCGGCGCGGCGAGCCTTGCGCTCTGCCTTCTTTGCCTGACGGACTCTCTTTTCCGCAAGAGGAGCGGCCTTCAGCTTCGGATTGATGATCTCGTCAATCGAGAAGTTAATGAGCGACAGACCGGTGCCGAACAGGGCGATCATCAGGCCCGGCGGAACGAACCACCACCAGGCTCCCGCCTGCAGTGCGTTACCAACCTGGGCTTCGTTGAGCATGGTGCCCCAGGTGATGATCCCATTCGGGCCAAGACCCAGGTAAGACAGCCCCGCTTCACCGAGGATTGCGGCAACTACAGAGCCGATGAACTGCGCGGCGAGCAATGGCAGAAGATTGGGGAGGATCTCAACGGTGATAATCCGTAGTGGTCCCTCGCCCGCGACCTTGGAAGCCGCAACGTAATCCCTGGTGCGCAGAGAGCGAGCCTGGGCACGAAGCACGACGGCCGAGCCTGCCCAGCTGGTGAAACCAAGGATCAGGGCGACCAGCATCATTGAGCGCTGCTGGGCGTAAGAGGCAACGACGATCATCAGCGGTAGACCCGGGATGACCAGCATGACGTTAGTTACCAACGAGAGGGCCTCGTCCGTCCACCCGCCAACGTATCCGGAGACGATTCCGAATATCAGCGACATTGTCAGGGCGATACCGCCGGCGATAAGACCCACCTGGAGTGATCCTCGTCCGCCAATTGCCAACTGGGCGAAAACGTCACGCCCCAGCTTGGTTGTGCCGAGGAGGTGTTCGCCGCCTGGGGGGAGGAACGAGGGATATCCGGAGTACGCCGGATTCAAACTGAATATGGGAGCCAGGATCGCGAAGAGAATGATTCCGAGTACCAGCGTCAGTCCAATGACCAGTTTTGGGGTGATCGGGGGAATGAACTGCGACTTCCGCTTCTTCGGCTTGTGCGCCTCGGTAAGCACAGGAGCATTCACCGGGATGTCTACCGCCTCGGCATGTTGCAGTGCGGTGCTTTCCTCTTCCTGCAGTTCGGTCGGGTTGTCCGGAGCGGTTCCGTCATCAAAACCAGCGATCTCTTGTGCCACGAAGTCCGCGTTGCCGGCGAGGGTCGGGTCCTCGTCAAAATCCGAGTGTGCGTCGTCGAAATCTACCTCTTTCGAGGCGAGCATTTCATCTGCCGCCACCTGGTCGGGTGTCAGATCTGAGATCGCGTCGTCGCTGGACATATCGGTGAGGTCGTCTCGATTCTTATCAGCCACGGGACCTCACTCTCGGGTCAACGAATCCGTAGAACAGATCCATAAGCAGGTTGGCGGAAAGGACGGCCAGCGTGATCACCAGGAACACGCCCTGCATCAGCGCGTAGTCGTTGCCCTGCACTGCGGTAATCATCAGCTTTCCGATGCCGGGATAGGTGAAGACCTGTTCCATGACAATCGATCCGGCAACAACGAATCCCAGGGAAACCGCAAAGCCCGCGATCGAGGGAAGCACCGCGTTACGGGTCGCGTACGTCATGAAGATTCGACGGGGCCGCAATCCCTTGGCTTCGGCTGTCGTTATGTAGTCCTCAGAGAGGGTCGAAACCATCATGTTGCGCATTCCGAGCATCCAGCCGCCGAAGGCAGAAATGACGATCGTTAGCGCGGGCAGTGTCGCATGTTTGATTACAGAGGCCGCGAAGCCCCAAGATAACTCGGGTGCGTCGTATGTAAAGACGTCATACCCACCTATTCGGGGGAAGACCTTGAACTGCACCGAGAAGAGGAATGCAAGAAGGATAGCCACCCAGAAGTAGGGAAGTGACTGAAGAAGGGTCGAAGCCGGAACCAGGTTGTCCACCCAGGTTCCGCGCTTCCAGCCGGCCCATGCACCAAGACCGACGCCAAGTATGGCGGCGATGATGGTGGCGGTGCCAACCAGTCCCAGGGTCCACGGAAGTGCGGCCCCAATCAGGCTGGTTACGGGTGTCGGATACTTCGTGATCGAAACACCCAGGTTGCCTTGTAACAGGCTCTTCCAGTAATCGATGTACTGGGTCCACATGGACTCGTCAGGATTTCCTCCGAGGAGGAGCCGCACGTTCCGCTCGACAGCGGGCGGAACTTCACCATTGCGGGCCATCTTCGCCAACAGAATGTCGGCTGGATTACCCGGTAGCAAGCGGGGAATGAAGAAGTTGAACGAGATCGCTGCCCACAACGTAACGAGGTAGAAAGCGAGTCTTCTGGCATAGAACTTCATGCCTCAACCCCCCAAAGCCGTGCGGCTCCTCTTCGGACCATAGGAATTTCCTTCCGAATATCAGGGTTGCAAGCAACCCTGTCAGACTACTCTGCCGGGGTGATCTTGGACAGAATCAGACCTGCTGAGCCCGAGCCCCACGATGGCGGGAAGGCATACAGATCGGAGTCGGTCGGCCAACCGGTGAAGTCCTTCGCGTTCGTGAAGGTCTGGGTGGCGTTGATCAGCAGAGGAATGTAGGGCATATCGCGAACGATGGCCTCTTGGATGATTCCGTACTGCTCTAGTTTCACAGCGTCATCGTTGGTCTCAGATGCGGCCTTGACCGCAGCGTCAACGTCAGGGTTCGAGTAACGAGCGATGCCCCAGCCGCCAACCGGAAGCTGTTCGCCAACCGCAGCGGTCTCATCAGAGGTGAACCAGTCGTGGTAGATCATGTAGGGATCGGCCGTCGAGGTTCCAATCATGCCGCCAATGATCAACTGGTAGTTGCCGGACTGGCGGGCATCAGAGAACTCGTTCCACGAAACGGTGGAGGCGATGACCTCAATGCCAGCTTCCTTTGCCTGCTCCTCGATCAGACGGCCAGCGTCGTTGTAGTCGGACCAACCATCAACGGAGGTGACTGTCATCGACAGCTTCTGTCCGTCCTTTTCGTAGATTCCATCGGTGCCGAGGGTGTATCCGGCATCCTCAAGGATCTTCTTTGCGCCGTCGATGTCAGCGGACTGAGCAATCGGCTCAGTGGACTGGCCCGGGGCGATCCACTTGTCATCACGACCGAGCAGAGCATAGGTCGGTGAGATTTCCTTGGTCAGACCAACGAAAGCCTTCTCGTTGATTGCACTGCGGTCGAGAGCCGCGCTCAGAGCCTGGCGAACGGCAACCTCAGTCTGGGGTCCCTGGCAACCTAGATCAGCGTTGGAGCAGGTGTACAGAACGGTCGGGTCAATTGGAGTGTTGATGTACCCCATGTCGATCGAGTCGGGATCAGGAACGAACAGTGACATCCAGTCGACGTCACCGGAACGCAGCATGTCCTCAGCCGAACCGTTAGCGTCGATGCCCAGGTAGCGCAGGTGCTTCACAGCTGGCTCGCCGCCCCAGTAGTTCGGGTTCGCATCGAGGGTGTAAACAGCCTCAGAAACCGAAGCAACCGTGTAGGGGCCGGTACCAACGGGCTCGGGGTCGGTCCACTCAAGCAGTTCATCAGAGGTCTTCTGACCGTAGATGTGCTCAGGGACTATGAAGGTCTGCAGAATCGAGAACTCGTTCACGAACGAAGGCTCGTTCGTCTTCACGATGACCTCGTGATCGCTTACCTTTTCAACGGTGTCAACGTAGGACGCCTTCACCAGGTCATTGGTCAGCGAGTAGACCACGTCGTCAGCGGTGAAATCCTCACCATCTGACCACTTGACGCCCTCACGGAGCTTGACGGTCAGTTCGGTGCCGTCCTCGTTCCATGTTGCTTCGGTCGCAAGCATCGGAGTTGGAGGGGTGTCAGCTGCCTTGTTGAACAGCATCAGCATTTCATATACGGGACCCTGCGTTGCGTGAAGCAGTGTCGGCGAATAGGGGTTGAAGTTCGCCAGGATCGGGGTCTGCGAACCAGCAAAGATGACGAGGGTGTCCTTGCCGGTCGAGGACTCCGTGGTGCCCCCGTCAGCAGTGCCCTCATCTCCGGATGCGGGAGTCTTGTCGCCACCGCTAGAACAGCCGGCGACCAGTGCGATGCCCGCAGCAGCAGCCATCAGCGCAGTTACCTTGCGCCGCTTCGTGCTTTGAGTCATTTACTCGGTCCTTCCTTGGTTTACGAGTCTTGCGCATTTGAGCGTCGAAGCACTCTTTGACGCACTCCTTGGGTGAGTGTCATTCGTCAGAGTACGCGATCAAAAACACCCTCTTTGGTATTTCGTAAAGAAAGTTACCTAATCGAAACCTCTACGTCAACTGGACATGTTGTGACAGGTCAAATGCGGATAGATAGTATGGGGTTCCACTGAGGAGGAAGATCCCATGCCAGTTGAACTAGTTACCGAAACCAGCGACGAACTACTGAAGGCAATGGAGGACCTCATCCCCCAGCTATCCCGATCAGCCCCGCCACTCACTGAGGCAGAGTTGAAAGGTCTCGTGGACCAGAAGAGCGTCTACCTATTCATTTTCAGGGGCGAGACAGATGGTGCCATCCTGGGCATGCTCTCACTGGCAACATTCATCATCCCGACGGGTGGTCGAGGATGGGTTGAGGACGTGGTGGTAGACGAGGCAGCCCGCGGACAGGGTGGCGGACAGGCTCTGGTTGAAGCGGCCCTAGACAAGGCACGCGAAATCGGACTGAAGACCGTCGATCTCACCTCGCGCCCCCACCGGGAGGCGGCAAACCGTCTCTATGTACGATGTGGATTCGAGCCGAGAGAGACAAACATCTACCGTTACCAGGTATGAGCGACACTACTGAATCCTTTGCTTCCGAGTACCTGGACTATCTTTCCAAGTCACCCTCGCCGTATCACGCCGTAGATACGGCCTCCATCACTCTGGAATCTGCGGGCTACACTCGCGTCGTCCGCACTGATCCCTGGCCGGCGGAACCGGGAAAGTACTTCTTTACCGAGCAGGGCGCACTCTTCGCCTGGATAACCCCGGGGACTGAGGCCGTACGCGGCGCCGCCCCCTCTTTTGCCATCGTGGGTACCCACTCCGACTCCCCCAGCCTCAAACTCAAGCCGACTCCGCAGCGGACCAGTCCCGACGGGTGGGGCCAACTGATGGTCGAGGTCTACGGCGGACCCCTGTACAACTCATGGTTAGACCGTGAGCTTCTTCTTGCCGGACAGATCGTCGACAGAGAGGGGCTCACTCACCTGGTTCGAACTGATTCCATCGCCCGGGTGAGCCAGCTGGCTCCTCACCTCGACCGCAGTGTCAATGCCGAGGGAGTTAGGCTTGACGCTCAACAGCACATGCAACCTGTCTGGACCGTCGATGATCCCGAAGCGAAGATCCTGGACCTGGTCGCGGAAACCGCGGGTCTCGAAGACCAGAACGCCATCGCCGCTTTCGACCTGTTTCTCTACCCCAGCCAGCCCGGTGAGCGTTTTGGCTCGAAGAAGCAGTTCGTTGCGGCAGCGCGCCAGGACAATCTTTCCTCGACATTCGCGGGATTGCAGGCGTTTGCCGGTCTTGAGCCTGATGAACTATCTGATCCGGCACGCATCCCTGTCTTCGTTGTCTTCGATCACGAGGAAGTAGGTTCGGCGAGCGCAACGGGCGCTCGCGGTCCCCTGCTACGCTCTTCTCTTAGGAGGATCGCTGGAGCTCTCGGACTTGGGGAAGAAGAGTTCGAGCAAATGCTCGCGCGTAGCTCGGTTATTTCAGCGGACGCCTCGCACTCCGTTCATCCGGCCTACCCGGGAAAGCATGATCCGGACACCCGACCGATGATGGGGCGCGGCCCAATCCTTAAGGTTGACGCCGACCAGAACTACGCCACCTCTGCCCCCGGTAGCGCAATGTGGGAATCGATATGCCAGCGTGCGGGGTTCGAGTCGCAGCACTTCGTTTCCGAGAGTTCGATGCGCTCGGGATCGACGATCGGTCCGGCCATTTCTATCGCGCTCGGTATAACCACCGTCGATGTCGGCATTCCTCTTTTATCCATGCACTCGGCGAGGGAAATGAGTCATGTGGAGGACACCCCTATGCTTTCAAGGGCTCTGGGTGTTTACTGGCTTTCCTAAAGGACTGAGTGTGTTCGGGCACTAGCGGGTCTCAAATGTCGGTGAGCTCGCGTAGCCTTTTCCCGCAACACATTCAATCTCAGGGTAAGGGGAGGACACAATGATCTGGAGAGTCTCGTCGCCTTATCTTCGGCGGCACTGGGGCGCCGTGATTTTGGTGATCCTGCTTCAACTGGTTGCAACGGTTGGCGCGCTGGCCCTGCCGGACATGAACGCGGAGATCATCAACGAGGGCGTGATGGTCGGTGACGTAGCCACCGTTTGGCGCTTGGGTGCGGTCATGCTGGCGATCTCGGCAGTTCAAGGAATAGCTGCGGGTTTCGCGGTCTACTACGCCGCAAGAATTGCAATGGGCTTAGGGGCCTATCTCCGCAGTCGGGTCTTTGATCACGTTCAAGAACTGTCGGCGCGCGAAGTCCACGATTTTGGCGCACCAACACTGATAACTCGCGCAACCAACGACGTTCAGCAGATCCAGATGGTGGTTCTGATGATCTTCAACTTCATGATCACCGCACCGATCATGGGAGTTGGCGGCGTCGTTATGGCGCTGCGGCTCAACCTGCGCCTTGCGTGGGTGCTCGCGGTGATTGTGCCGCTCACAGCAGTAATCGTCGTTATTGCGTTTCGGATCCTGAACCCGCTGTTCCTCACTCAGCAGGAACGCCTCGACCGAATGAACACTGTCCTACGCGAGGAACTGACGGGCATCCGTGTCATTCGAGCCTTCAATCGTGAAGACGAGTTTGAGGACCGTTACACCGACGCGAACACCGCTCTGAAAAAGGTGGCGCTACGTGTCGGGGCAGTCTTCGCAGTGTTGTTTCCACTGCTTCAACTGGTCGCATCTGCCGGCTCAACTGCGGTGCTCTGGTTTGGCGGCCACCTAATCGACGCAGGAGATATGGAGGTTGGAACGCTTTTCGCCTACATTTCCTACCTGTTCATCATCTTCAACGCGGTAATGATGGCGGCCATGATGTTCTTCATGCTTCCACGAGCCTCAGTGACCGCACGGCGCATCAATGACGTGCTTGAAAAAGACTCATCGGTGGTCACGGCACCCAAGGATGTCCGTGTAACTCTTCCCGACACCCCGTTGACCTTTGCACTGGCGGACGCAACAGTGCAGTATCCGGGGGCCGAGGAGCCGGTTCTGCAGGACATTAATGTCGTGCTGGAACCTGGCACAACCACGGCCGTAATCGGGGCGACCGGTTCGGGAAAATCGACGCTTGCAAACCTGTTCCCACGGCTGATGGACCCCAGTTCCGGGAAGGTACTCGCGAGCGGAATCGACATTCGCCAAATCGATCCGCTTGAACTTCGCGGACGCATTGGATTTGTCCCACAGACCTCGTACCTGTTTAGCGGGACGGTGGCCTCGACAGTTTCGGGGGTTGAAGAACCGGACGGTCAGCAACGGGCCCGAGTCGACCGAAGCCTAGAGGGATCAGCTTCAGTTGAGTTTGTCGCGAACCTCGACGGAGGCGTGAACCACGCAGTTGAAGCGGGAGGGAAGAACTTCTCCGGGGGTCAACGTCAGCGACTCACAATGGCAAGAGCCCTGTACCGCGAGGCCGACCTCTATATCTTTGACGACTCCTTCAGCGCACTGGATTACGCGACCGATGCGCAGATCCGCAACTCTCTACGAGACTACGTCGGGGATGCGGCAGTACTAATCGTTGGCCAACGTGTAGCGACAATCCGCCACGCAAACCAAATCCTCGTTCTTGAAGACGGGCACATCGTCGGGCGGGGGACTCACAGTGAGCTTCTCCAGGAGTGCCCAACGTACCAGCAGATTGTGGACTCCCAGGAATCAGGGGAGGCGGCGGCATGAGTGGACCTCACGCAGGTGGCGGGCGCGGACGCGGCGGCCAGGGCGGCACCAAGGCCAAGGACTTTAAAGGGACACTTTCGCGCGTTCTAGGCCTAGTCTCCGACTATAAGTGGCTGGTTCTTGGAGTTTCAGTTGCTTCGGTGCTTTCAGTTGTCGCATCGGTGGCCGCTCCTCGGATCCTCGGGCAAGCGACCAACCTGATTGTCGCTGGCGCTATCGGACAGCACATGCCCGCCGGGTCCTCAAAAGAACAGGTAATCGAAGCACTCCGCGCTAAAGGAGAGAGTGACCAGGCGAACATGGTGGAGGCCATGAAC